>DATLQD010000122.1:0-41093 GCA_035535315.1 Gaiellaceae bacterium
TCCTGCCCGGGCATGAGGTTCCCGACCTCGAAGAGGTGGTCGCGCGACAGGACGCGTTCCTGGTCGTGCGCAAGAAGGCGGGCGCGGCGGAGGTTGCCGCCGAGCTCGACCCGCGCAGCTAGTCAGCATTGTCCGCCCAACCGTCCGAGCCTCGGCCGCATCCCAGAACGGAAGACAGCCCCGGAGCTGCACAAGCCTCCGGGGCTGAATTCGCTGCACCCAAGCGTCAGTCGGAGCTGCCGCGCCGTGTGTCCTCGTGGTCAGGATGGCCGCTGCCGGCCTTTGCGAGCCCGCGGCTGACCATGTAGCCGACCGTCAGGATCGTCAGGTAGAGCCAGGCACGGTTGGCGTTGAAGACGTCGCCGCTTGCGCCCGCGCCGCTATCGCCGTCGCTGATCACCTGCGCCGCGATCAGGATCCCCGCGAACGTGACCAGGTAGGCGTAGAACTCCGTGCTCTTGAACGCCGCCTTGGTCTCGTCGTAGAAGCGAACGATCGTGCGCTGCGTGGACGCCGTGTCGTAGCGCTCGCCGACCCCCCTGTCCGTTACATCTCGTGTTGCCACTTGTGACCCCCTGTTGTTGTTTGGAGGCGAAGCATCCCCTCGCCTCCTGCTCGTAAACCTTTCCGAGGAATCCCGGGAACGTAGATCCACGGCACTACTCAGGGCCGGGCGCAGCGGCTCCAAGAGAAACGCGGCGCCCAGCAAAGATCGAAGACCTACGCAACAGCCTTCATACGGGCCTGCTCGGTCTGCTCCTCGGGTGTTGCCTCCAGGTCCTGGAGGACCTTGCCGAGCAGGATGAAGGTTGGCGGCCAGAGCCCGACGAAGATGGCGAGACGCTCCGCCCGTGCCTTCGAGTCCTTGTCGGAGACGCTCGCCGATCGTCCCCAGAGCGAGACCGAGGCGAGGATCGACGTCAGCCCCGCACTGTGCAAGTGCGTGCTCGTCAGCCCGAGCTTCCTCAGCATAAGGGCGATTTTCATAGGACCTCCCGAAATTGGACGACAACTTGGCGCGGTCATGCTTACCACTGCTCGAAACCCAAAACATCGTCTGACCGATCCGCCCGCTACTCCGGCTCGGAGCTTGTCCCAAGGCGCGGTCGCCCAGGTCCTACGAGTGCCCCGGACCGGAGTCCAGGCGACTCCCAACGAGGCGCAGGCCGATCGGTGGCCGTGACGAACGCCGCTACGACCCGCTGGCCGCGTCGGCATCCGGCTGACAACGTTTCGTCCCGTGGTAGACGAGCGGTAGACAGAACGCCAATGAGGAAGGGCTGAACAGGCCTCAATCCGTTATTGTGAGCGGGGCGCGGACGTAGCTCAGTTGGTAGAGCATCAGCTTCCCAAGCTGAGGGTCGCCGGTTCGAACCCGGTCGTCCGCTCTCTGAAACCGTTGGAAGTGGGGCGATTTCAGGCGTTCAGTCTCGTCTTGAGCTCGCCCACAGCTCTTTATTGGCTGCGGGGCAACTGGTCGACGCAAGCGGTGTGCGATCGGAGGGTCGTCCCTTTGACGACGCTACTTACGATCTGCGATGGCTGGGGGTCGTCAGCACTGTCGCCGCCGCTGACCGTGTTCCATTCAGCGTTGCCGCACTTCGGGCACGGGGGCCAAGCTCAACCCAGCCCACGTCGATCTGATTGCCGCAGTTCCTGCAGCGATACGTCCCGGCAGACACGTCGCTTCCGGCTGGCACTGGATCCTCACCTCGGGCATATGCGCCGGATGCAAGGAACGCCAGCAGCTTGACGAAGACGGGTTCGCCACTCCGCACAAGCAGCCAGAGGACGCGGGGGTCCCTCCTTGGCGGCTAGGTCTCCACGTCGGGCCTCCCCCGTGCGGGGGGTCAGGGATCGGCTAGAGAGGCGATACCTGGGGAGGGGGAGCCCGTCCCTCTCCGTCCCGTGGGGGAACGCATCCCTGTTGTGCCGCAGTGACCGGGTTGCTCGGGCTCCCCTACCACACACGTGTACTCAGTAGGCCCGAGCTGGTGCTCGCCGGGGGATCTTGCGGGTCGAGGCGATCGAGCTCTTAGGCATCGGGGTCACTTAAGCAGGACGACATCTACGTCGGGATGGCTGCCCAACCAGACCTGGAGGTACAGACCGAGTTCGAGACGAGCGGCATCCTCGCGGGTCGAGTCGGGAATCGAGACATCGATCTTGCCCGAAGGATCGACAACGGCAACGCACTGCCGTGTCCGCAGGAACGCGAGCAGGTCGTCGACGAGCGACGGGTCGCTGAGATGGACGTGCATGTAGCCGCAGTTATGGAGCTCCCGACACCGAGAACTCTGTCTGAGTGTGGTCGAGTCAGGCCGAGCTTGCAAGACCACGAGGGGCCACCCATCTTCTCGAAGGAGAGCGGGGGCGAGCGGACTACCCCGCTACTGCGTTGCGAGAGATTTGGAAAGGACCCTAGTTAGCCAGGGCTTACCGCGGGTAAGGCAAGATCATGCGGCAACTGAGCCCTCTCGAGTGCGTCGAGTGCCATAAGAGGCTGAGTTATGAGGATGCGGCCGGCTGGCACGCTTACATCACAGGCGACCCAGACGTGGACGACGACGAGGAGATCGTCATTTATTGCCCCGGCTGCGCGCGGCGGGAGTTCGGGCCGCTTGCCTCAGAGTCCAGCTAGGAGCAGAACGGTGCTTCCGCCTGGTTGCTTTGCCCACGCTCGAGGACCCCTGAGGGCTTCACGCTTCTATTTCAAACAGACTCGCGGCCCGCAGCTTCTTCCAGACGTTGAGGTAGAGGTCGAGTTCCTTACGCGCCTGCTCGGGGTGGATCGCGTGGGGGACTTCCACTTCCATCAGGTCGACATCGAGTTGCCATGCAGGGCACCCTCGCCGCTCCAGGAACAGGAGCAGATCCTCGAGGAGATCACGCTTGCTGAGGCGCAGCCGGACGCCCATTCGCCTTGCGGGCTAGGTTGGGCTGCATTCGTTACTTAGGGAGGAAGCCATGCGAGTTCAGGGGGCGAGCTTCCGGGCGCGCAGATCTTCGGGAGAAAAGGAGGGGGTCATGAGCCCGGAAGTCTCGGAGGACGCGGCACGCAGGAACCTGTCGAAGATCGACCACGTGATCGTGCTCATGATGGAGAACCGCTCGTTCGACCACGTGCTCGGATACCTGAAGCTCGAGGGTGTCCGTCCGGACGTGGACGGCCTCGAGGCAGGCATGGGGAACGAGGAAGCCACCGGGACGTTTCACAGGGTGCGGCCGCTGGGGCGGCGGAAGATCGACCTCAAGGCGCTCGATCCTGGTCACGGGCCCGCCGACGTCCGCGAGCAGATCGGTGGCGGGATGGCGGGCTTCCTCAGGAACTACGTCAAGGCCTTCGAGCGAAACTCGAAGGACAGTCCGCCGCCGTCGGACTTCAAGTTCGACCCGACGCTCGTCCTCTCCTACCTGCGAGCCGACGACGTCCCGGTCTACGACTACCTCGCCCGCTCGTTCCAGGTCTGCGATCGCTGGTTCAGCTCCGTCCCCGGCCCGACCTGGCCGAACCGCCTCTACGCCGTGACGGGCGGCTCGGGCGGCACGACGGCGAACCGGAGGCCGCCCATCTACGAGCTTGCAGCTTTCGTCCGCAGGCTCGACGCCGAGGACGTCTCCTGGCGCTGGTACTCCCACGACCCGGGCACGCTGAGAGCGATCGACAGGCGCTACCGGCTCGAGCACGACAACGAGTTCGCCTACTTCAGTCGTAAGACGCTGTTCGAACACCGGACGTTCCTCGACGACGCGCGTGAAGGCAAGCTCCCGGCCGTTTCTTGGATCGACCCGAACTTTGTCGACTTCCGCCTCTTCGGACCGCCCGGCTCGAACGATGACCACCCGCCTTCGCCGATGATGGCCGGGCAAGAGCTCGTGCTCACGCTGGTCGAGGCGGTCATGAAGTCGCCGGCCTGGAAGAAGTCACTCCTCGTGATCGCATACGACGAACACGGCGGCTTCTACGACCACGTCGACCCGCGGCAGTTCCTGGTCGCGGATGACCGGCCGGCGCTGCGCCGTTACGGCGTGCGGGTCCCGGCGCTCGTCGTTTCGCCGTACGTCGAGCGGGGCGTCTCAAACGTCGTCTTCGACCACACCTCGATCATCAAAACGATCCTGCTCCGCTTCTGCACGCGCTCTGACACGGCCGTGCGGTCCATGGGAGCCCGCACCGCCGCCGCGAACCACCTCGGCTCACTACTCATCCGCCCTGCCAACCGCCCGCGCGGACGCGCGACCGACCAGCAGCTCGCAGCGCTCGTCGAGAAAGTCGCGGCCTGGAGGCGCGCGACCTACCGGGAGAGTACGCTCGGGAAGGCCGCGGCGGCGGAGGCAGACGTGGCTTCCCCGCCGCTGACCGATCTGCAGGAAGAAGTCGTGGCCATGTCGAAGCGGCTGCGCGCCGCCGGCCTCCAGCCGGGAGAGCCCTAGGCCTTCGGCGAAGACGCCGCGGGTGCGCGAGGCGCGCTCGCCCGGGTTGGTGGTCCGCCTATGACGAGCAGTACGCGGAAACTAACGTCTGCTGGGCGGATGGTGAGCGGCCGACATCGCCTCGGCCGGCCGCTCGCAGACTCCCGAGGGGCCAGCGCAGGCCGATGTGAGCTCGTCGCATAGGCCGCGTGCTCTCTACGGCGTCTCCGTACTCTGGTAAGAGCCGTTGCGCCGCACCTCGGCGAGGAGTTCTGCTCCCTCATTGATGCTTCGAACAGCGTCGGCCAAGCCGTGTCCGGGGGCGGCGCCCGAACGCGTCGTCGGAACGCCCGAGGATCGCGCGGACGCGCGCGCCGGCGGCTCGTAAGGCGCAGAGGACTGCGCTGTTATTCCGGCCGGCACGAGCACGACGGCAGCGTCAAGCCTCAAGAGCGGGATTCCCAGAACGCGCGCACGGATAGACGCCTCGACAATGGCTCCGTCTGATAGGCGTCCGCTGCGATCTGGAGCCGCTGTCAGCGCGACCGGAGCCGTGGCCCTCACGGCTCGGGGGGCGACGGGGAATGAAGTCTTCGAGTGGTTGAGTCTCCACCCTGTAGTCGATCTGCGCTTAGCGTTCATGCCCGGCCTCCAAACCGATCACGCGCCCAGCTGCGAAAATCCACCACGACCGTAGGCTTCACAGCTTGGCTTTCGCCCCCTCCGTTCGGCGCCGGAGTGATGAGATGGCGGCGCTTCCCGCCGTGAGGCCAGCGAGGCTGACGGCGATCAAGCCGACCTTCATGACCTTGCCCTTTGTGGAGCTTCCGCTCAGCGCATGAAGCGATTCGTTGACCGTTTCGAGAAGCTCCTCAGGTTCGCTTTTCCTGGTAAAGACTTTCATCGTGCGTCGCCTCCTTTCATCGCTTACGAGCGGCCTTCGTGAGGGCGTCGACGAGCTCGCCCTTGGTCATGCTCGTCGGTTGCTTGATACCGACGCTGGCCGCGAGCTCGACTAGCTCCGGCTTCTTGTAGGACTTCAGACCACCGTTCGTTGTATCTCGGTCGAGCTGACGCGCGGTCTGCTTCGCGGCGGCAACGGAGTGTTCGCGTATTTTCTCGGTTGCTTTGACGCGTGCCTCTGCGTCACGTGCTTGCTGCTCTGCTTCGCTGGCGAGCTGCTGCGCCTGGCGTTTGGCTTCCTCGGCGGCGGAGCGCGCGGCCTCAGCGGCCTCGTCCGCTAGTCGCCTGGCCTCCGCCAGTGCCTCCGTCGCATCTTCGACGAGCTCCTCGGCTCGCTCTCGGGACGCCTCGGCATCACGCTGAGCTTCCTCGCTCTCGGTGTTGACTTCTTCCTGGACTTCTTGTCGCTGCTCTTCAGCATCCGCCTCGGCGGCTTGGCGTTCGCGCTTCGCGAACTCCTCGGCGGCCTTCTGGGCCTCGGCGACGCGCTGTTGGACGTGCCGACTTATCTCGCGGTCCAGGTCCTTCACGCGGGCGCGCCCACGCTCGTCCACCTGTCGAGCGCGGTCGGCTAAAGCCTTTGACTCCCGCGCGGCCTCCACAGCCCGGTCTTCCGCCTCCCGAGCCTGCTCCGTGGCGTCCTGCGCACGCCTCATCCGGATTTCGACTGAGTCCCCGCCGACGGGGGCGGCGTCGATCACGGCTGCCCCTACTTTCCGCCCTCGGTCGAGAGCGCCTGCCGTAGCGGAATCGGCCACAGTTCTGATCGCCTCCGCTGGTTTGAGGGCTCCGGACAGTAGCCAAGCAGCGTTGGACGGCAACTCTCGAAGACCAGTTCGCGTTCGCTCCAACAACAAAATCAACCCCTTTTAGGACGCAGAGACAACGAAACCAAACACCGAACCGCACACCTGCCTTCCCTTCAACGCGCTATGCAAACCTCGCGGCGCGGGGCTAAGGATCGAGCTAGGTGGGGCGAAGGGCGTCCGCACCTTTTTTCACGAGTCCGCCAACGACACGACCGCCGCCCTCCCCGGATGACGCGAGGCGCTCGATCATTGAGCGCGTCTCTGGTCCTATTTCAAAGCGAATAACATTCGTACTGGCGATTTCCATCAACATCTCGCGTGTCTTCTCGCCAAGCTCAAAGCTGACCGTAAAGAGTCCCACCGTTCTGCTCCTTTCCTCGGAGGATGCTCGGTCTACCCCGACTCCAGCACCCGTAATCCGGGGAGCTCTTGTTCTCGCCGTGTGCTCTTCTTGGGCGTGGTCAGCGCCCAGACTGAGAAGGTCCTGGAGTTCTTCCTCGAGCGGGAGGCAGCAGAGCCCGTGCTGAGGAGGATCTGCGGGTCGAGGCGATCGATTTCTAACACCTGCCGAGGGCGAGGTAGGCGTCCCTCAGCAGACGCCAGATGGTTCATATACTCCGGCGATGCACTCCGAAGAGCGGGGTGTGAAAGTGTCCGTTCCATGAAGGGCTGCGTGCGAGCTTGCTTCCTCGCCTTCGTCTGCACCGTGATCCTGCTCGGAGGTGGGGCGGCATATGCGGCCGCGGCGACGTGCGGTGGCAGCCCGGCACAGATCGTCGGGACGCCGGGAAACGACCGGATCGTTGGGACTGCGGGGCCCGACGTCATCCAGGCGCTCGAAGGAGACGACGTCATCCGCGGGTTGGAAGGGACCGATCACATCTGCGGCGGCGACGGAGGCGACATCATCTACGCGGGGCCCGGACCGCGTGATTTCATCTACGGCGGCCGCGGTTCGGACGTCATTCACGGCGGCCGAGGTGAAGACAACGTACTTGACGGTGGAGGCGCTGACGTCGTCTTTGCCGGTGCAGGAGCAGATCAGATCTTCGGACCGGGCCCGGGCGCTGACGTCTATTACCTCGGTGCCGGCGATGACTATGCGGATGACACGATCGGGCAAGACGTCTACCTCGGCGGCCCCGGCTTCGACGTGTTCGAGATGGGTTTTTTCCGCCCCGGAGGCCACGATTTCTTTTCGGGCGGCCGCGGTCGAGATACGATCGGATGGGTCAGCCGTGGCTCCGTCTCGATCAATCTGACCTCGGGTCGCATACGCGGAGCCCCCGGAGCCAAGACCATCAGCTCGATCGAAAATGCTTTCGGATCGCTTGGTGACGACACGTTGATCGGAAACGGCGTCGGCAACACTCTTGAAGGCAGCGGAGGCGACGACCACATCGAAGGCAGAGGCGGCAATGATCTGCTGTACGGCGGCCTGGGCACCGATTTCCTCGACGGCGGGCGTGGCGCTGACCTCTGTGATTTTGCCGAGACGGTCCTGAACTGCGAGGCGTAGCCAGGTGAGCTGCTGAGATCAGAACGGTAGGCTCGACCTTCCGCCACCGCACCAGCACTCAGCTCGGGGCAAGAGCGTCCGACTGTCGAGAAGTCCGGCTAGGGCCTGGGCCGCGTTTAGCCCGACGCCCTTCGTCAAGGTCGCCGCGGCCGACACAGCCGCGGTTCACCTGGTAGCGAGGATTCCGATCTGCGCTTAGCTGGAGCGGGCTGGAGCCGCAGGGAGCTCCCGGCTGTCTCCCGGGAGCCGCCTCAGAGACCTTGTTAGGATCGCCAAATGGTTTCCGAGGCCTCGCTCGAGCAGAAAGAGGGCGGGCTCGTGCCCCGCGGCGAGGGGTGGTTCGTCGTGAACGCGCGGGAGGCTCGCTGGCGACGCGCCGACGGACGAGGGGCGCAGGTCTCCTTCGATGGGTGGCCGGATGGGTATTTCCCGCAGGTCGGAATCGCTCTCTTCGTGCTCGGGCCCGGTGAGCCGATTGGGATGTACCACTGGGAAGCCGACCAGGAGGACTTTCTCGTGCTCTCGGGCGAGGCGCTTCTGCTCATCGAAGGCGGCGAGCGGCGCTTACGCCAGTGGGACTTCGTCCACTGTCCCCCCGGGACGAAGCACATCATTCTCGGCGCCGGGGACGGGCCTTGCGCGGTGCTCGCCCTCGGCGCGCGGGAGCATCAGGACACTGGCGAGTGGGGCGGCTACACCGTTGACGAGGCTGCGCTCCGCCACGGTGCCGGCGTCGATCGGGAGACGACCGAGGCGGAGGAGGCATACGCGAAGGTCCCGAACCGTGAGCCGACGCAGTACCGCGAGGGCTGGCTTCCTGGTAGCGGCTAGCCGGCTCACGGCGAGGCTCAAGAACTCCGCGACGCGACTGGAGTAACGCTCGCTCGCCTCGCTGTCCGTCCCCTACACGTAGGGGACGAGGCTAAGCGCGCCCAGGGAATACCACACCCCGAAGGCGAGGCTTGCCGCTCCGAGGGGGGCCGCAGGGAACGAACTGCGCCACCGGAACAGCGTGAGGCCGAGCACACCGGAGAGGGCGGTCATCGCCGCCGCCGTGCCTGCGGCGAGCAAGACGAGCGCGGCAACGGCGACGGGCTGTGAGTGGATCGAGGCCACGAGGAGAATGCCGACACCCGCGCTTCCTCCGGCACCGTGTGCGATTCCGATGCAGAGGACGCCGAGGGCCGACTTCCGGTGGTGCGGGTGGAGGTGGTCCTCATTGCCGCCATGCGAATGCAGATGGGCATGGCGCCCGCGTCCCTCGTGCGTGTGCTTGTGCATGTGAAAGGCGCCCGCCCGGCAGCGCCAGAGCAGGCGCACGGCGAGCGCGATGATGACGAGGCCAACGAGCACCTCGGCGATTTGCTCGGCCCTGGCGGGCAACGCGTTCCCGAACAGGATGAGCGGAGTCCCGAGTGCGATGAGCGTCAGTCCGTGCCCGACACCCCAGGCGAAGCCCAGGCGTGCGCCGACCCGCGCGTTTCCCTCTTCCCCGCCGGCGACGAAAGCGGTGACGGCGGCGATGTGATCCGGGTCGGTGGCGTGACGCAAGCCGAGCAGAACCGCGACGAGCAGGACGAGTGGCAGGGTCGCGCCGTCGGAGAGACCGGCGAGGAGACCATCGACGCCGCCCATCGCTCAGACCGACGCCGACTCGGGCGGCTCCTGTTCCTGCTTTTCCGTGTCCTCCTTGCCGCGCCGGGCGCCGAGCTTGCCCTCGGCGACGAGCGTGCCGAGCACGTCCATGACCGCCCGGCAGGCGAGCTGGGCCGTCATGTCGCTCACGTCGTAGGGCGGCGCGACCTCGACGACCTCCATGCCGCAGATGCCCTCCCGCGCGATGAGCCGCAAGAGCTTGAGCGCTTCGCGCGGCAGGAGGCCGCCAGGCTCGGGAGAGCCGGTGCCGGGAACGAAGCCGGCATCGACACTGTCGATGTCAAAGGAGAGGAAGACTGCGTCCGCGTCCTTCCAGGCGACCTCGAGTGCGACCTCCGCCGCCCGCTCGACGCCGACCTCCTCGATATCGGTGATCGTGAGCACGGTCGTCCGGCGGTCGCGTGCAACCTTGACGCCCGGTCGTGATCCGTACCAGCCGCCGATGCCCATCTGGACGAGGTTGGCCGGCGGGGCGTTCTCGATGTTCGTCGCGTGGAACCACGGCGTCGTGTGCATCCGCTCGTCCATATCGCGCTCCTGGATGTCCAGGTGACGGTCGAGGTGGATGATCCCGACACGGCCGTCGATGTGAGGTGCGATCGCGCGGACGTCGGGGTAGCCGATCGAGTGGTCGCCGCCCAGGACGACCGGGAAGACCCCCTCGCTGACGACCCACGAAACAGCCCGATCGATCTGGTCGAAGCTCTTCTCGAGGTTGGAAGGGATAACGAAGACGTCGCCGAGGTCGACGAGATCGAGCTCCTCCTCGAGGTCGACGGCCATGTCGACCGAATACGAATCGTAGAGAGCCGAGATGCGTCGAATCGCTTGCGGCCCGAAGCGGCACCCGGCGCGATAGGTCGTACCCATGTCGAAGGGCGCGCCGAGAATCGCCACCTCGTGCTTGCCCACGTCGTGGACGTCCTCGAGGTAGGGAGCCTTCCGAAACGTGTTGATCCCGGCGAATGCCGGCTGCTGTCCGCGGGCGAAGGTGGAGATCGTCCGGTCGTTGACCGAGGGGGCGGCCTCGAGGCCGAGCTCGAGCCCGCGCTCGATCGCCTCCCGCTGCTTCCGGTCCGAAATGTCCGCCAGCCTGCGCAGGTTGCGCGTGCCCCGGAACTGCCCGTCGTGCGGTTTGTCGTCGGCCATGAGGCGCCTCCTGATGGGGTCCGGGTGTTGTCATAACAAGTCGACACACGAGACTCAAGGGTCCAGGGCAAATTCTTTTTGGGGGACCTTCGCAGCGCTCTTGATTTCCCCGCTGAGTCTGTCGTATCGTTGCTCCGACCTTTCGCCCGGGTGCGCGGCAGTGCGAGGAGAGGAGCTTCAACGAATGGCTGTAGAGACAAGCATTCCCGTGCTGGCGGAGGACAGGCCCGAGTACGAGGCGAAGCGCGAAGAGCTTCGCGCTGCGGGCATCCGCTACGTCCTCGCGGCGTACACGGACGTGCACGGGGTGGGGAAGGCGAAGGCCGTCCCGATCGACCACTTCACTTCGATGATGCGCGGCTCGGAGCTTTTCACGGGCGCGGCGCTCGACGGGCTCGGCCAGGAGCCGAGCGACGATGAACTCTCGGTACGTCCCGATCTCGATCGCGTGCTCGAGCTCCCGTGGCGTCCCGGCGTCGCGTGGGCGCCAGGATCGCTCTACTACCACAGCGAGCCGTGGCCGATGTGCAGCCGGGTCGTCCTCCAGCGCGCGGTCGACCGCGCCCAGGCGCTCGGCTTCACCTTCAACCTCGGGATCGAGACCGAGTTCTATCTCGTCCGTCGCGAGAACGGCTCCGTGGTTCCGGCGAACGAGCGGGACGTGCTCGCCAAGGCGGCCTACGACATCGTCGACCTGCTCGACAACCTGCCCTTCCTCGACGAGATGATCGGCTACATGAACGTCCTCGGCTGGGACGTCCATTCCTTCGACCACGAGGACTCCAACTCGCAGTTCGAGTTCGACTTCTCGTACACGGACGTCATGAGCATGGCCGACCGGCAGACCCTCTGGCGGATGATGATGAAGGAGATCGCACGCAAGCACGGCTTCGACGTGACCTTCATGCCGAAGCCGTACGCGAACCGGACCGGGACGGGTGCCCACTTCAACATGTCTCTCGCGGACAGCTCGGGTGAGAATGCGTTCGCGGATCGCGATGATTCCCGCGGAGCCGGCGTCTCGACGCTCGCGTACCAGTTCATCGCCGGCGTCCTGCGCCATGCCCCCGCGCTCACGGCGATCGCTTGTCCGACCGTCAACTCGTACAAGCGCCTCGTGAAGACGGGCTCGATGACGGGCTTCACGTGGGCGCCGATCTTCCGCTCCTACGGGCGCAACAATCGCACGCACATGCTGCGCATCCCGCTCACGAGCCCGCGGGTCGAGAGTCGCGCGGTCGACGCCACGTGCAACACCTACCTGGCCGCGGCCGCGTACCTCCAGGCGGGGCTCGAGGGCATTGAGCAGGAGCTCGACCCGGGCGATCCACTACCACAGAACATGTATCTCCTGAGCGAGGACGAGCTACGCGAGCTCGGCGTCGGCACCCTGCCCCGAACGCTTCTGGAGGCGGTCGAGGCTTTCGAGAGCGATCCGCTGATGGCCCAGGTCTTCGGGGACGACCTCCACCGCTCGTACGTTGACTTGAAGAGCGACGAGTGGTGGGACTACCACAACGACATCTCCCCCTGGGAGATCGATCGGTACCTCACCTTCTTTTAGATGGTTGTCTAGATGTTCCGCAAGCGCGACTCAAGCGGCGAGCTTGCGATCTTCTTCGCCACCGACCTCCACGGCTCGAACGTCTGCTTCAAGAAGTTCGTCAACGCGGGGAAGTTCTACGGCGCGAGCGTCCTCATCCTCGGCGGGGACGTGACGGGGAAGATGATGGTGCCGATCGCGCAGCAGGAAGACGACTCCTATCTGACGTCATTCGCGGGCAAGGATCTGAGGCTGAAGGCGGGCGAGGAAGCGGCAGCGCTCGAGCAGCAGGTGTCGGACATGGGCTTCTACCCGAAGGTCATGTCCGAGGAGGAATTCCAGGAGCTCCGTGACGATCCCGAGGGGCAGGAGGCGCTCTTCCACGAGCTCATCCGGGAGCGGCTCGAGGAGTGGATCGAGTACGCCCGCCCCCGGCTCGCCGAGCAGGGCGTCAAGTGCTACGCGGCGCCCGGCAACGACGACGCGTTCTTCATCGACGAACTGCTCGCCGACTCGGGGGCGATCGAGCTGCTGGAGGGGCGTGTCGTCAACGTGGACGGTGTCGAGATGCTCACGACCGGCTGGTCGAACGAGACGCCGTGGAAGACCGAGCGCGAGACCTCCGAGACCGAGCTTCGGGCGATGATCAAGCAGATGATCGACCAGCTGGAGCGGCCGGAGAACGCGATCTTCAACATCCACGTTCCGCCGCACGGGACTGCGCTCGACCAGTGCCCGAAGCTCGACGAGGACCTCAGGCCGGTCTCGAGCGGCGGCAACCCCGTGATGACCTCGGCAGGCTCGACTGCGGTGCGCGAGCTGATCGAGACCTACCAACCTCTACTCGGGCTGCACGGGCATATCCACGAAGGCCGCGGGATCGCGCGCATCGATCGAACGGTGTGCGTGAACCCCGGCTCCAACTACAGCGAGGGCGTGCTCAACGGCTCGCTGATCCGGCTCAAGGAAGGGGAGGTGCGCGACGTGCACCTCACGCAGGGCTAACGAGGAGGGATCATGGCGACAGCAGAAGGTGAACGAGTCTTTCTCAGGAAGGCGTCGGGCCTCATCAAGTCGGCGTCGAACACAGATGTCCTGATCTACGACCTAGGGCTCGTCTCGATCGGTCTTGGGCTCGGGTTCCTGCTCTTCTACGGCCCGGCCGCGTACCTGGGCGGCAACCTCTACGTCGGCACGCTGATCGCGGGCGCGGCCATGCTGCTGGTCGGGTTCGGGATGCTCGCGTGGACGATCACGATCCCGCGCTCGGGCGGGATCTACAACTTTGGGACGCGGAGCATGTGGCCGCCGCTCGCGTTCACACTCAGCTTCGTCGAAGTGACCGCCTGGCTCTTCTACGGCTCATTCGGCGCGGTCTATCTCGCACAACTCGGGATCGCGCCCTCCGTGACCGCGATCGGCATCATCACCGACAAGCCCGGGATCGAGAGCTTCGGCACCGACCTCGCGGGCAAGTGGGGGACGTTCCTGATCGCGTCGGCGGCGCTGATCATCGGCGCGATCATCCTCGCGAGCGGGATGCGGCGGTTCTTCTTCACCCAGAAGGTGATGTTCACCATCGCTGTGCTCGGGACGCTCGTCTTCCTCGCCGCGCTCCTGTTCACGTCCCGGGCTGACTTCGTCTCGAACTGGAACAGCGTCATGGGAGACCGGCTCAATGTCGGCGACGACGCCTACAACGGCGTCATCGACGCGGCCACGAAGGCCGGCTGGTCGGATCCGGGCTTCGATTGGAAGCAGACGCTCTTCCTTTCGAACTGGGTCTTCCTGCCGCTGATCGGCGCTGCCTTCTCGATCTCGATCGGCGGCGAGATCAAGCAGGTCGGCCGCGGGCAAACGCTCGGGATCATCGGAGCGATCGTCGGTTCGGTCGTCGTCTGGCTGATCTCGATCGCGCTGGTCTTCAGGACGATGGGCTCCGACTTTCTCGGAGCCGTCACCTACTCGAACCTGAACGGCGTCGAGGGCGCGGTGACCCCCGTGACCCCATTCCCGACGCTTTTGACCGGACTCGGGACCAGCTCCGTCGCCCTCACGATCCTGATCGCACTCGGCTTCATCGGCTGGATTTGGCTGTGGGTCCCGACGCAGATTCTCTATCCGACGCGCGCGATCGTGGCGTGGTCGCTCGACCGCGTCGCCCCCGACGCGCTCGGCAGGGTGAGCGAGCGAACGCATACCCCGATCCCCGCCATCGTGCTCTGCCTGGCGGGCGCGATCACCTTCGTCGGAATGCTCGCCTTCACGACCTATTTCCAGCTCGTCATCTTCATCGAGATCGCGGTCCTCGCCTGGGCAATCGTCCTGCTTGCGGGCGTCTTCTTCCCCTACCGGCGGCCCGACATCTACCAGAAGAGCGCGCTGGCCAACCTCAAGATCGCCGGGTTCCCGATCATGAGCGTGGCGTGCTTGCTCGGAGCGGCAGCGGCTTTCTTCTACTTCTTCAACCTCTTCTTCGACGACTTCGCCGCCGGGCATTCGCGCCACAGCATGTCCGTTCTAATCGGGTGGTTCGTCGGGTCGTTCTGCATCTACTGGATCATGTGGTTCATCCGGCGCAGGCAGGGCGTCAACGTCAACCTCGCGTTCAAGGAGATCCCGATCGAATGAGCACGAGCGCCGGTCTCGGAGATCCGCTTCCGGACTTTGCCCTGCCCGACCTCGACGGCAGGATCTGGACGCGGGCGGATCTCCTCGGCTCGCCCTCGGTCCTCTTCTGCTTCGCCACCTGGTGAACGTGCCGCGAGCAGCTGCCCGGGTGGCAGCGGGCGTGGGAGGATCGGAAGAGAGCGTTCCACCTGCTCGCCGTGGCCCAGGACGTCCAGGGTGAGGAGCGCGTGCGCCCCCTTTGCGAGGCGCACGGGGTGCGCTTCCCGGTGCTCGTCGACCGTGCGAGCGATCTCGGCCGCCTGCTCGGCTTCCGCATCGTGCCGAGCGGGTTCTTCGTCGACGCCGAGGCGACCGTTCGCTACCGGCAGGTGGACGACTTCGACGTCGCCGACCCCCGCGTGCGCTGGAATCTCGAGAACTTTCTCGCCGGCAAACCGACCGAGCCATCCGGCGAGGACGGGCGCATGGACTCTGCCGCCCTCGAGCGTTTCGCCGAGGGCGTCCAGCTCTACGCCGCCGGCCGGGAAAACCAGGCGATCGCAGTCTGGCGCGCCGCGCTCGAGCTCGACCCGGACAACTTCGTTATCCGCTCGCAGATCTGGGCGGCCGAGCACCCCGAGCACTTCTGGCCGGTGGTCGACCGCGAATGGCAGGAGCTCCAGCTCGTGAAGGAGGGCTATGACAAGCCGCTCCCGTGACGCTGTCGCCTCGCCGCCCAGCCTGTGCGAGCGTGCGAATGCCGAGGTCCTCGAGCGCCTCTGGGCTTCCGAGCCGGTGCTCGTGGACGTGCGGCCGGCTCTCGACGTGGTTCCCGGCATGACGCCGGAGACGGTGCTCACCTCGGGGGCCCCACTCGCGTGGGACGGCTACTACGGCGGCCAGCGCTCCGGGCTCATCGGCGGCGCGCTCTACGAGGGACTCGCCGTGGACGCGGAGGAAGCGGACGCCCTCATCCGCGCCGGGAAGATACGCATCGCAACGTGCAGCGAGCACGGGTGCGTCGGCTCGCTCGCCGGGATCTATACGGCCTCGATGCCGGTGTTCGTCGTCGAGAACGCCAAAGGCGGAAACCGCGCTTTCTGCAACCTCTTCGAGGGCCCCTCCCCCGCGCGGCTCAACTACGGCGTCTACAACGAGACCGTGCGCACGAGCCTCGGGTTCATCGGCGCGGTCATCGGGCCGGTTCTGGGCGAGGCCGTGCGGCGCGCAGGCGGTGTCCCCCTGCGGCCGATCGTCCGCCGCGCGCTCCATATGGGCGACGAGCTCCACAGCCGCAACACCGCCGCGACCCTCCTCTTCACGCGCGAGCTCTTTCCAACCCTGCTCGAACTCGCGGACGAGCGGCGCGACGAAGTGCAGCAGACGCTCGAGTACCTGGGCTCGAGCGACTACTTCTTCCTCCGTCTGTCGATGGCCTCGTCGAAGGCGACCGCTGACGCAGCCCATGGCGTCGAGGGCTCGAGCATCGTGAGCGCGATGACCTTCAGCTGCCGGACCTTCGCCATCCGCGTGAGTGGGCTCGGGGACACCTGGTTCGAAGCGCCGATGCCGCCGATGGAGCCGAAGCTCTTCGATGGCTACACCGGCGACGACATCGAGTACATGGGGGGCGAGAGCATCATCAACGAGACGGTCGGGCTGGGCGGGTTCGCGCAGGCCGCGGCGTTTCCGCTCCAGGAGTACCAGGGCGGCTCTGCAGAGCGTATGGTCGAGACGAACCTCGAGATGTACGAGATCACGGCCGGCGAGCACCCCGAGTTCAAGATCCCGTTCCTGGGCTTCCGGGGAGTGCCGACCGGCATCGACGTCTATCGGGTGGTCGACACCGGCATCGCGCCGGCCATGGACATCGGCGTCGCGGGGCGCGGCGGCGGGCAGATCGGCGCCGGAGTCCTCCGTGCGCCGCTAGCGTGCTTCGAGGAAGCTGTAACCGAGCACAGGCGGAGGTATCCGTAGTGCCTGTCGAGAATCTGGAATACGTCGAGCGGGCCCTGAGCCTTGTGGAGCAAGCGCGCGAGCGCGGGCTCGAGCTTCGTATCCTCGGCTCGCTCGCCTACCGTCTCCACTGCCCCGCGAACATCGAGCTCTTCGAGCAGATGCAGCGGGATCTGACGGACGTGGACCTGGCCGCGCGGAGCGACCAGCGACGGGACGTGCGCGCATGGCTCGAAAGCCTGGGCTTCGTAGTCGACCAGGACCTCCTGGTCGCCACCGAGGGCAAGCGCTACTGCTTCGGCGACCCGCAGTCCAGCCTCTTCGTGGACATCTTTTTCGACGAGCTCTACTTCTGCCATCCAATCCCACTCCGCGATCGCCTGAAGCTCGACTACCCGACGATCACCCCGACTGACCTCCTGCTTGAAAAGACGCAGATCGTCGAAATCAACCCGAAGGACATCAAGGACTCGCTCGTCCTCCTGCTCGAGCATCCGCTCGATGCGAGCGGCGAGGACGCCATCGACCACACCTACGTCGCCAAGCTGCTCGGAGCCGACTGGGGCTTCTACTACACGGTCACGACGAACCTCGCCAGACTCCGCCGCCACCTTGGTGACGGAGAGCTCTCCGCTCAGCAGGCGCGCATCGTCGAGGAGCGGATCGACGGTCTCGAGCGCGCGATCGAGGAGGAGCCGAAGACGAGCAAATGGAAGCTGAGAGCCCGCATCGGAGCCCGCAAGCGGTGGTATCAGGAAGTCGCAGAGAAGAGCGAGACGTTCTAGACGGCGCGCTCGCGCGCGAGCTGCTCGACGCCCGCCTGGTCGCCAACCTCGCGACGATCGACCGCGACGGCGCCGTCCATTTAGTCGGCATGTGGTTTCTCTGGGACGGTGAGGCGCTGCTCCTACCCACGAGCCGCACGACCCGCAAGGCGAGAAACATCGCCAGGGATCCCCGGGTGACGGTCATGATCGACGACTCTCGCGGCGGCTTCGACCTGCGCGGGATCACGCTCATCGGCCGTGCGGAGCTGCGCGAGGGCGAAGAAGCAGTCGCCACGAACCGGCGGATCCATCTCAAGTACGTGACCGAGCCTGGACGCGAGCTCGAGCCCGTCGACCGGTATCTGGCTACCGACAACGTCACGATCCGGCTGGTGCCGGAGCGCGTCAGCGCCTGGAACCTCCGCGACACGGATCAGGGCCGCGCCCTCCTCGAGACGAAGGAGTTTCACCCGCTCGACTAGCGGGACGGCTAGAGCTCGGGCGGCACCTCGACCCGCGCGCGTTCGAAGCGCTCGGCGAGCGCCGTCACGACGGCGTCGAAGAGAGCGGCGCCCTTGTCTTCGCTCGCACGGCTGGGTGCTCCTGTCAGCCCTTCGCGGCTCGTCTCGGCGACGGTGTAGCTCAACACCAGCTCGCCGGTGCGGTCCTCATCGTCGCGGATTGCCTCCCGGTCGACCAGGTCGGGGCGCAGAAACAGCATTAGCGACGTCTCGGCGGCGTGTGCATGCCAGTCGTCCGCATCCGACGTCACCTCGCCGGCGATCTCGGGTGTGAGCTCGTACCAGCTGACGAGCCCGGCGCGGAGCTCGCCCGCGGCGCGGATCTCGTCGACCGCCACTCGAAGCGGCGCCGCGTTTCCCACGTGAGCGTTTACGAGCAGAAGGCGGCTGAACCCGCTTGTCCTTACCCAGCGCGCGAGCTCGACGACAACCTCGATGAGAAGACGGGGCGGCAGCGAGAAGGTTCCCGGCCAGGCTGTCGTATGCGCCTGAGAGGAGCCGGCCCAGAGCGTGGGGAGGAGGGGTACGCCCGTCCGCGCCGAGGCCGCCCGAGAGACGGCTGTCGCGATCTCTGAGTCGGTTGAGGCGGGAAGGTGAGGCCCGTGCTGCTCGACGGCGGCCACCGGGAGCACGCACAGGGTCTCGCCTCCCTCAACGATCCTGGCGAGCGCCGGCCAGGTCAGGTCTTCCACACAGACTGGGGCGTCGTGCACGGGCACGCGCGACTACGGCAGGGCGCCCACGAGCGCCTCGACCCCTTCGTTGAACGTCCAAGTGGCCGACAGGGCGTCGGTGTCGGTTGGGGATACCTCTAGGCGGAATTGCATGATGTCGCCGCGATACTCGACGCGGGCCACCTCGAAGGGCGCCGTGCCATCGAGAGTTCGCCGGTACTCCGTACAGAAGACGAGGAAGACGGCGGAGCGGTGCGGGATCGCGAAGCGATCAGCTTCGAACTGGCCGCACTGGCTCGTCTCGATCGCGAGGCGGGAGCGTTCGAGCTCGATACCGTGCTGAGCCAGCGTGAGGTCCGAGGGGAGGCTTCGGCCTACGTGAGCCGCGTCGACGAGCCACGAGGCCTCATGGCGGTGGAAGAACGAGTAACTGATTGCGAGCGGGACTTCGCGGAGTGAGAGGAGCGTCGTCAGGCGTGCCACGTCCTCGTCGGGTTCGGCCTCGAGAGCTTCCGAGATGCTGCGCTCGACCTTGATCGTCCGTTTGTCGAGCACCTGCACGGCGACGTCGGCGCCACGCGGCGTGGCGAGGAGCCGGGAGAGCCCACCCGCGCGATAGTCGAGCTTGGGATGTGCGACGAAGGTGCCGCGCCCGCGGACGCGGATAATCTGCCGATCGTCCTCGAGGATCGCCAGCGCCTGCCGGACGACGACCCGGCTGACGCGGAAGCGGCGTGCGAGCTCGGGCTCGGAGGGCAGCTGGACGCCGGCACTCCAGACGCCGGACTCAATTTGCTGTTTCAGGGACTCCTGAAGCTGATAGTACAAGGGGACAAAGCTGTGCCGATCGAGCTGGCGTTCCCAGAAAGCAGGCGGGCTAGTGTCCTCGGCGCGCATCGAACAAGTATATGTCTCGACCCCGGTCGACTTGCGCCCCCGCCTCGGTCGCTACCACGCCTCCGTGCCCAAGGAGTTGCCGCCCGTCGCTTGCGAGCTCAGACTCCTCGGCCGGGTGATGCTGAGCGGTCCGAAATGCGGAAAACTACGGGTCCAGTCTCCCTCGGCGCCTTTCGCATCCTGGTCAGCCCCTCCCGGCTCGCGCCCGAGCTCGGAGGCGCGCTCGGCCGCGCCGGCTGCCAAGCGCAGGACGGGGGTGAGGGTGTGCTCCTCGTCGAGGCCCAGGCGCCGACACGCGAGCAAGCCGAGCGCGAGCTTCGCCTCTACGTGGCGAGCTGGCTCGCTCTGAACGAGGGGGCCGAGGTCGAGATCGACGCCGAGCCCGACTAGGCGCTCTGGACGGCGATCGGCGCGCTGCCGTGCTCCTCGGTGAGGACCGCAGCGACGATAGTCGGATCGAACTGGGTCCCCGCGCACCGGCCGAGCTCCGCAAGTGCCTGAGCGGGGGAGAGCCGTGTGCCGTAGACGCGTTCGGTCGTCATTGCGTCGTAGGCATCCGCCACGAAGATGATCCGGGCTCCGAGGGGGATCGTCTCGCCCGCCAGGCCTTCGGGGTAGCCCTGCCCGTCCCAGCGCTCGTGGTGGTGCAGGACCCAGGTCGTAATCGGCTCGACTCCGAGGGATTGCAGCATGCGGAAGCCGATCTGGGGGTGCCGCTCGAGGACGAGGCGCTCTGAGTCCGAGAGCGCGCCCGGCTTACGGAGGATCTCCTCGGGGATCGCGAGCTTGCCGAGATCATGCAGCCGGCCGGCGAGACGGACGAGCTGGATGTCCTCGGAGGAGAGCCCGAGGCGGGCGGCGATCTCCGCGGCAAGCTCACCGACCGCGTGCGAGTGGCTGCCCGTATAGGCGTCCCGCGCGTCGACGGCGTACGCAAGCGTCGCCGCAGCGCGGAGGCGAGCTTCCCGGTCGGGCCCCTCGGCGAGCTTGTGGAGCTCTGCGATGTCGACCGAGTCGGGCTGGAAGAGGCGCGCCCTGCCCTTGCCGGCACGTTTCGCCTCGTAGAGAGCTTTGTCCGCCGCCTGGACGAGCTCCCCTCGGTCGGAGGCATGGCGCGGGTAGGTCGCGATCCCGGCCGACACGCTCGTCTCCAGACCGGGCTCGAGCTTCGTTCCCGCCACCCGGGCTACGATCTTCTCGGCCGCTGCTATGGCGTCTCTCTCCTTGGTTCCCGTCATGACCAGGGCGAACTCGTCGCCGCCGATCCGGAACGCCTCCTCGCTCTGCCGGAGCTCGCCCGCCAGGCGTGCGAGCACGCGGTCTCCGACCGGGTGGCCGCGAATGTCGTTGATCTGCTTGAAGTCGTCGATGTCAAGAAGACAGAGGCTCACGGCGCTCCCGGTCTCGTCTGCCTCGGCGAGCACCGCGTCGAGCCGGTCGTGGAAATGACCGTGGTTCCCTACGCCCGTCAGGGGGTCGATCGATGCGAGCCGCATCGCCTCGACGGCGCGGTGGACCGAGCGCTGGTAGAGCGCGATGGCGATCAGGGGTCCGGCCAGGGCCCCGGCGAGGAAAGGCGAACGCTGCCAGATCACCGCCAGCATGAGCGTGACCGACGCCATGATCACGAAGGGAATTACGGTCCAGCGCACGTAGCCGTACGCGACCCGCTCGTAGCGCTCGCGGCCGCTCCTCGCGACCACCGCCGCCAGGAGCCCGACGTTCACGACGTAGAAGGCGAGCGAGCCAAGAGCCGCTTCCAGGATGAGACCCTGCAAGCCGTCAAACGGCACGACCGCGGTCGCGCCGCCCGCGGCGGCCGCAGCGAGCGCGTAGAGGGCTGTGTTGTAGACGACGCGGCTGGGAAGCTGACGGCGCCTGATGCACTCGACGAGCAGCATCGTCGTGAAAGCGAGCACCGTCGCGGCGGACCAGTCGTAGATGACCGCCGTCCCGACGATGAAGACGTTGGCAAGGGACGTCTCACTCTTGTCCTGGTACGCGTCCTCGATCGGGACCGGAAACGCCTCGACGAAAGCCGCGGCTGCAAAGAGTGCGAGCAGGCCGAGAAGCTCCGCGGGGTCAGGCGCGGAGCGGGCGAACACCACCGTTGCCGCGAGCGCGACGGCGGCCCCCGCAAGTGCGACCGGGGCGATGATCGGCAGAAGCCAGATCGTCTCCCGGGGAACTCCGCGAAGGAGTGGCCTCAGGGGCATGGGTCGGCCGGCTTCGCCCCTACGTCCAGGTCCAGCCGTCGAGCTGTCCGCCCACGACCGCGATCAACACGACGAGCGTCACTATGAGAATGCGTGTTCGCTTCCCGTGGAGCATGTCGTTACCCCCTTGTCCGGCCGGGGGCCGCTCCCGGGCATTTATCTAGAGCAAAGGAAGTATTGCATCCGGCCGGGACACCCTGGCATCCCTCTAAATGGTGATTGGCGCGGCTCCGCCAGGTCTCGCAATTCCGCCAGAAATGCCCGAGGAACGTCCCGAAAGGGTGGACGCGCGGCGGCCTCTGAACCGGCCTACGATCGTCAGATGGCAGTCGTGACACCGCCTGCAGCGTCAACCAGCCTTCCACGCCGGCTGCTCGGCCGAACACCCGCGCCGCTGCTCGTGATCGGCGCCGCCCTTTCCGTCCAGTGCGGAGCTGCGCTCGCGACGACGCTCTTCGAGGAGGCGGGCGCGCTCGGCGCCGTCTGGTTGAGACAGGCCTTCGGTGCGGTGATCCTCGTCGCACTGAGCCGGGGCGCTCTGCGACGTCTGCGGGGGCGGCCGCTTATGCCCGTTCTCGCGCTCGGCGCGATCCTCGCCGTCATGAACGCGCTCTTCTACGAGTCGATCGACCGGGTTCCGCTAGGGGTCGCCGTCACCGCCGAGTTCCTGGGCCCGCTCCTCGTCGCGGCGATCGGATCGCGTCGCGTCGAGGACGTTCTCTGGGTCCTGCTCGCGGGTGCAGGCGTGGCGCTCCTGGGGAGCCCGACCGTCGACGTCGACCACATCGGACTCCTGCTCGCGCTCGGCGCGGGCGGGTGCTGGGCCCTGTACATCGTGGTCGGCAAGCGGCTGACGTCGACCTGGCCACTCCTGGACGGGCTGACCGTCGCGATGCTGGTTGCGGCCGTCCTGATGGCGCCTCTCGGGGTTGCGTCGGCAGGACGTGAGCTTCTGGATCCGTCGCTGCTCGGGGTCGGGGTCGCCGTTGCGCTCCTGGCCTCGGTCGTTCCGTACCTCCTGGAGCTGAGCGCCCTGCGCCGCATCCGCGTCTCCGCCTTCGGGATCCTGATGAGCCTCGAGCCTGCAGCCGCTGCGCTCGCGGGCGCTCTGATCCTCTCGCAGCGGCTCACTCTGCTCGAGTCGGTGGCCGTCGTCCTCGTGATCGTCGCGTCCGTCGGGGCCAACCGGCGCGCGGCCGGAGTGCCCCCACCCGCCTGATTAGCCTAACCTGCGTCTGGGCACGAAAGGACTATGGCAACCGAGCAATCTCTGAAAGCGCAGATCGACGCGCTCCTGGACCGGGGTGAAGACCAAGGATGCCTGCACATCTCCGAGCTTCACCAGTTCGTGCAACTCCACGAGCTCGACGAGGCGGGGGTAGAGGAGCTCTACGACCTCATCGAGTCGCGCGGTTTCGAGGTCACGGACGACTGTGCACGCGAGGAGAGCGTCCCGGCGGCGTACCTGAACGGTGAGCTCGCAATGGCGACGACCGACGCGCTCCAGCTCTTCCTGAACGAGGTCGGCCGCCATCCGCTTTTGACCGCGCTGGAGGAGGTGGAGCTCGCGAAGCGGATCGAGCGCGGCGACAAGGCAGCGAAGGACCGGATGATCAACTCCAACCTGCGGCTGGTGGTCTCGATCGCCAAGAAGTACCAGGGCCACGGCCTGTCGCTGCTCGACCTGATCCAGGAAGGCATCATCGGCCTGATCAGGGCCGTCGAGAAGTTCGACTGGCGGCGGGGCTACAAGTTCTCCACCTACGCGACCTGGTGGATCCGCCAGGCCGTGCAGCGCGGCGTTGCGAACAAGGCGCGCACGATCCGGATCCCCGTGCACATCGTCGAGCGGGAGCAGAAGATCTCGCGGGCCGAGCGGGAGCTGTGGGCGAAGTTGGAACGCGAGCCGACCGACAAGGAGATCGCGAAGGCGACGAAGCTGCCGCAGAAGCAGGTGCGCGAGGCGCGGGAGGCGGCTCGGGTCGTCGCGAGCCTCGACAAGCCGGTCGGCGAGGGGAAAGACACATCGTTTGGCGACCTGGTCGCGGGTGAGTCGCCCGAGCCGTCGGAGGAGGTGCACGTGAGCCTCGGAGAGCAGGCGCTCCGGCACGCCGTGGGAGAGCTTCCGGAGAAGGAGCGCGAGGTGATCAAGCTCCGCTACGGCATGAACGGCGACGCCGGGCCGGTGTCGCTCGAGGAGATCGGGCGCAGGCTCGGTGTTACCCGCGAGCGCGTGCGGCAGATCGAGGCGAGGGCGCTGGAGCGCCTGTCCGAGCTCCGGGAGCTCGAGTCGCTGCGCGAAGCGGCATAGCCCCGCCCACCTGCCGCCATCGAACATATGTTCTATAGTGCACGGATGGCGACGGCGCAGTACCTCGAGGAGGATTGCAAGAACGCGCTGAACCGCGTGCACGAGTCGAGCCGCGTTCCTTTCCGGTGGACTGTGAACCCGTACCGGGGCTGTACGCACAGCTGCCACTACTGCTTCGCACGTGCGTACCACGCCTACCTCGACCTCGGGGTCGGCGAGGACTTCTCTTCCAAGATCGTCGTGAAGGTCAACGTCGTCGAGGCTCTCCGTCGCAACCTGGCATCGCCCCGCTGGGAGGGCGAGACGATCGCGATGGGCACGGCCACCGATCCGTACCAGCACTGCGAGGGCCGGTACAGGCTGACGCGCGGCGTCCTCGAGGCGCTGGCCGACTTTCAGAACCCGCTCTCCATGCTCACGAAGTCCACGCTCATCCTTCGTGACCTCGACGTCTACCGACGGCTGAACGAGGTCGCAGGTCTCAGCGTCTCGATGAGCGTAGGCATGCTCGACGAGGCGGTGCGGCGCGTGGTGGAGCCGGGAACGCCTCCGGGGCGTAAACGGCTCGAGATCCTCGGGCGCTTCGCCGACGCGGGCATCCGCACCGGGGTTCTCGTCGCGCCGATCCTGCCGGGGCTGACCGACGACGAAGAGCATCTGGATGAGGTAATCGCCGGGTGTGCGGCGGCGGGGGTCCAGTGGGCGACGCCCATCGTCCTGCACGTACGCCCCTCGATCCGGGAGCACTTCATGCCATGGATGGAGCGCACGTATCCGTGGCTCTACCCGCGCTACGTGGAGCTGTACGGACGGCGGGCGTATGCGCCGAAGACGTACCAGCAAGAGGTCTCCGAGCGCTTCGCCCGCCTACGGCTCAGGCATGGCCTGGGCTCGACCCGAACGCTCGCAACGAGGTCGCAGCCAGGCTCGCGCGCCGAACGCCAGCTCGCCCTCGTCGTGTAGCGAGCGGCCGCACAAGCCACAATGGCCACGTGGCCCTCCCGATTGAAGATTACGGGCTGATCGGCGACACGCAGACTGCGGCCCTGGTCGGACGCGATGGGTCGATCGACTGGCTCTGTATGCCCCGGTTCGACTCGGGAGCGTTTTTTGCGGCGCTCCTCGGGACGCCGAAACATGGTCGTTGGCTCGTGGCACCGAAAGGGGAGGCGCGGCCGGCGGGAAGGCGCTACCGGGATAACACGCTCATCCTCGAGACCGACTTCGAGACGGACGAGGGCTCCGTCCGCGTCATCGACTTCATGCCGCCGCGCGGGCGCGACCCTGACGTCGTTCGGATCGTGGAAGGACTGAACGGTCGCGTCGAGATGCGAATGGAGCTCATCGTCCGCTTCGACTACGGCGCCATCGTCCCCTGGGTGCGCCGGATCGACGACGCGACGGCGTTCATCGCAGGACCCGACGGCCTCTGCCTGCGGACCCCTGTGGAGACGCGGGGAAAAGATCTCTCGACCGTTTCAGACTTCGCCGTGTCGGAGGGGGAGCAGGTGCCTTTCGCTCTGACGTGGTACCCGTCGAATGAGCCGCCGCCGCGAGAAATCGAGCCGGGTCGAGCCCTCGCCGAGACGCAGGCCTGGTGGCGGCGCTGGGCCCACGGGTGCAGTTACGAAGGCCCCTGGCGCGACGAGGTCATGCGCTCCCTGATCGTCCTGAAGGCGCTTACGTACGAGCCGACGGGCGGCATCGTGGCGGCCCCGACGACCTCGCTGCCGGAGTTTCTCGGGGGCGTGCGCAACTGGGACTACCGTTATTGCTGGCTCAGAGACGCCGCCTTTACCCTCGACGCGCTCCTCGAAGCGGGTTTCACAGGAGAGGCGCGGGCTTGGCGTGACTGGCTCCTGCGAGCGATCGCCGGGGATCCGGCAGACCTCCAGATCATGTACGGGGTCGCGGGCGAGCGGCGCCTAACCGAGTTCGAGATGACGTGGCTCCCCGGCTACCTGGGCTCGAAACCGGTTCGGATCGGGAACGCCGCGTCCGACCAGAAGCAGCTCGACGTCTACGGCGAGGTCATGGACGCGCTCTACCACGCTGAGGAACTCGGTCTCGAGGCCGAATCAAGAGCGTGGGCGATCCAGAAGAAGCTGCTCGACCACCTGGAGTCGCAGTGGCGAGAGCCCGACAACGGGATCTGGGAGGTACGCGGCCCGCGGCGCCACTTCACGCACTCGAAGGTGATGGCCTGGCTAGCCGCCGACCGGGCGGCGCGTGCCGTGCACAGCCACGCCGACGGGTCCGTCGACCGCTGGCGGCGCCTCCGGACCGAGATCCACGACGAGGTCCTGGAGAAGGGGTTCGACCCGGAGCTGAACTCTTTCGTGCAGTTCTACGGCGCCAAGAAGCTTGACGCGAGCCTCCTGCTCATGTCCCTGGTCGGGTTCCTGCCCGCGTCCGACGAGCGTGTGCGGGGTACGGTCGAGGCGATCGAGCGGGATCTTTACGAGGACGGCTTCGTGATGCGGTACCGGCACGACGAGGAGACGGAGAGCGTCGACGGGCTGCCGCCGGGCGAAGGAGCTTTTCTTCCGTGCACGTTCTGGCTGGCCGACAACCTGAACCTGATCGGACGCCACGACGACGCGCTGGAGCTCTTCGAGCGGCTGCTCGGACTCCGCAACGACCTCGGCCTCATCTCGGAGGAGTACGACGCCCAGAACGAGCTCCTCGTCGGAAACTTCCCGCAGGCCTTCACTCACGTCGAGCTCGTCAACACCGCGATGAATCTCTCCCAGCTGGGGGATCGTCCCCTGCCGCGCTGGGAGCGCTTTCGCCAGCTTGGGGCGAAGCCGGCCTGACCGCTGGGCTCGGCCGCACGTGTTCCAGCGCGGCTCCCCTGTTTTGCCGATCGGACGCTGGGTAGTGGAAATCCAGGCGACAAAGGAGCAGACATGGAACAGGTCAGAAACGTCATGACACAGAACCCGACGAGCTGCGATCCTGCAGCCACGGCTGTCGAGGCCGCGAAGGTGATGGCCTCCAAGGACGTTGGCTCGGTTCCGCTCGTCAAGGGCGGCCGGCTCGTCGGCGTCGTCACCGACCGCGACCTCGTCGTTCGTGTGCTGGCCGAGGGCCGCGACCCGAACTCGACGACGGTCGGGGAAATCGCCTCCAGCGACCTCGAGACCGTCTCCCCGGACGACGACCTCGACGCGGCACTCAGGAAGATGGCGTCGAGAAAGGTCCGTCGACTTCCGGTCGTCGAGGGCGACCAGCTCGTCGGCATCGTCGCGCAGGCCGACGTGGCCCGCCAAGGGGACGATTCGGAGACCGGACAGGTCGTCGAGGAGATCTCCAGGCAGTCCTAGTCCGAGTACGAGCGGCAACGACGCAAGGGCGGCTTCGGCCGCCCTTGCGTCGTTCTAGGGGGTTCGCCGTGTCCAGAGCACGGCGGCGAGGACAACGGTCACGGTCGAGACGACGAGCCCGACGATCCACGCGTCGACCTCCTGCGTGCCAAGGATCGCCGCGAGCGCGGTTCCGATCCCGATGATCCCGAGGGTCATGGCGACGCGAACGGTGAAGCGCTCCACCGCGCGCGTGCGGGCGTGCTCACCGGCCGGTGCGTCGAGTTCGCTCTTCCGTCCGAACCGGGCCACGAAGCGACTCTAACCGGTCGGGACGACGGTCCTAGGCCGATCACCCAGCGCGAACTGTCCGCAACGAATCCCACGTGATACGGAGGATCACGAAGGTAATCGCCAGGCCGACGAGGGGGTCGGCGATCGGCGCGCCGAGTGCTACGAACGCAGCGCTCGCAATAACGCCGAGCGAAACGAACCCGTCAACGCGCGCGTGGTTCCCGTCGGCGATCAACGCCGGACTTGCGAGGCGCCTCCCGGCGCGGAGCCGAACTCGGGCCGCGATTTCATTCCCGACGAAGCCGATCATTCCTGCTGCGGCGAGCAGCCATAGGTGCGAGAGATCCTGCGGATGGATCAGCCGCACAATCGTCTCGTACAGAGCGACGCAGGCCGAAAAGAAGATCGCGAGCACGACGGCGAAACCGGCAAGCCTCTCGGCTCGCGCGCTCCGGAGAAAGAAGGCGATACCGAGCGGGACCGCGGTCAGGGCGTCGCCAACGTTGTGGATGAGATCGGCGAGTAGCGCGACCGAGCCGGAAAGAATGAAGACCGCCGCCTGCGCGAGCGCCGCTATGCCGAGAACGCCGAGGCTGAGCGAAACGGCCTTCACTCCTTCTCGCGACCGAACGATCGAGGGCTCGACGACGCCGTGGGAGTGGCGGTGTGCTCGGCGCCCGGCCATCCGGTCTTCCGCGTGCATCGTGTGGTGGCTCACGACGACTGGACCCTGGACCTCGAGCGCGCCTGCGCCTTGGCTACCGCGAACGCGATGCCGCCGAAGCCGATGAGCACCTCCGCGATCCACATCCAGGGATGCTCGAGGAGCAGGCCGCCGTCGCCCCAGATCCCAGCCCGCCCCAGGAGCAACACGATCAACGGCTCGCAGATGAAAGCGAGCCCGACGGCGATGGGCGCGGCCAGCAGCCATCGCGACGCCCACATCCCGCCGAGCGCGCCGTAGATCGCCCCGCTGGCGAGCCCCCACATCTCGTAGACCCGGCCCGATCCCAACGTCAGCTTGAGATCGGTGTACCACGGGTGGGGTCCGAGATCGAGGATCGCCGCCTCGGCCAGGTAGAAGCCGAAGAAAGCTGCGAGCGTCGTGGCAAGGCCAACCAGCGCGGCGTGCCACACGCGCGAGTATCGCGTCCCCGCGAGGAACGGCACGAGCACCCAGGGGGCGCTGGTGTTTCCCAACGCGTTGCGCACACCCGCGTCCTGCCCCTTGATGACGGCGACCAGCACGCCAAAGGCGATCCCGGCGAGCAAAGGCTGTCCGAGCTTTCGACCTCGGCTCATCGGCGTGGGACGCTAGCAGGCGCGTGCGGTGCGATTCTCGTTCCGCTGCTGGATCCTCACACCCGGGAGCCGAGGAGAATCGCCTTGATCGCCTGGTGGCTCTCCTCGTTCGGGGACTCCGAGATGATGGTCGCCGGACGCTCGAAGCGGTCGAGCGCCTCGCGCAGCGGCTCTGCGCGGAGCGTTCCCTCCCCGTAAGGCAGGTGCTTCGTCTCGTTCCTGTTCGCGTACTGGATCGCCGAGAAGTGGATGTGAAACGACGCCTCGGGGTCGAGCAGCTCGTCGGCCGCTCCGAGAACCGCCGCGAACGCGTCGGGATCAGTGAACGCCCCGTCGGTGACAGCGTGCAGGTGCGCGAAATCGATCACGGGGCGGACCCAATCAAGGCGGGCCGCGAGCCAGAAGACGTCCTCTGCGGTGCCCAGCTCCCGGACGCGGCCCATCACCTCGACTCCGAACGGGACCGTTCGCCCCTTGGCCACCAGCCGCTCGCGAAGCTCTGCGAGCTGCTCGGCGACTGACTCGAGCGCCTCCTTCCGCGTCCGGCCGAGCAGAAACCCGGGGTGGATGACGACGACCTGGGCCCCGCACGCCATCGCGATGCCCGCTGAGTGGTCGAGCATTCCCGTGGCCCGCTTGTGCTTCATGTCCCGCTCGAGATGGCCGAGAAAAGCCGGAATCGGGGCGTGGACAGAGAGCGTGATGCCGTCAGCCGCCGCCAGTCTGCCGAACTCCGTCGCCCAGTCCTTGTCCATCCAGAAGCCGCTCGCGAAGTCGATCTCGCACGCCGAGTAGCCGCGCTCCACGAGCAGCCTGACGGCCGCCTCCGGGCTCTCCCGGCTCGGTACGCGCGCCGGCCCGATGCTGATCGTCGACACCTCTGGAGACTAGAGGCTTGCTCAACCCTCCAGCGCCGGGCAGAACGCCGTCCGATGCGCTTACTACCTTTTTCTGCATGGGAAAGCGACCCACCCGCATCGAGCTCCTCGAGCTGGACATCGACGTTCGCCTCGCCGACCTCTGGTGTGAGGCGAGCGACGTCTCGGAGTGGAACCTCGAGGTCGTCGCCGCGTTCATGCGCGCCGCCTACGGCAAGGGGTACTGCGACGCTCTGACCGAGGATGCTCCGGGCTCGCTCTGCCGCGACCACGGGTACCGGATCCCGTTCCGGAGCCCGACGCTCGCGCCCGAGCAGCATTAGCGACTCACCACTTGAGCCGTAAACCGGCTGCACGGAGCTAGACTCGACCCTGTGGCCCGGAGGCGGAGTCCCGCACGGCTGATCATCGCGCTCTCGGTAGCGGCCGTTCTGGCTGTCTTCCTGCTCTACACGAGCTTTGCAGGGGGCTCGACGCCTTCCCTCCGCCCGAGCCAGCTTGGTGACCACCCGGGCAAGGTGAGCTTGGCCGGCAAGGTCGTCGGCCCGATTCGCGGGGACGGGCGTGCGGTGCCGAAGACCTTCATGTTGCGGGACATCGAGGGGAGTGCGACGGTCCCCATCACCTATACGGGGTCGGTGCCCGACCTCTTCAAGGCGGGCAGGGACGTCTACATGCGGGGCGAGCTTCGAAACGGCGTCTTCATCGCCGAGCGGGACTCGCTCGTCACGAAATGTCCCTCGAAATACGCCGCCAAGTCCTGAGGAGCAGATGCCGCTCCTAGGCCGGGCCGCCCTCCTCGTCGCTCTCGGGCTCGTCCTCTACGCGACCATCGCCGGCGCCTATGCGGCGCTGCGGGGACGCCGGCGGCTCCTGGAGTCGGCGCGCAATGCCTTTCTGGCCTCCTTTGCAGCTGCCGCGGTCGCCAGTCTTGTCCTGCTCGCCGCCCTGGCCCGCCACGACTTCTCCTTCGCCTATGTCGCCGACCATACGAGCCGCGAGCTGCCGCTCGGCTATACGCTCGCCGCCTTCTGGGGCGGGCAGCAGGGCTCGCTGCTCCTGTGGTTCCTCGTTCTGACCGGGCTGCTCTCGGCCGCGCTTGCTCTGAACCCGAGGCTCACGCGCGAGGTTCTGCCCTGGACGGTCCCGATCGGAGCCGGCATCGCTTCGTTCTTTGCCCTCCTCCTCTGCTTCGTAGCCTCCCCGTTCGTGACCCACGCCCCGCCCGCGGACGGCGTCGGGCTCAACCCGAGCCTCCAGAACCCGTACATGCTCGCGCACCCGCCGCTCCTCTACCTGGGCTACGTGGGGCTGACGGTGCCGTTTGCCTTCGCGATGGCAGCGCTTGCCTCGCGCCGGGCGGACGAGCGCTGGATCATTGCAACCCGCCGGTGGACGCTCGCCGCCTGGACGTGCCTTGGCGTTGCGATTCTCCTCGGGTCGAAGTGGGCTTACGAGGAGGTCGGTTGGGGCGGCTGGTATGCGTGGGACCCCGTCGAGAACGCCGCCCTGATGCCGTGGCTCGTCGCGACCGCATTCCTCCACTCGGTGATGATCCAGGAGAAGAAGAACATGCTCCGCGTCTGGAATTCGGTGCTTATCGCGCTCGCCTTCGGGCTATCGATCTTCGGTACCTTCCTGACCCGGAGCGGCGTCCTGAACTCGATTCACAGCTTCACCGAGTCGTCGATCGGTCCGTGGTTCATCGGCTTCCTCGCGTTCGTCGCAGCGAGCTCGGCGGCGCTGATCATCTGGCGCCTGCCACTCCTGCGTTCCCGGACGAAGCTCGAGTCGCTCGTGTCGCGCGAGGCGGCTTTCCTCTACAACAACCTGTTCCTCGTCGCGCTCGCCCTCACCGTCCTCTGGGGGGTCGTCTATCCGCTGGTCTCGGAGGCCCTCCGGGGCGTGGCCGTGACCGTGGGGGCGCCGTACTACAACTTCTTCGCGGTCGCGTTCGGCCTCCCGATCATCCTGCTGATGGGAATCGGGCCGCTCGTGGCGTGGCGGCGGGCGTCGCTTCGCTCGCTCGCCGCGCAGCTCGCGTGGCCTGCGGGCGTTGCGCTCGCGGTGGGAGTTCTCCTCGCCCTGGCCGGGGCGGGATCGAGCCCAGCCGGCCTCGTCGGCTACACCTTCGCCGCCTTCGCCCTGACGACGATCGTGCAGGAGTTCGCGCGCGGGACACGGGCGCGGAAGGCTCTCGGCGCCTCGAGCTGGCCGTCTGCCTTCTCCCAGCTCGTGGGGCGCAACCGCCGCCGCTACGGCGGGTACGTCGTACACGCGGCGATCGTACTCCTGCTCCTCGGCGCTATCGGGATCGGTGGCTTCGGGACAACGCGTGAGGCCAAGCTCGTCCCAGGCAACTCGATGCAGGTGGGTGACTACCGCCTCGAGCTCCTCGGAACCGCGCAGAGGCGTTCCGCGAACGCGAAGGAGATCCGTGCTCGGCTTTCGGTCTCCCGGAACGGGGAGAGCGTTGGGACCCTGGCGGCGGGCAAGAACCGCTATTTCGCGGAGCAGCAGACCTCAAACGAGGTGGCGATTCGCTCTGACCTGCTCCGGGGTGAGGACCTCTTCGTGATCGCCGACCAGTTCAACTCGGACGGGTCCGTCTACCTGAAGGTGCTCGTGAACCCGCTAGTTAACCTGATCTGGCTCGCCGGGCTCGTCTTCCTGCTCGGTTCGCTCGTCACCATGTGGCCGGACGCGCGCGAGCAGCGACGGCTCGCGGGCCGCTTCGCCGAGGCCGAAACGCCGGCACCGGCCTAGATGGTTGATCGGCAATCACCGCACCCTCGGATGGCGGCCCAGACGCGGCGCCAGGCCGCACCCTCGCCCTTGTCAAGGCTTCAAGCCTTGCCTGCGAGCGATGACGCACCCTGGCTTGGTCTGGCCCGTCCCCGCGGGCACGCCGATTACCGACCAACCATCTGCTGATGGAGGTGCTGGCGCTTGCTCTGGCGGCCGTGCTCGCCCTCGGCTGCGTCGTCTTCGTCGCTCGCCCCTTCCTGCGGGAGCCCGAGGCTGTCGATGACCGGATTCGAGTCGCCGGAACGGGCGAGCAGGAAAGAATCCGCCTCGAGGAGGAGCGGGACCGTGCGCTCGCTGCGCTCAAGGAGCTCGAGTTCGACCACCGGACCGGAAAGATCTCGGATACGGACTACCGCGAGTCGGTGGGGACGCTTCGCTCCCAGGTCGCCCAGGCACTCCGGGCTCTCGATGCCCAGGGCCGTCCTCCGGACGAGCGCACCAAGGCCGATGAGGCGACCGTGCATGTCTGAGTGCGCCCACTGCGGGAGCGCCCTAGCGGCCGAGAGTCGCTACTGCCCCGAGTGCGGGGGACGCCTTGGCGAGGGCGCCTCTTCTCGGCTGCGCCTGCCGCCTCCGTCGCCGCTGCTCCTGATCGCGGTGCTGGTCGGGATCGGCGGGATCATCCTGCTCGCCGGCACCGTTTGGGCCTGGGGCGTGGTGGCGCTGCTCGCGGCAACCGTCCTTTTCCTCTTCGAAGGCTTCGTCGACCGCACCGCGGCGGCCCGGGTGCTCGCGGACGCGCGCGGCCGTGCCGTAGCAACTCGGGAATCCGTCGCGCTCAGGTCGCGGGGCCAGATGGGGCTGTTCAGGGCCCGCCGTGAGCTCGCGGAGCTCCACATCGAGAAGGATCGGATCTTCCGCCAGTTCGGGGAGGCCGTGTACTCCGAGGACGAGACGGGCATGAAAGCAGCACGGACGGCCGTCGACACCGTCGTCGGGCGGATCCGAGACAAGGAGGCCGAGATCGAAAACTTGATCCGAGAGACAGAGGTATTGATCCAGCGTGTCCAGGCGCCGGTGCAAGAGACTGTCAAGCTCGAGGCACCGCCCGAGCCGGCGCGCGTGCCCGAGCCCTGGCCGCCCCCGGATGAGGGCGACATCCCGGAGCCGCCACAGCCCTCTCCAGGGGAGCCGACGCCCGGACCGGAGGAGCCCGCTCCGCCGGTGGAGCCCCCGGCGCCCGGGATCATGCAACACCGCAGCTGAGCACGTCCGGAGGGGCGCGTCGGTGGCAGTCGACCGCCGCTCCTGATAAAAACCTCCTCTTATCTCGCTGAAACCGCGTGCCGGGCCCGCAGGGACGTCCTTTCGCCCGGCGAAAATCACACCGGTGTCACGCCCCCGCCGACTCATCACGCTCGTCATCGCCTGCTTCGGGCTCGCCGTTGCGGCGATTCCGGCCGGGGCTCTCGGCTCACTGTCGGACCGTAAGGACCAGGTTGACGCCCAGATAGCCGCCCTGCAGGCGCAGATCTCGGGCGCCAAGGAGAAAGAGGGCGTGCTCTCGAGTGAGATCGAGACAGCCAGCTCGGAGATCGGCTCGCTCGAAGGCAAGATCGGAAGTCTCTCGACGCTCGTGGCCACGCTCGAGGCCGACCTCGCCGAGCATCGCTCGCGTCTCGCTCGCCTTCAGGCGAGGTACGAGGAGCAGACGCGCAGGCTCGACTTCCTCGTCGGCCAGCACGAGCTCGCAGAACGCCGCTTGGAGGAGAGGCTCGTGGAGCTCTACCAGACCGGGCAAACCACCGAGCTCGAGATCCTGCTCCAGGTCGCAAGCCTGAACGATCTGATCGAGCAGATCGACTACTTCCGCCAGATCGGAGATGAGGACCGGCGCATCGTCGACGAGATCAAGGGCGTCCGGGACGCTGTTCGCGTCGCTCGGCGGGAGACCGCGGCGACCAAGAAAGAAGTCGAGCAGGTCACGGCCGAGCTGGCGGAGAAGACCGCCGAGCAGCGAGCTGCGCGCGACCAGCTGGTCGCGCAGCAGAGCGCGTTGGTCGCAGCCCGTGACGAGAGGCAGTCGCTTCTAGCAAGCGTTCGGGACGAACGCCATGAGCACGAGGAGGATCTCGGAGCGATGCAGGCGGCGAGCGCCTCCCTCGCCGATCAGATCCGCTCGTCTCAGGCTGGCTCCAGCGGCTCGGGCGGAAGCTCCGGCTCGGGCGTATCCTCGAGCGGGCTCATCTGGCCGGTCTCGGGCCCCGTTGTCAGCGGCTTCGGCCCCCGCTGGGGCCGTATGCACGAGGGAATCGACATCGCGGTGCCCAACGGCACCGCGGTGCATGCGGCCGCCGGCGGCACGATCATCTACGCGGGCGGCATGGGCGGTTACGGAAACATCGTTGTGATCGACCACGGGAACGGCCTGGCCACTGCATACGCGCATCTATCGGCCATCTGGGTCGGAGGCGGCTCGGTCGCGCAGGGGCAGGCGATCGCCGCGTCCGGCTGCACCGGTCACTGCCTGGGCCCGCACCTTCACTTCGAAGTGAGGGTGAACGGGAGCCCGGTGGACCCGCTGGGTTACCTGTAAGCGGCCGCCCTGTAAACGCGCCACCCGCCTTCGCGGCTGGACGCTCCTAATGCCGCTACTCGCGGGCCATTCGGCCCGCGAGGCATGCTCTTCGAAAGCGTGGCGGGTGGCCGCGAGCGGCTACTTGTTCAACGAGTGGATGTCGGGCAGGCCCCTGTAGAGCCCGTCCAGGTCGAAGCCGTAGCCGACGAAGAACTCGTCGGGGACGGTGAAGCCAACGTAGCGGAGCGGCAGGTCCTCGACGAGGCGGCGGTACGGGCGGTCGAGGAGCGAGCAGACGGCGAGGCTGGCCGGGTCGCGGAGCCGGAGAGCCGTGAGGAGGTAGTTGAGGGTCAAGCCGGTGTCGACGACCAGGTCGACGATCACGACGTCCCGTTCGGCGATCGGCGCGTCGAGGTCCTTCATGATCCGGACGCCTGCATGGCCCCCCAGCGCCCGGCCGTAGCCGGCGAGGCTGACGAGGTCGAGTCGATGCGGGATCGGCACGGCGCGGGAGAGATCCGCGAGGAACACGTACGACGCCCGGAGCACCCCGACCAGGAGCGGCTCCTTCCCGGCGTAGTCCTCGGTGATGCGGGCTCCGAGCTCTGCGACTCGGGCCTGAATGTCCGCGCTCGTGAGGTGCACTTCACCGACGCGGGGATCGGGCCCGGCCAGCCGCAGGTGGCGAGAAGCTCTACGAGGCGAGGCTGAGACCGTACTTCTCCGCGAGACGCTCGATGTCCCGCCGGTAGAAGAGCTTCACCTTCACGTCGGGATACCGCTCTCTGAGCTTTCTGATCTTGCGGTTCTTCCGCGTCACGAGCGACTGCTTCATCGTCGTGATCTCCACGTAGAGGTCCTGGTCCGGCAGGTAGAAGTCCGGCTTCGCCGCCTCGATCACGCGGCCCTCGTCGTCCGTCTCGAGGACGAACGAGCGCGGCTCGTACTCCCACCGGATTCCGTAGAAATCGAGGAGCTTCGCGACCTCGAGTTCCGCCTGGTTGACGAAACGGGGAGGCTGACGCCCACAATATGCCTGGAAAACAGGCATTTCTTTCGGCACGAATCGAACGGTAGCAGTCTGCGCGGACGGCCCATCACTAAACTCCGGTGCTCGGCGGGCGACTAGGAGAGCCGTGTTTCGGATCGCACACATCTCCGACCTGCACTGCGGGTCGCAGCATTTCGTCCCGAACCTCATGGAGCGGGCGATCATGGAGATCAACGAGCTCGAGCCGGATGTCGTCGTCTGCTCCGGCGACCTGACTGCGTTTGGCTATCGCCAGGAGTACGCCGAGGCGAAGCAGTACCTGGAGCGACTTGGCTGCGAGACGCTCGTGGTCGTGCCGGGCAACCACGATTCCCGGAATGTGGGCTACCTCCACTTCGAAGAGCAGTTCGGGGAGCGCGACACAGTTGTTCACCAGAACGGTGTCTCGGTGGTTGCGATCGACTCCTCCGAGCCGGACCTCGACCACGGGCACATCGGCCGGAGCCGCTATCGCTGGATCTCGGAGCAGTTCGCCCATCCGGCGGACTTCCGGATCTTTGTCCTCCATCACCACCTACTGCCCGTTCCGGGCACCGGCCGCGAGCGGAACGTCGTCTATGACGCCGGCGACGCGCTCGAGGCACTCCAGCGCTCGAAAGTCAATCTCGTCCTCTCGGGGCACAAGCACGTCCCGTACGCCTGGCGCTTGGAAGACCTCTTCATCGTCAACACCGGCACTGTGTCGACGCTTCGGCTCAGGGGTAGGACGCGGCCCTGCTACAACGTGGTTGAGATCGAAGGTCGCCACGTCGATGTGTGGCGCCGCTATCCGTTCCATGGCTCCGAGCGGATCATCCAGTTCTCCGCCGACACGCTCGAGTACGAGAAGTACACGACCCGGATCGAGGACGAGGTCACGAGTCGATGAGCGCGAAGCGGCCGACGGCGCTCGCGCTGATCGACGGCGAGCACTATCCGGAGGTCGTCCGGGACGCTCTCGCCGAGCTTCAGTACACAGTCCTGGGCGCGGTTCTCCTGGGTGGGACGGAGAAGATCCGCGGCGGCGAAGACTACGGCGTGCCGCTCCACTCCGGCCTCGAGGAAGGGCTCGCGCGGACGGGCGCCGAGCTCGTGGTCGATCTCTCCGACGAGCCGGTCCTCGACGCCCGCGGGCGCTTACGGCTGGCGAGCAGAGCGCTGGCCGCAGGCCGTCCCTACGTGGGTGCCGATTTCCGCTTCGAACCGGTGGCCCTCGCCCGGTTCGACCTCCCTTCCTTAGCTGTCGTCGGGAGTGGCAAGCGCGTGGGTAAGACCGCAGTCGCCGGGCACCTGGCTCGCCTCCTCTCCGAGGACCGGGAGGTGGTCGTGGTCGCGATGGGCCGCGGAGGCCCGCGCGACCCCGTCGTCATCGACTCGCCACCGAGTCTCGACGACCTGCTGGAGCTTTCCCGCGGTGGCTCACACGCGGCCTCGGACTACCTGGAGGACGCCGCCCTCGCGAACGTCGTCACGATCGGCTGTCGCCGCTGTGGTGGCGGGCTCGCTGGGCAGCCGTTCATCTCGAACGTCGAAGCGGGAGCCCGAGCGGCGGCCGAGCGCCGGCCTGACCTCGTCATCTTCGAGGGCAGCGGGACGTCGGTGCCGCCGGTCGCAGTGGACGCTCGCGTCCTCGTCGCTGGAGCCGCTCAGGATCCGGAGCTCATAGCGGGCTTTCTCGGCGCCTACCGCCTCTTGATCTCCGACCTCGTCCTCGTGACGGGCTGCGAGGAGCCCCTCGCCGACCCTGAGCGTGTCGCGTCGCTTCGCGCCGCGATCCGCGACGTAGACCCCGAGCTCGAGGTCGTTGAGACCGTGCTCCGCCCCCGGCCGGTCGAGCCGCTCGCCGGCAAGCGCGTGGCCTTCTTCTCGACGGCACCGGCAGCGATCCACGACCGTCTTCGTTCGCACCTGAGAGATGCGGAGGGCACGGAGGTCGTAATGGTTTCGGGCAACCTGAGCCGCCGGGAGGCGCTCCGCGCCGACCTGCTGTCGAAATCGGCACGGGCAGCCGAGGTCTTCCTCGTCGAGCTGAAGGCGGCCGCCATCGACGTCGTCGCCGAAGCTGCGGAGGAGCAGGGAGTTCAGATCGTTCTCGCCGACAACGCAGTCATCCCCCTGGAAGATGACCTCGACGCGAGGCTTCGTGCCCTGGCGCCGGCTCGGGTGGCAGCATGAGCGACAGGCGACCGCCAGAGTCGCTCGGTGGGGAGGAAGGGCGGCGGCTTCCGTACTCGAAGGGCCTCATGGCGAAGACGCTGTCGGGAACCGGTCTCCGGCCCGAACGTGCCTACGAGCTCGCCCGGCTGATCGAGCAGGAGCTCGTGCGGGAGCACGAGGAGCACACCTTCACCGAGGCGCATCTGAACGAGCTGGTCGCCCGGGTGCTCGCCGAGCACGAGGGGGAGGATGCGGTCCGCGGGCTCAGGCGCTACCGCGTCCTGCAGGAGCTGGATCTTCCTCTGATCCTCCTCATCGGGGGTGCTACGGGGACGGGCAAGTCGACCGTCACGACTGAAGTCGCCCACCGTCTCGGCATCACTCGGGTCGCCTCCACGGACTTCGTGCGGCAAACGATGCGGGCGTTCTTCTCGGTCGACTTCATGCCCTCGATCCACTATTCGAGCTTCGAAGCGGCTGCAGCGGTCGCTACCCCGGACGAGGCCAAGGACCCGACGCTCGTCGGCTTCAACGACCAGACGAGGAATGTGCTCGTCGGGGTTCGCGCCGTCATCGGCCGCGCGCTGACCGAGCGCTACTCCATGGCGCTCGAGGGTGTGCACGTGGTCCCGGGCCTCGTTCCCGCGGCTGTCGAGGGCGCAGTGGTCGTCCAGGCGCTCCTTGCAATCGAGGATGAGGACGAGCACGCCCGGCACTTCTGGGTCCGCGACACTGGCTCAGAGGGCCTGCGACCGGTCGCCAAATACCTCGACTCGCTCGGCGACATCCGCCGGATCCAGGCGTATCTCATCGAGCGGGCCGAGAAGGTGGGCGTCCCCGTGATCGAGAACACCCGCGTGGAGCGAACTGCAGAAGCCGTGATCAGGCTCGTGCTCGAGCAGGTAGAACGAGCCGTCGGCACACCAACCATCTCGGCGTGAGCGTCGATAGCTCCTACGTGGAATGCCCCTGCGAGCTCTTCGCCGCGGTGACCGAGAGGGCCGCGCTCGCGAGCGGTCGCTGGCTGGGCCGCGGGGACGTGAAGGCGGCGGAGGACTCCGCCTCGACCGCCATGCGCGAGGCGCTCGACGAGTTGTCCATCGACGGCCACATCGTCGTCGGCGCGGAGGAGTCGGAGAGCTCGCTCGCGATGGGAACGAAGGTCGGTCGCGGCGGACGCGTCTACGACCTTGCCGCCGACCCGCTCGAAGGTCGGAGTGTGGTGGCCCGCGGCGAGGCGGGCGCGATGGCCATGATCGCGGTGGGCGACGCCGGAACATTCCCTCGCCTGCCGGATATGTACATGCGAAAGATGGCGGTCGGCCCGGTCGCACGGGGCCGGATCGACCTTGCGAGCCCGGTCGGGGACAATGTCCGCGCGATCGCGGAGGCCTTCGGACGGAACACGAACGACATCACGTCGATCGTCCTCGACCGCCCGCGTCACCACGACCTGATCGAGGAGATCCGCGCTGTCGGCGGGCGCATCAAGCTGATTCAGGACGGTGACGTCACCTCGTCCATCACCGCCGCGATCCGGGGGACGAACGACCATCTCGCGATCGGTATCGGCGGCGCGCGCCAGGCACTCATCTCCGCGGCGGCGCTCCGGTGTCTGGGGGGCGAGCTCCAGGCACAGCTCTGGCCGACTACGCGCGGCGAGATCGGCCAGGCCGCCGAATACGGGATCGACGACATCGAGCGGACGTTTACGACCGAGGAGCTTGCGCCTGGCGAGGTGATCGTCGCAGCAACCGGCGTCTCGAACAGCGATCTGCTGCGAGGTGTCCGGTACCTGGCGGACAGCGCCCGGACGCACTCCGTTGTCATGTGCACCCGACACAACTGGGTGCGCTTCATCGACGGAATCCACTTCTTCGCCCGCGAGCGGCGTGAGGAAGTGCGCCTGCTCAGCTAGCGACTAGCTCGCCAGCTCGCGGCGGAGGACGGCGTCCACCGCGCGCAGCGCGACACGCGTCTCCGCGAGCGTGGGCTCACGGGTCGTCAGGCGCTGGAGGCACAGCCCGGGAAGGAGGAAGAGGCGGGCGAGACGCCGTGGAAGCGCCTGCAACACGAGCCAAAGCTCCATCGAGAAGGCCAGCGAGACGAGCGTCACGACGACCGGTGTGTAGAACGCGGCGGTGAGGGGCCAGAGCCGCTCGGCTACAAAGGTGACCGGAAGCACGAGGGCGGCAAAGTTCGTTCCGCAGCGTGCTGAAAAGCGAGAAGGCCTCGCCTCTCCTGTCCACGTGGAACAAAGGTGCCGTTCCTCGGCCGCGCCGATGGCGCGATGCTCGGCTCCGTGGAGCGAGAGCGTCCGCCCGCGGAAGAGCCAGGCGAGGAGGATTGCCGTTAGCGCGAGGCCGACGGCCAGCCCCACGGTCTCCGGCAGGAAGACGAACCCGAAGGGGAGGACGAGCGCTCCGCCGAGGATCGCGCGATCACGGTCGCGCGCAACTCCGGTCTTCCGAAAGAGAGGAGAGAGGGAGGCGGAGAGGCGCGCGAGCCCGCGGACGAGCGGGATCCGGCGCCAACGGCTGTCGGAGCTCGGCATCCGGCCCTCGCTCAGGGTGCCGTCGCACCTAGCGAATGCCCAGTAGCGCTCGCTCACGATCACGACGCCGTTCGGGCGGGCCATGCCTCCCAGGCGAGGAACCGACAGGGCTTCGTCAGCGGCAGCGAGGAACGGGGCGGGGGTCTCCACCCCTCCACTCTGCCGAAAGGCCGCCCGGCCCGGAAGGGCCGAACGGCCTGTTTCGGAGCTTCGCCGGTCCTAGTAGCGGCCGCGGCCGAAAAA
>DATLQD010000123.1:0-3699 GCA_035535315.1 Gaiellaceae bacterium
CCGTTGGGGGTCGTGTGTTTTCTCCTCTGGGGCCTCGTGTTCGGCGAGCCCGGCGACGCCGTGCTCGGCTTTCTCCTCGGGATGGAGGCGGCGGTGGCAATCGCGGTCGGCGTCGCCGTCACGCGCTACCGGCTGTACGAGATCGATCGACTGATCAACCGGACGCTCGTCTACACCCTCCTCACCGCATCGCTCGCTCTCCTCTATGCCGCCGTCGCGGTGCCTGCCGGCGTCGTCGTCGGCCGAGGGTCGAGCTGGGTGACGGCCCTCGCCGCACTCGTCGCCGCGGTTGCCTTCGGGCCGCTGCGGCGTCGCGCTCAGGCCGCGGTGGACTGGCGCTTCGATCGCCCCCGGTACGAAGGGCTGCGGCGCGTGCGTGCGTTCGTCGACGACGTCCGCGAGGGCCGGCGAGAACCGGAGGAGGTCGGAGCGGTGCTCGCCGGAGCCCTTCGCGACCCTAGCGCGGAGCTGCTCTGTCGGCTGCCGGCGAGCGAAGCGTACGCTGACGGCTTCACGGGCGCGATTCTGGACCCGCCGGACGATGAGCGAGCGATGACGAGGGTCACGCATCGGGGGCAGGAGATCGCGCTCCTGCGACACAAGCCCGGGCTCCTCGACCGTCCCGACCTGCTTCGCAGCGTTCTCGGCGCGGCGAGCCTGGCGATCGAGATTGCACGCCTCCGAGTCGAGGTACGGCTCCAGCTTGCGGAGGTGGAAGAGTCACGAGCTCGGGTCGTGCGGGCCGGCTACGAGGAGCGCCGTCGGCTCGAGCGCGATCTTCACGACGGCGCACAGCAGCGGCTTGTGACCCTCGGGATCGTCCTGCGGCGGCTGCAGCGGTCCCTCCCGCGGGAGGCGCAGATCCTCGGCCCCGCACTGGACTCGGCGGTCGACGAGATCGGTCGGGCGATCGAAGACCTGCGCACAATCGCGGCAGGCGTGCGGCCGCCGCGGCTGGACGAGGGGCTCGGCGCGGCCCTCGCCGACCTAGCCCGCACCGCACCCGTTCCGGTCGAGCTAGAAGCGACCGACGAGCGGCTTCCGGTCGAGGTCGAGGCGGCCGCCTACTTCGTCGTCTGCGAAGCGGTGACGAACGCCGTCAAGCACGCATCCCCGTCACACGTCCGCGTGGAAGCCTCGGTCGTGAGCGGGGAGCTGAGATTGGTGGTCGTCGACGACGGCGTCGGGGGTGCCACGGTGGCAAGCGGAACGGGGCTTAGCGGTCTGACCGACCGGGTCGAGGCCCAGGGCGGAACGCTGCTCATCTACAGCCCTCCGGGCGAGGGAACGCGTATCGAGGCGGAGATTCCGTGCGGATCGTGATCGCAGAGGACACCGTTCTTCTGCGCGAGGGGCTTGCGGGTCTTCTCGAGGACGCGGGACACGAGGTCGTCGCGCGGGTGGGCGACGCCGAAGCGCTGCTCGCCGTCGTCGCCGAGCACGAGCCGGATCTCGCCGTCGTCGACGTGCGCATGCCGCCCGACTACGAGGACGAGGGGATGCGCGCCGCCGCCGACATCCGCCGTGAGCACCCGGGCACGGCCGTCCTCGTCCTCTCGCAACATGTCGAGACGCGCCATGCTCTCGAGCTCGTCTCGGCAGGGGGCGGTTTCGGCTATCTACTCAAGGACCGTGTGCTCGACGTCGACGACTTCCTCGACGCCGCGCGGCGCGTGTGCGACGGAGGCTCCGCCCTCGACCCCGAGGTCGTCGCCACGCTCGTCTCGCCGAAGCGTCAGGAGAACGCTCTTGCCGAACTGACGCCGCGCGAGCAGGAGGTGCTTGCGCTGATGGCGGAGGGCCGAACGAATGCAGCGATAGCCAAACGGCTCTGGCTGACGGAGAGGACTGTGGAAACGCACGTCCGCTCCGTCCTCAGCAAGCTTGGCCTCGCGATCAGCGGGGACGACCATCGACGCGTCCTCGCAGTCTTGACGTACCTGCGCGCCTCCGCCGTCTGAGATCTCGGTGCTGACACCGAGCCGGGTTCGGTGGCAGTGCGGATGAGATCGAGCCGGCTACTCCGTAGCGTCATGAGAGACAGAACGACGCTCTCGACCAGGAGGACAAGCGCATGTCCGACCGTTTCGATCGCTTCTTGCCGCTCGCCGGAGTGCTTGCGGGTCTGCTGTTTTTCGCTGGTCTCATCCTGCTACGGAACGACCCGCCCAGCGAGAACGCAGTGGCCGAGACCTTCTCCTACTGGCAGAACAACCGAGGCCAGCACCAGATCATCGCGCTTCTCCTCACGCCCTTGATGGCGTTCTTGCTGATCTTCTTCGGCGCCGGCCTGCGACGCCGGCTCGAGCGCGGCAGTGACGACTCCGGCCTCGGCACGGTCGCCTTCGGCGGCGCCCTTCTGGCTGCCGCGACCTTCGCACTGGTCGGGATGCTCGAAGCCGCGATGACGAATACGGCTCACGAGGGGAACCGCCAGGCCGTCTACACGCTCAACCAGCTCCACTCGTACGACTGGCTGGGGTGGAACGCAGCCTTCGCAGCCATGCTGCTCGCAACGGGCCTCGGCGCGCGCCGGAATCGGATGCTGCCCGCCCCGCTTGCATGGGTGACGATCGTCATCGGAGCATCGCTCCTCACGCCGCTCGGATTCTTCGGGTTCATCCTCCTTCCGGTGTGGCTGATCGTAGTGGGACTATGGCTCAGCCGGGGCAAGACCACCTCACCCGAACCGATCGCACGTGCTGGGTCGTCTAGGGCGGATCTCGTGGGAGCCCCGTAGTTAGATCTGAAGATGCGGTCGCCGCTGTACGACCGCCGGGTGCTGGTACTAAGAGACACCGGGCGGCCCCAGGTCTGAGGGAGTGTGGGGTACACACGCGGCTCGCGGGCTAGCTCACTCACTCAGCGGGGGCTGAGGTACTCCGGCGACGCCGCTCGCGCTCTGCCTCGAGCTCTTGTTCGAGCTCGAGCTCGCGGGCGGTCGGCCCGCCGGGCTGCTCCGCCGGCTCAAGCTCCCGCGCGGCGTCCTTGCTCATGCCGTCGCGGAACTCCTCGGGTGCTTCGGCGAGCGCGTCCTTGAACTCCCGCGAGCTCCGGCCAAGCGAGCGTGCCATGTCAGGCAAGCGCTTGGCGCCGTAGAGGAGCACGATCAGCGCAACGATAATGACCACGCCCCAGAGTCCAACTGCTCCCATCCGTGCTACCTCCCGATTTGGACTCGCCCGTGTCAGCGAGCGGTTCGGTGTGCTGGGTCCAATTCTCTTTCACCGCTTCTCGAAGATGAGGGCGGCCCAGATCGAGCCGAAGTACAGCGTGAAGATTGGAGCCATCATGATCAAGGTCGTACGGGTCGTCGAGGTTTGATTCGACGCCACGCCTCGCAGTAGTAAGGGCAGGTAGCTGCACCACACTCGACGCAACCTGCCGCTCCTCTCCATCCTCTTGGAGAATGGGAAAAATCGGGCCGCCCGTCGCCCCCGAACAACAAAGGCCCCGCTTAGCAGGGCCTTTTTAGTAGCGGGGGCAGGATTTGAACCTGCGACCTCCGGGTTATGAGCCGGATGTCCTCGGGTCGAAGGGTGCGCATTGGGCTTGCTCACATGGTTTTTAGGGGTGTGAGGCTTGCTTGAGTTAGCTGACATGGGTACAAAATGGGTACAAAATCCGTGTCTAACCAGACAACAGTGCTGACCGTACGACGAATGCGAGGCGAACGTGACCGACCTCCGGCCTGTCACG
>DATLQD010000124.1:0-3410 GCA_035535315.1 Gaiellaceae bacterium
TCTTCGACGGAGAACACAGCTTTAGCATCGAGCGCATCGACGACTCACGCGTCCGGTTCGTACAGGCAGAGCGCTTCACGGGCGTACTCGTCCCGCTGTTTGGAAAGAGCCTCGAGAAGACGCGACGCGGCTTTACCGCGATGAACGAGGCGCTCAAACGCAGGGCTGAGGCAACGGCTTCCTAGGATGCCGCGATGGTAGGAGCGCCGCGCGGACGCGAGCTCACGTGTCGCGGCTGGGAGCAGGAAGGCGCGCTCCGCTGCCTCCTCAACAATCTCGATCCCGAGGTAGCCGAGAACCCCGAGGCGCTCGTCGTCTACGGCGGTCGCGGCAAGGCAGCGCGCGATCCTGAGGCCCTCGCCGCAATCGTGGCCGCGCTCCAGCGGCTCGGCGGCGACGAAACGCTGATCGTCCAGTCGGGCAAACCCGTTGCCGTCCTGCCCACTCACCTCGACGCCCCGCGCGTTCTCATCTCGACGGCGATGATCGTGCCCGCGTGGTCGGACGCCGAGAGCTTCCGCCGGCTCGAGGACGCCGGCCTGACCATGTACGGGCAGATGACCGCGGCCGGTTGGTTCTATATCGGCACGCAGGGGATCCTCGGCTTCACGTACGAGACCTTCCGCGCGGTCGCACGCGAGCATTTCGGCGGCACGCTCGCCGGCCGGCGAGTGCTTACGGCAGGTCTCGGCGGAATGGGAGGAGCGCAGGGCTTTGGCGTCGCCTGGAACGGCGGCCGCGCTCTGATCGTCGAGGTTGATCCCCGACGGGCGGAGCGACGACTCCGGGAGGGCTGGATCGGTGCCGTGGCGGCGAGCTACGACGAGGCGCTCGCAGCGCACCTCGACCCTGACGGGCCCGAGGCAGTCGGGCTCGTGGGCAACGCGAGCGAGGTCGTGCCCCGCCTCCTCGCCGACGGAGTCGAGTTCGACGTCGTCACCGACCAGACGCCGGCCCACGACCCCCTCGGCGACTACGTGCCCGCCGGCTACGCGCCCGCGGCGGCCGCGGACGCAGACCCCGACGACCCCCTCTTCCAGAACGCCGTCTTCGGCTCTCTTCGCGCGCACGCTGAGGCGCTGGTCGGCTTCCGGGACCGGGGCGCGATCGTCTTCGAGTACGGGAACGGCCTGCGCGCGCAAGCGGCTGCAGTGGGTGTAGCGGAGGCCCTTCGGATCCCCGGTTTCGTCGAGGCGTACGTCCGCCCGATCCTTTCCCGTGGCATTGGCCCGTTTCGCTGGATCGCGCTCACGGGCGATCGGGAGGACCTGCACAAGAGCGAGGACGCCGTCATGGAGGTTGTCGGCACGGACTCGCTTCGCGCCTGGATCGAGCTCGCGCGGGCGCGGGTGCCGCTGCAGGGGCTGCCGGCCCGGATCTGCTGGCTCGGCCTTGGCGAGCGGGACGCCGTTGCGCTGCGGCTGAACGAGCTCGTCCGCTCCGGCGACGTCGGGCCGCTCGCTCTCGGGCGCGATCACATGGACCCCGCCTCGGTCGCCTCCCCGACGCGGGAGACCGAAGGAATGCGCGACGGAAGCGACGCGATCGCCGACTGGCCCATCCTCTCAGCGCTTCTCTCCGCCGTCCAAGGAGCAAGCTGGGTGGCCGTGGGAAACGGCGGCGGGGTCGGGGTGGGGAAGTCGATCCACTCCGGCCTGGTCGTTGTCGCCGACGGAAGCGACACCGCGGAACGGAAGCTCGGCCGCGTCTTCCGATCCGACCCAGCACTCGGCGTCGCCCGCTACGCCGACGCCGGCTATCCGGAGGCACTCGCCGAGGCCGAGCGCTACGGGCTCGACCGCGGAACGTAGCTAGCCCGCTGTCTCCTTTCCTTCGCGGAGGGCAGCGATCCCCGCGAGCACGCGGTCGCGCCGCTCGACGAGCTCCGCCACGGCACCGGCCTCGTAGTCGCCGCGGAGACCCCGGCCATTCTTGACGCCGAGCGCCCCCGTGGCGAGGGCCTGACCGAGCGTCGCCGATGGCTCGCGTCCGCTTGCGAGCTCGGGATAGAGGTTGGCCGCCACAGCCGCGTGGACGTCCAGGCCGGCAAGATCCATGCTCTCGAACGGGCCGATCGCTGCCCAACGCGCCCCTAGCCCGTGGGTGACCGCGCGGTCGACGTCGGCAGGGGAGCAGACGCCCGCGTCGACGAGTGCGTAGGCCTCGCGGAGGAGCGCGTACTGCAGGCGATTGATGACGAAGCCCCGCACATCGCGCTGGACGACGACCGGCGCCTTACCGAGGGCATCCGCCCAGGCGCAGAGCGTGTCGATGGTCTCGGACGCGGTCCGTGTGCCGCCTACGACCTCGACGACGTCGACGAGCTCAGGCGGGCTGATCCAGTGCAGGCCGGCAAAGCGTTCGGGGTGCTCCAGTCCTTCGGCAAGCGAGTCGAGCGGAAGCGACGAGGTGTTCGTCGTCAGGATCGCCTCCGGGGCTGCCACGTCCTCGGCGAGCGCGAGGACCGCGCGTTTCGGCTCGACCGCCTCCTCGATCGTCTCGACCACAAGGATTACGCCCGTGAGCGCGTCCTCGGCCGACGTTGTGAGCTCGACCGAGTGGCGACCGAGTCGCGACCGGGCGGCCTCGAGGCTGGCCGCCCTGCGCGCGCAGAGCCGCACCGAGCAGCCGGCCTCGGCGAAGACGCGCGCGATTCCTGCGCCCATCGTGCCCGCGCCGATAACAGCGACCTCCCGAGGCAACTCCATGCGGGGGAGATTAACGTGGCCTCGAAGCAGAGAAGCGGCGACAGACTACCCTTCGGCGCCCGGACCGTGCCGTGTGCCGGGGGTAGTCAAGATCGCACGGCTCAGCGCGGCTGCGGCACGATCCGGATGTAGGGCCGCGGCGCCTTCCAGCCGTCCGGATACGTCTCCTTGGCCTCCTCGTCGGAGACCGAGCCGGCGATGATCACGTCCTCACCCTGCTGCCAGTTGACGGGGGTCGCAACCTTGTGCTTGGCCGTCAGCTGCAGCGAGTCGATCACACGCAAGACCTCGTCGAAATTGCGGCCCGTCGTCATCGGATAGACGAGGATGAGCTTGACCTTCTTGTCCGGGCCGATCACGAAGACGTTTCGCACCGTCTGGTTATCCGCCGGCGTCCGCTCCGTCGGGTCGCCAGACACGTCGGCGGTAAGCATCCCGTACAGCTTCGCCACGTTGAAGTTGGAGTCGCCGATCAACGGGTAGTTCGGGGCGTGCCCTTGGGTCTCCTCGATGTCGGAAGCCCACTCCTCATGGTTGTCGACCGGATCAATCGAGAGCCCGATGATCTTCACGTTCCTACGGTCGAACTCGGGCTTGATCTTGGCCATGTAGCCGAGCTCGGTCGTACACACTGGGGTGAAGTCCCGGGGATGCGAGAACAGCACCGCCCACGAGTCCCCGATCCAGTCGTGGAAGCTGATC
>DATLQD010000125.1:0-6111 GCA_035535315.1 Gaiellaceae bacterium
AGGGTTCGGGCGTGCGCCACGAGCAGCTCGATCCGACGCGGCCCTTCGGCAGCGAGGTCGGTTGCGCGTGCGTAGAGGGTCGCAGCAGCCGGCATGTCGTTTCGGGCAACCGCGCGCTTGGCCGACCCAGCCAGGCGCTCGGCCGCTTCGTCGGCAAGGGCTCGGCCGCGCTCGCCGACTGGGCCGAGTTGTTCGCGCAACCTGTAGGCGCACTCGAGGTGATACGCGACGATCTCCTCGTACTCGAGGCTGCGCGCGCCCGCCGCCTCGACGAGCCAGTCTGCGAACTGCTCGTGCAGATCGGCCCGCGTCTCCTTCGGAATCGACTCGTAGGCGGCATCGCGAATCAGGATGTGCCGGAAGCGAAAGGCCTCCTCGCCCGGAAACGTGGAACGCTCTGGACGAACGAGCTCCTTCCGAACGAGGGCGCGAATCAGCCGTGCGGAACCCTCTCGCCCCTCTTGGAGCCCTCCCAACGCGCCGGCGTGAAAGACCTGGCCCTCCACAGACGCTCTCTCGAGGACGGCGCGCTCAGCCGCCGGAAGCCTGTCGATCCTCGCAGCGAGCAACGCCTGGATCGTGGGTGGAATGGGAACTTTCTCCAAGCCGGCGGCGGCCCACTGGCCGTTTTCGCGGGTCAGGAGGCCCTCTCCGAGGAGCAGAGCGACGGTCTCCTCGACGAACAGGGGATTCCCTTCCGCGACCTGCATGATCTGAGCTCGAACGCCCTCCTCGAGCGCTCCTGGGCCGAGGTGAGACGAGACGAGTAGGTCGAACTCCTCGTCATTGAGCGGCTCGAGGAGCAAGGAAGTGGAGTTGAGCTTCCCACCGGCCCAAGCAGGTCGCTCGTCCAGGAGCTCTGGGCGGGCCAGGCATACGAGCAGGATCGGGGCACCTCGGGACCAATCCGCGACGTGCTCGACGAGGTCGAGAAAGGTCGGCTCGCCCCAGTTCACGTCGTCCAGCACCACGACGAGTGGCCGATCTCGTGCCAACGCTTCCAAAAACTTCCGGACTGCCCAAAAGCTCTCCTCGCCTCCGCGGGCGTCGGCAAGCCCGACGAGTTCCGAAACTCGAGCGGCGACGAGAGTGGCATCGTCCTCGTCGGTGAGAAACGCGGCGATCCGGCCCCGCGCCTCCTCCGGTGTCTCCTCGCCGTTCAGGGATGCCGCTTCTCGAACGACCTCTGCCACGGGCCAAAAGGTGATGCCGTCCCCATACGAGAGGCAGCGACCCCGAACCGCCGTCGCCCGTCCGGCCAGATTACTGAGGAATTCCGCAACGAGGCGCGACTTTCCAACTCCGGCAGGACCCAGCAGGGTGAAGAGGTGACAGCCTTGCTCACGCTCAACCCGCGCGAAGGCATCGTGAAGGAGCCGGAGTTCGTTCTCGCGTCCGACGAGGGGGGTCTCGAGGCGCCGAACCGTGCCCGGAGAGTCAGGAAGGATGGACCGGAGGCGCCTTGCAGCGACTTTCTCGCCTCGACCGCGAAGCTCGAGGGGATCGACCTCCTCGGCCTCGACCGCGTCGCGGACGAGGCGAAAGGTCGTCTCGCCGGCAAGGATCTCACCGGGGTCTGCAGCCTGCTCGAGGCGGGCGGCGACGTTCACAGTGTCCCCTGTCGCAAATGACTGACCGGAAGCCGCGTCTCCGGCCACGACCTCGCCTGTGTTGACTCCGATCCGGATCATGAGCTCAACCCCCCAGGACGGAGAGATCTCGGCGTTTAGCTCTTCGAGCGCCTCGCGCATCTCGAAACTGGCCCGCACAGCCCTCAGAGCGTCATCCTCGTGCACGAACGGAACGCCGAACACCGCCATGACCGCGTCGCCGATGAACTTTTCGACTGTCGCCCCGTGCCGCTCGAGCACGAGCCGCATCGCGTCGAAGAAGCGGGCTTGCACGCGCCGCAACGACTCCGGGTCGAGCCGCTCTCCGAACCCCGTTGAGCCGGCCAGATCTGCGAAAACAACGGTGACGGTTTTCCGCACTTCGTGGCCCGCGGCGCCTCTATCCGCAAGGGGCGCGCCGCATGACAGGCAGAAGCGAGCTTCCTCCGGGTTTCGCTGTCCACATTCGGCGCAAACGGCCATGGCGAAAGGGTACGGCAGTCAGGCGTTTGGTTCCATGCACGAGACGAGCGGGCCTTTCGGCCCGCTCGTCGTCCCGTGTGCTGTGGGAGGGTTACGCCCCGGCGAGTGACTTCCGGGACTGTCGGCCTGCTGCAGCGGCGCCCGTTGCGAGCACCAGGAATCCGAGCATGATCGCGGCGCCGATGCCGGCGTCGCCCCAATCGAAGGCCCGGCCGTCGGTTGCGGGAACCGCAACTACCGGGTTCTCGACGACAGCACCTGGATCGCGCCGGAGCACGAGACCTGCGCCGCCCGTGACTGCGGTGGGATCGCGCCAGAGATTGAGATTCTCGCTGCCAATGTTCGGCGAGAAGCGCGCTGCCCGGTCGTCGGGCCTTACAACCACGGTCACATCCGTCGACTGCGGCACGCCGCGCACTGCCCGATCGTCAGGGCGGACGCTCGTGACCTGGGTTCCCTGACCGTTACCCGAGTCCTCAGCGATGCGAGCCTGGGCCGTCGGAGCGGCGATCGCGGCAAAGGCGAAAGACAGTGCGATCCGACGGATCCAACGATGACGACGATTCCTCATTTCTTTGCTCCTTTCGTGACCCCGTTCCATGCTCACCGGACGGAGGAGCAAGGGCCTTTCTTCCCGGAGGCCGGGAATTGGCTTTCATCAGCCCACATCGACGAAGGCAACCAGCCCCCGGACGATACGACCCTGGGGGCCTTGAGACTGCGGAGGCGGCGCTACGGTCGATCGAGACGGGCTCGAAGAGCGGCGACCGTGACCGGATCCGGGACACAACCAGCTTCCCGGATCGCAGCTTCGATGTCAGCTTCGATCGCACGCCGGAAATCCTCGTCCGCCACGGCGCGCTCGACCATGCTGTCGAGTTGACGACGCGCGAGCGGAAGCTCCTTCGCGGCCTGCACCCAGGCATCCGGCGCGGGCGGAAGCGCTCCGAGGAGCTCCGCCAGCCGTTGTTCGTCGAATGTCGTCACGTGTGTCACCGTTCACCAGACGGCTCGGAGGGCTCGGATCTTCCCTCGAGCTGGGCCCGGAGCTTTTTGAGGCAGCGGGAGATGCGACTTGCGATCGTTCCAGGCGCGATGGCCAGAGCGTCGCCGATCGTCTGATAGCTCTCGTCACACGCGAAAAACCGATCCAGGATCTCCTGACAGTGCTTGGGCAATGCCGAAAGCGCCTCATGGACTGTGAGCGCTGCGTCGAGGCGCTCGAGGGTTTCATCCACCACCGGTACGTCGAGAGCATCGGAATCGACTACCTCGCGCGCAGCCCCCCGAATCCGGTCGATGGAGAGACGACGGGTGAGCTGTCCGATCCACGGCCGGATGGCCGCATCGTCGCGAAGCCGGTCCAGGTGCTCATATGTACGCGCGAAGACCTCCTGATAGACCTCCTCCGCGTCGTCCGGCCCGAGCCTGTAGGCCTGCGTCGTGATCGCGTACACGTACCGTGAGAACCGGTCGACGAGCTCGGCCCACGCCGCCTGTTCGCCGGTACGGCAGCGGGCGACCAGACGGGCGTCGGAGAGCGAGGCAAGAGGCATCTGACTCATAAGATCTTCGCGGAATTCTCCTGCTGAGGGAAGAACCTGTCCACCCGGCGCGTCTGGTTCCACGTGAAGCGAGACCGCACGCACGAGAACGGAAGTCCGCTGGAGACCGCCCGATACGCCGACCTCTTGCGCCGGGCGCGCACCGGCGAACTGGCATTTCTGATCGCTGCGAGCCGGCGCCTCGAGCGGCGGGACCGGCGTTCCCAGCGGCTGCTCGCCGAGTCGGCCGGGCTCGGTTAACGGCTTTCCGCGACTGATCTGGACGAGGTCCGCAGCCGCCCTGCCGACTCGGCGAGGACAACTGCGACCGTGGAGGGAAGAACCGGAGCCGACTCGCCGTCCTGTTAACACACGCGAAGAGGAGGAGCCGTGATCAGCCCGTCTATCCATCGAGAACTCGCTCGTTACAAGCAGGCGGATCTTCTGCGGGAGGCCGATGCGGCGCGCCTAGCCGCGAAGGTCAAGCGCAACAACGTGCCGACGATTATCACGTTCGCGCAGCCTGTCGCGATGCTTCAGGCCCTGTCTTTTCTGGGCCGCGGTGGCCGGAAGCCACAGCCGGCCTGAAGGCACCGGTTCCGAGCGGCGAGACGCCGAAGGCCCCGAGCACGGGGCCTTCGGCGTCTTGGCGAGAGCACACAACCGGCAAATCCGGCTCGTCCCGTAGGCTTCCCGCCCGTGGCGATCCTCGACTCGCGCATCGACCGGGCCGCACCGGAGTTCGAGGCGAACCGATCCCGGATGGAGGCGTTGGTTGCCGAACTGCGCGCTCGCAGCGAGCGGGTCGCGCAGGGCGGCGGAGCCGAGTCGGTCGAGCGTCACCGGGCTCGGGGGAAGCTCGCAGCCAGGGAGCGGGTCGACCGACTGCTCGACCCCGGCTCATCGTTCCTCGAGCTGAACGCGCTCGCTGCATGGGAGCTCTACGACGGCGATGCCCCCGGCGCCGGAATCGTCTGCGGCATCGGGATTGTCGAGGGCCGTGAGTGCGTCGTCGTTGCCAACGACGCCACTGTGAAGGGCGGAACCTACTATCCGCTCACGGTCAAGAAGCACCTTCGCGCCCAGGAGGTCGCGGAGCAGAATTGCCTGCCGTGCATCTACCTCGTCGACTCGGGGGGCGCCTTTCTGCCGCTTCAGGACGAGGTCTTCCCCGATCGTGACCACTTCGGCCGCATCTTCTTCAACCAGGCCCGCATGTCGGCCAAAGGGATCTCACAGATCGCGGTGGTCATGGGGTCGTGCACCGCCGGCGGCGCGTACGTGCCCGCCATGAGCGACGAGACCGTGATCGTCAAGGGCACAGGCACGATCTTCCTGGGCGGACCGCCGCTCGTGAAGGCGGCTACCGGCGAGGAAGTGACCGCGGAGGAGCTGGGCGGCGCCGACGTCCACTCACGGGTCTCGGGGGTAACTGACCACTATGCCGCCGACGACGAGCACGCGCTGGCGATCGCCCGGTCGATCGTCGCCCACCTCGGCTACAGGCGGCCGGATCCTCCCTGGACACCTGCCGAGGCCGAAGCTCCGCTTTACGACCCCGCCGAGCTGCACGGAATCGTGCCGGAGGACTACCGCATTGGCTACGACGTCCGCGAGGTGATCGCCCGGGTGGTCGACGGCAGCCGGTTTCACGAGTTCAAGGAGCTCTACGGAGAGACGCTCGTGTGCGGTTTCGCGCGAATCGAGGGGCTTCCGGTCGCGATCCTCGCCAACAACGGCGTCCTCTTCTCGGAGAGCGCGCTCAAGGGCGCACACTTCGTGGAGCTCGCCTGCAAGCGCCGGATCCCGCTGGCCTTCCTCCAGAACATCACGGGGTTCATGGTCGGAAAGGAGTACGAGGCGGGCGGGATCGCGAAGGACGGGGCGAAACTCGTGACGGCCGTCGCGTGTGCCGAAGTACCCAAGTTCACAGTCATTATCGGAGGCTCGTTCGGAGCAGGGAACTACGGGATGTGCGGCCGGGCCTACTCCCCCCGCCAGCTCTGGATGTGGCCGAACGCCAGGATCAGCGTCATGGGCGGCGCGCAGGCCGCGACCGTACTCTCCGCCGTCGGGCGCTCGGATCCCGAAGAGATCCGGGAGAAGTACGAGCGCGAGGGGAGCCCGTACTACTCGACGGCGAGGCTCTGGGACGACGGCGTCATCGACCCGGCCGACACCCGCCGCGTGCTTGCCCTCGGGCTCTCGGCGAGCCTCAACGCGCCGATTCCCGAGACGACCTTCGGGATCTTCCGGATGTAGAGCGCGCCGACTACGGCAGGCCGGGGAGCGCGCTGGTCGTAACCGGCACGTCTGGCAGGCCGGGGACGTCGACTTGGGGGAGCGCGGGCGCTGTGACGGTCGGGGTCGGAGTCGTGACAGACGGAATCGAGACCGTGGGCGTCGTGACAGACGGAATCGAGACCGTGGGCGTCGTGACAGACGGAATCGAGACCGTGGGCGTCGTGACAGAC
>DATLQD010000126.1:0-14109 GCA_035535315.1 Gaiellaceae bacterium
CAGGCTCGACGGGGTCCCAGAGACCGATCACGCGGCCCGCGAACGTGAACCCCGCGAGCAGAAGCGCCGCCGCCGAGACGAACGTGAGCGCGGACCTGAGCATTTCGATCCCCCTAATCGCGTCTCCTCAGCTTCTCGGCTCGCGCCGTTCCCGTGCTTCATACCGATGGGTAGGTTCGCCTGGCCTTGAGTCGGGCACGCCGACGAGGCGTGCCGGCCGGGAGCGGTTCGGAAGCGTTTGGAGCGGGCTAGAGTCCGGCCACGCTCAAGCAGACCGGCCAGCCCTGCGACGAGCGGCCTTTGCCCGGTCAAGCGCTCGCCAACCGGGTCGAACCACAGGGTCGGTAACCCGGCTTGCAAGCCCTACGAGCCCGGTGATCCTGCCGTCCGAGAACCAAAAGACGAGCCCGGCCGCTATAAGCCCGATGAGCGCGCCACCGGCGATATCGCCGGGGTAGTGGAGGCCGACGAGAATCCGGCCGATGCCGATCATCGTCGCCCCGGCGAGGAAGAAAGCTCCGACCCGTCGACTGACAAACGCGACGGAGCATGCGATCGCAAACGCTGCAATGGCATGGTCGCTCGGAAACGACGGCTCATGCGAGGGCGACAAGAGCAGGAGGGTGTCATGAGGGTGGGCGTCGAATGGGCGCGCACGCTCGTAGAAGTGCGTGATGACCTGGCTGAGCGCGAGCCCCAGCCCAGCGGCCGTGAGGCCCGACAGGCAGGCGACCTTCCATCGGTACCACGGCCCGGGCCGGTCGAGCAACCAAAGCGAGAAGGTTGCGACGGCGAACAACGGGACCGCGAACGTGCCGATGAAGTCGCCGATCTCGTCTGCGACAAACGGGTGCCCGTTTAGTGATCCGTTCAGGAGGTGGAAGATCGCCCAGTCGATCGCGAGAGCGTACCTGGGTCTTGGCGAGACTCCTGTCGCTTCCGGTTCCTCGTGAAGCGGCTAGCTGCGGATCGAAGGAAGGGAGCCGGGGGCGTCCTCTCTCCAGGGGACCGAAGAGAGATCCCGGCTCCTACTACTGAGAACCCGGGAAGGGCCTGCTTCTTGCGGACGGCGGCACGGGCTCATCTGGAGGCGTGTCACGTGGCCCAGCTCCCTCAAAGGAACGCTTGCGCGAACGTCGCCCCACCGACGACCACGAGCACGACTCCGATAGCTGTAAGGAGTTGTGGCTCAGAGAGTCGGCCCGTGAGGCGCGACCCGACGACCGCACCCGGGATCGAGGCCACTGAGCCGACCAGGAGCAGAGTCCAGTCGACTCCGCTTGGCGTATGGCCGAGGACGCCCGCGAGCCCCAGAGCAAGACCGACGATGAGATTCGTGCCGACGGCGCGGTGGGCGGTCTCACCGACGTACCGAATCAGCGCCGGGACGCGAAGCGTGCCGAGGATCAGTCCAACGAGGCCGCCCAGCAGGCCGATTCCGAAGCCGGTCACCGCCGCCGCCCGCAGGTTCAGCGCCGTCGGCCCCGGGCCATCGCCGGCTGGACGGCGGAGGAGCCTGATCCCGAAGGAGAAAAGCAGCGCGCCGATCAAGGCCAGGAGCACCCGGGACGGCAGTCTGCCCCCAAGGTAGCCGCCGATCAGGGCGCCCACGATCGACGGCGGGGCCATCCACGCTACGAGTCCCCAGTTGACCCGCCCCGCACGCAGGTGCGCGATCGAGGCGGCGGCCGCCGACACGGCCGAGATGCCGACGTTCGCTCCTGCGCCGGCCGCCGGAGATGACGCGACGAGCAAAAGGACGGGCAGGCGAATCGTGCCGAGAATCAGCCCGATGCTGCTTCCGAGAAGCGCCACGAGGAAGCACCAGGCGCCGACTGCGACAAGAACGAGCTCACGAGCCATCGAGGCGAGTGGCGCTGCGCGAGACCTAGAGGGACTCGCGACCGTCGTACTCGGGCTGCGGCTTCGCTCCGACCACGATGAAGCGCAGGCCTTCCGGCCCGGCTAGAACCTGGCGCGTCGAGGCAGGGTCGACGCGTAGATAATCGCCTTCCGTGACCGCGACATCCTCTCCGTCGATCGTGAACGTCCCCTCGCCCGCGAGCACGACATAGACCTCTTCGTGGCCGGTCGCGGTCTCGTCATGCTCGGCTCCTGCGGCTCCCGCCGGTAGGCGCACCTCGTTCAGGCCGAAGGCCGTCGTCCCGAGAGCGCGGCGCATCTTCAAGAAGACGCCGCGAAACGATTCGATCGACGAATCTCCCTCGTGGAGCAAGCTGTAGGCCACCCGAGGACGATATCGTCACGCACCACTTGGGTTTCGCCTTATTCACGACCGGCAACCCTTCATGAATCATGAAGTGGCGACGCGGTGTGGGAGGCGGTCAAGTCGAGGACCGCCGGGGCAGGTCGATGGGCGGCATGGGCGGCATGCCGATCGGGGCCAAGGGTGGGCTCGGCGGTGTCGGCCTCATCATTGCGATCGTCGTGCTGCTCCTCAACAGCGGGGCCCTCGGCGGTGGAGGCGGCGGCTACAGCGTGCCCAGCCTCCCTCCGATCGAGCAGATGCCCGGAGCACAGGGGGGCGGGATTCCGGCGTCCGCCGATCCGGACGCAGACTTGAAGCAGTTCGTCGAATTCGTGGTGGACGACATCCAGGACTCCTGGGCGCGCGCCTTCGCGGCGGGAGGGCAGAAGTACGAGCCGACCGAGCTCGTCCTCTTCAGCGGCGCTACCCAGTCGGGCTGCGGCCCCGCCTCCTCGTCCACGGGTCCGTTCTACTGCCCGGTCGACCGCAAGGTGTACCTCGACCTCGAGTTCTTCCGGGAGCTCCGAGACAGATTCGGCGCTCCGGGCGACTTCGCGCAGGCATACGTGATCGCACACGAGTTTGGGCACCACGTTCAAAACCTGATTGGCGTCTCGGAGGACGTGCGTCGCGAGCAGCAAGCGCACCCGGAACAGGCGAACGAGCTCTCGGTTCGCCTCGAGCTCCAGGCGGACTGCCTCGCAGGCGTCTGGGCGCATTCCGCATTCGAGGAGAACCTCCTGGAGCCGGGCGACATCGAGGAAGGCCTCGCAGCCGCTGCGGCAGTCGGCGACGACCGGATCCAGCAACAGGCCACGGGGCAGATCGACCGGGAGAGCTGGACGCACGGATCGTCCGAGCAGCGCACGACGTGGTTCCGCAAGGGGTTCGACAGCGGTAGGTCTGGCGCCTGCGACACCTTCGAAGGCGACGTCTAGCTCTACAAACGGGAAGAGCCGCCCCGAAGGACGGCTCTTCCCTGAGCGACGGTTCCGCGGTCGCTACTTCTGCTTGGAGGGGTCGACTGCTACCCGGGAATACGCAGGGGTTCCCGAGAACTGGTCGTACTCGTATCCCGTTACCGCGGGCCCCAGGATGTCAACGTTGGTGGCGTCGAGGTAGGGAATCCACGGGACGATCTCCTCCGTCAGCTTCTTGTCGAGTTCCTCCCAGCACGTCAGCCGTTCGTCGTCGAGGAGCTTGTTGCACTCGTCGATGTCCGCGTCGACGCTCGGAAGGTTCGCGACGGTACCGCTGATCTTGTACTTCTTCGCCAGAGCCGGAGTCAAGCCCGTCAGGGAGTAGTTCACGTTTCCTTGCGGGAGGATCGACCGGCTGTCGAAGAGGACCATGAAGGTCGAGGCGTCCGCGTAGTCCTTGCCCCAGCCGGGGACGGCCGAGAGCGGGACGTTACGGGTCGCGTCCTGGATGATCGGGTACGCATCCTCGAACTCACGCGTGTTGAGCTCGATGCCGAGCTTTGCGAACGACTGCTCGATCACGGGCTCCATGTCAGTCCACGGCGGGACGTTCCGGTTCACGAAGAGGACGCCCGAGCACTCGGGGGCATCGCACTTCCCGTCCTGATCCGTGTCGTACTTCGACTGCTTCATCTCCTCCGCGGCCTTGGCGGCATCGCCGGCACCGTTCTCGGTTCCGTACGGCGCGTAGTCGTCGAGGTCGCCGTTGAACATCGTGTTGGGCACGATGTGCTCGGCGATGTCGCCGCGGATCGGCCCGCCCCAGGCGCGCTGGAGCCCGGCCTTGTCCATGATCAGGTTCGCTGCCTTCCTGACGTGGAGGTCGTCGAACGGCGGCTGCGTCAGATTCATCGTGATGTACCAGGTGCGGTCGCCCGCCTCGGTGTGGATCCGATCCTTCAGCTCCGAGGTGGTCGAGTACTCGCGGAGCACGCGAGGCGGAGGCGACTCCTCCTCACCCTCGAGCTCGCCCGCCTCGATCTTGTTGAAGATGTCGTTCGGGTTCGTGTTGATCGTGTATTCGAGCGCGTCCATATAGCTCGGGCGCGTCCCGTCGGTGGACGGGTCGTAGTTCGGGTTCCGGACGAACATCATCCTGCGCGTGGGGTCGTTGCCCTTGGCCGGCTTGATGGTCTCGCAGCTCGAGATGTCGACCTTGTCCGAGCCCTCGAACATGTACGGGCCCGATGAGATGACATTCCGGCCGTACTCCCCTGCCTTCGTGAAGCACTTGCCGACTTCCTCGGGGATCGGCCCCGCGGCGGGCATGCTCAGCCGGAACAGGAAGTCGCCCGTGGGCTTCGTCAGCGTGAACTTGATCGTCTTGTCGTCGGGCGTCTCGATGCCCGAGATCGTCTTGGCGTCGCCGGCAGTGAACTCGGCCATGCCCTTGATGACGGTGTAGTAAAAGCCGTACTGGGCGACAAGCGCCTCGGTCCCGATCCGCTCGAAGGCGTAGACAACGTCCTTCGACGTCACCTCGCGGTTTACGGGCGGAGAGAACTTGACCCCGTCCTTGAGGGTGAACGTGTAGGTGAGCCCGTCCTCGGAGACCTCGCCCATGTCAGTGGCGAGATCGGGGACGACCTTGTTCCCGTCGGCACCGCTCTTGTGCTCGTAGCCGACGAGCGTCCTTACGAGCAGGTTGCTGTAGAGACCGAGATCGGTGCCGAGATACTCACCCGTCGGGTCGAACCCGCCGGTGTGGTTGAACTGCGTCGTCGAGATTCGGTACGTGCCGCCCTTCGTCGGCTTCCCGCCACTGGAGTCTCCTGTCGTGTCGCCGCTTGCCGACGGTCCGTCGTCTCCGCCGCCGCACGCGACGGCTACGAGAGCCAGAGAGCAGGCAGCGAGGACGAGCGCGAGCAGTCTACGCCGTTTCATCGACTTCTCCTGTCTTGTGGCATGGAAATTGAAGCCTTCGTCATGGCCGTCATTCACCGGTCCTTTCAGCCGCGGGAATCTCCGCAGAATTCGGTGGGCGATCTCTGACCAATGACGAAGCGACCGCCGTGCGGTTAGCCTCGCGGTGCTGTCGCTTCCTTATCGCGTCATTAACCGCCCTACTCCAGGGGGAGCAGCGCGATCATTTCTTCTGTCTGGCGCTCGAGACCGTCGGACACCTTGACGCAGACTTCCTTCGCCGCCGCGACGAAGGAGTGCACCGAAGCGCTCACGGATCTCTCGGCGTGCCAGATGATCGAGACGAGGCGCACGGGCCCGTCCTCGCCCAGGCCGTAGAGCTCGGTCGCCGAATCGGAAAGGTCGAGCGAGAGGCGTGGGATGAGAGCGGCGCCAAGGCCGGCGGCCACAGCGCCCTGGAGGGTCTCGTTGTGGTCGGAGCTCAGGACCACGTTCGGCTCGAAGCCCCGCGACCGCAGGAAGTCGATCACGTCGCGGGTGGCGCCGCAGCTCCTGAAGCAGACGAGCGGAAGCTTACGGCCGCCGTTCGTACCGTTGCCACGGAAGGCGGCCGACCCCCCGCCTGCAGGGATCACGAGCAGGAAGGGGTCTTCCAGGAGAAGCGCCGACCGGAGAGGCCCCTCCGGCAGCGGCTCGATCGCGAAGGCGAGATCGAGCTCTCCCCGCTCCACTTGACTCACCAGGTCGAGGTCGGTCACGGCCTCGGTCAGCTCGATCTTGACGTCGGGATGGTCGTCGAGGAACCGGCGCAGGACCTCTGGGAGGATTCGCGCTCCGGCGCTCTGGAAGCTCCCCACGCGAAGCGTTCCGATCGCGCCCATGGCGAGCGCGTCCATGTCCGCCTCCGCGGCGGCGATCCGGGATCCGATCGCGTGCGCGTGCCCGAGCAACACCTGGCCGGCTTCGGTCAACGAGACCGCCTTCTGGCCCCCCGGCCGCTGGACGAGCTGCTGGCCCACGATCCGCTCGAGCGCCGCAATCTGCTGGCTGACAGCAGACTGCGTGTAGCCGAGAGAGGTTGCGGCGCGGCTGAAAGAGGAGCCGGTCGCGACAGCCTCGAGCGCAGCAAAATGCCGCAGCTCGATTCCGTGCTTGAGCCATTCCCGGGTCGGAATCTTGAGCATACGCTGCCGCCCCTACCTCTCGAGGATTCGGAAAACGACTCGGGCTTGCCTGCCCCTATCGGCCCTCAGAGTCGTAACCGAAAGCCGCCTGTCACTGAGTGTGACGACGGATAGAGGTTCCCGGTTAGATCGACGATCGCATCTACGCGAAGACCACGTCTATGTCCACCAGGTGGGACCCGACCAGCAGGCCTTCCTGGACTTCTTCGCGCGCGAAGTCCTGCCCGAGTTCGAGTAGAGGCGCGGCTCAAGGACCCACCTCGAACAGAAGCAGGGCCGGTACAATGCGCCGCGCGCCAGGGGGCGTAGTTCAGCTGGTTAGAACGCCGGCCTGTCACGCCGGAGGTCGCGGGTTCGAGTCCCGTCGCTCCCGCTTAAAACACCCTGCAAAACAGCATCTTTTGTTGCCTGGCTGGGCGCGAACGACCGCCGGCTTTTTTGCGTGTTCCGTTCTGTTCACGCGTGACTTGGAAAACGGGTTGTTTGCAGGTGTTTCGTCCCGTCGCTCCCGCGTTGCCGCGTTTCCATCCCGCGCGAGAATCCTCTTCGAGCACGGCAATCGCACGCTTCGCTTGTTCCGGAACCCGGGCTCGGCGTCTCGTGGCCCTCGAGGCGCTAGACGCGCTCGATCCGCTTGCGAAATTGACGCGACAGCCCTCGCCCCAGCAGCGCCCAGATCCTCCGGTAGCCGTAGCGCGAGTGCGCAGCCGCCGGCTCGTTCATCCGCTTCACGAGCCGCATCTCGTAAGCGGGCGCGACGCGCTCGTAGCGCTGCATCGAGCGTTGCTGGCCGACGAGGGGGCAGGCCCGACTCTCCGAGACTTGCCGGCGCTTCACTCTGTAGCGCTTGCTGACGTCCACCACCCTGAAATCTGGATTGCTTCCAAAGGACAAGTCACGGATCAGGGGCAAGACACGTTGAACCGTTCGAAAGATGTCGTGATCTCTCCAGGGTCGGGCTCGAAGTTGCCGTTCTCGTCGGCATAGGTCACGTGGGTGGTCACGTGGACGGTGATCGTCCCGAGCTCTTGGCCGTCTGCCGCGTAAAGAATCGCCCGCTCTTGCTGCGTCCCGGTCTCCGTGGTGCGAGGTCGGTTCATATTCACGCGGAAGCCGAAGTGTTCCGCCACCTGTCCAAGTGCGTAGCGTCCGTCGCCGAGGTCGACGCGATAGTCGATCGTGTCGGTGCCGTGGACGCTGAAATGCCCCGACGTCGTCTCGGTGAAAGCCCCCTCGGAGGTCACCGTGCCCGTCATCGTGGCCGGAACCCCCTCGAAGCACGGATAGTTCGTGATCGTCTCGGAGAACGGCGTCACGGATTCGAACGAGCCGACCGTGGCCCGACCGTACGAGGGGGATGCGGCCAAGGCGAGCAATCCGGCGCCGAGGGCCGCAGAGAGCACGAACCTCCGCGCGAACGTCGAGCGGGTTTTTGGTGTGAATTGATCTCTCATCATTCCTCCAATCGCGTGAACGTCCCGTTCCAGAAGCTGTTGCGATCGGCGCACTCGCGGTCGTCGACCGCGTCGACGACGAGGTTGTCGTCGTTCACCGACCAGCGGTAGCTCCCGACACCGACCGTTTCAGGACAGAAATAGCCTTCCGCCCCCGAGACGTTCGGGATCTCGTTGCCGACGACCAAGCCCCCGTCGGGCTCGAAGCGGACCTGGCCGACGGTCAGCGAGTCCTGGCGCTTGAAGGGGTCCGTGTAGCGCGCCACGCCGTCGGCGCCGATCTCCACCGTCCAGCGTCCAACCGGCAGCGGATCCCCATATGCGGGGTTTCGGAAGTCCTCGGTCCGGTTGACCTCGGCTGGCGTAACCTTGCGCGTCCACGTGCCGACGACGGCGGCCGGAACCGGCTCGGCACGTCGAGAGACCTCCGCCGTCGTCGCCGCGGTCAGGCTGCCCCCGTCGGCGAGCCGAGCGTCGACGGCGAACGTGTGCGAGCCCGGCGCCAGCGTTCCGGGAAGCAGAAGGTTTTGGTCACCGGCGAACTGGTACGGCTCGATCCGCTCGACATGCTCGACCTCGCCGTCAATCAGAAAACGCACCTCAGAGATGTCCGCGGTGGAGTCGTCCCTCAGGCGGGCCTCCCACCGAACGGGGTCGGTTAGCTCGGCCCCCTCGCGGATGGACGACGTGATCTCTCCTCGTGAGGCGGCGGTCGAGGAGGTCGAGCTCGCTTCCTGTGACGGGGAGCTGTCGTCCGAGCCGCACCCCGACAGGGCTGCGGTCGCGAAGATGAGCGTGATGAGTATGGCAAGGCTATGTGCGGGCGCTGATCTCTTCATGCGTCGGACCATGCATCCCGGCGCTTGATCGCCGCTTGCAGAATCCTTGCTCCGCGCCTTAGTCTCGGCCGGCAATGAGGTTCCTGGTCCTCGGCCCGCTCGAGTTCGAGGTGGACGGGCGCAGGGTCGCGCTCGGCGGAGGGAAGCAGCGCGCGCTGCTTGCATTGCTGCTGGTCAATGCCGGCGAGGTCGTCTCGCGCGATCGGCTAATCGATGAGCTGTGGGCGGGAAGGCCTCCCGCCAGTGCGCCCCAGAGCCTCGACGCCTACGTCTCGAGACTGCGAAGAGCGTTCCGGCAGGCCGGTGCGCTGGAGGTGCTGGCGACCCGGGCACCTGGCTACGTTCTCCAGGCTGAGGACAGCGACGCACACCAGTTCGAGGCGCTGCTGGCCGGGGGGCGGCGGGCGCTCGAGGCAGGCGAGAACGACCGGGCCGCGGCCGTACTGGAGGAGGCCCTCGCACTGTGGCGGGGAAGCCCGTACGCGGAGGTCGACGACGAGCTGTGGGCGGCCCCCGAGATTGAGCGCCTCGAGGAACTGCGGCTTCAAGCGATCGAGGACCGCGTCGACGCCGAGCTGGCGCTCGGACGCCATATGCCCGTCGTGCCGGAGCTCGAACAGCTGGTTGCCCGCCACCCACACCGGGAGCGGCTGGTCGCGCAGCACATGCTCGCGCTCTATCGCTCGGGTCGGCAGGCGGAGGCGCTGGCCGCCTACCGGAGCGCCCGGCGCGCTCTCGTCGAGGAGCTCGGGCTGGAGCCAGGGCAGGGGCTACGCCGCCTCGAGACCGCGATACTCAAGCAGGACCCGGGGCTCGATGTCCCCCGGGCGGAAACCCAATCCGGCGTGGCTCTGGCGGCCCCGTCGGATCGGCGGCGACCACGCCTGGCGTTGCTCGGTGCGATCGCGGCGCTCGCGGTCGTCGGCATCGCGGTGGCCCTGTCGGTGAGCGGAGGTGACGGCTCAGACCTGAGCGTCGACATCGATGGCGCCGGCGCCATCGATCCGAGCAGCGGCGACGTGACCGCGAGCGCACCGGTGGGCTCGAATCCAAGCGGGGTCACGGCGGGAGCGGGACGGATCTGGGTCACCAACGGCGCCGATGGGACCGTGACGCGGATCGACCCTGCGACCGGTCACGTCGACCAGACGCTCGACGTCGGCACCTCGCCGGCCGGAGTCACGGTGGGCGCGGGCGCGGTCTGGGTCGCCAACGCGCTCGACGGCACCGTCTCCAGGATCGAGCCGAGCGCCGGGCGGGTGGTCCAGACGATCCGCATCGGCGGTCGCCCGACCGACCTCGCCTTCGGGCACGACGCCATCTGGGTTGCCGACTCAGACCGCGACGCCGTCTTCGAACTGGACAGCCGCAGCGGCGTGCCGCAACGGCGCATCCCGGTGCCGGCGGCCCCCGGCGGGGTGGCTGTTGGCTTCCGATCGTTATGGGTTACCGAGCCGTTGGCGCGCCGCGTTCTTCGCATAGATCCGCGCAGGGGGTACACGCAGGCCGAGGTCGGCCTGGGCGGGGGCGCCGGGCCGATCGCGATCGGCGCCGGGGCGGTCTGGGTCGTCAACACGCTCGACGGCACCCTTTCGCGGGTGGATCCGACCCGAAACGCCGTCTCCTCGACCGTCCCGGTCGGCAGTGCCCCGCGGGACGTGGCCGCGGGGTCCGCCGGGGTTTGGGTCGCCGACGAGGCGGGCGGGCTCGCAGCGGTGGATCCGGAGACTGGCGCCGTGCGCCGCGAGTACGCCGTCGGCGCGGCGCCCTTCAGCGTTGCGCTTGCAGGGGAGACTCCTTGGGTGATCGCCCGGGCGCCGGTCGGCGCGGAGCACCGCGGCGGGACGCTTCGCGTCAGCTACTCGGAATTCGAGCACCTGGACCCCGCCGAGCCGTTCGACGTGCACCCGTCGATCTGGAGGGCGACCGGCGATGGGCTCGTCGCGGTCGCCTCGGGGCCCGGGATCCCGCAGGTCGTTCCGGACCTCGCCGTAACCGTGCCGGAGCCTACCGACGGGGGACGCACCTACAGCTTTCAGCTTCGGCCCGAAGCTCGCTACTCCACCGGTGAGCCGGTTCGGGCCTCGGACTTCCGGCGCGAGCTCGAGCGCCTCCACGCGCTCGGCAGCTCGCTCGTTGATCTCTACTCGGCCCTGCGAGGGACCGAGGGGTGTGTTAAGCGACCGCCGGCGTGCGACCTCTCGCGCGGCGTGGTCACCGACGATCGAGCCGGCACTGTGGTTCTTCACCTAGGACGGCCCGACCCCGACCTGCTCTTCAAGCTCAGCCTCCCAGCCGCGCGGCCGGTCCCGCCGGGGACGCCGCGCGCGGCGCTCGCGGGCGAGCCGATTCCCTCGACGGGCCCTTACCGCGCGGCCGAGTTCGCTCCCGGCGAGCGCCTCGTGCTGGTTCGTAACGAACGGTTCGACGAATGGTCGCGCGCCGCCCAACCCGATGGCTTTCCCGACCGCATCGAGATCGCGATGGACGACGATCCCGCGGCGCGAGCGAGCTCGGTCCTCGAGGGCGACGCCGATCTCGCACTCGAGATCGCCGAGGCGAACGTCGCCGGGCTGGCGACGCGATTCGCCTCTCAGCTGCGCCGTCACGCACAGTCCAACACGAGGTTCCTGTTCCTGAACCTCCGCCGGCCGCCATTCGACGACGTGAGCGCGCGGCGCGCGCTGAATCTCGCGATCGACCGGACGGCGGCCGCACGGCGGCTCGGCGGGCTCGAGCTGTCGAAGGCGACCTGCCAGGTGCTCCCCCCCAGCATGCCGGCCTACTCGCCGTACTGCCCGTGGACGCGTGGCCGCGAGAACGGCCGCTGGCACGCGCCCGACGTCGGCCGGGCACGGTCGCTGGTCCGAGCATCAGGGACCGCCGGCGCGGCGGTCGAGCTCGTGACTGCCCGCAGCGACATCACCGCGACAGCGGCTGTGCGGGTCGCGGCCGCGGCACTTCGCAAGCTTGGCTATCGACCGCGCATCCGAGTGGCGAGCAAGGACCGGTTCGAGGACCGGGTGAGCGCAGGAGACTGGGACATCATCGCGGGTGAGTGGATCGCGGACCACCCGTCCCCGAGCCAGTTCCTCGACTACTTCCTCACTTGCTCCAACTACCGCCCGCATGACCCGGCACGCAGCACAAACCACGGCGGGTTCTGCGATGCGACCTTCGACGGTCTGGTGGCACGGGCTGAACGGTTGGGGACGACGGATCCGGCGAGGGCCCAGCGCATCTGGGCCAGCGCGGACCGGCGGGCGGTCGATCAGGCCGCCTGGGTCCCCCTGGTCAACACCGCGTCCATCGAGCTGACCTCAAGGCGAGTCGGCCACTTCACGCTCGACGCCAACAGCCAGCCGCAGATCGACCAGCTGTGGGTGCGGTAACGACTCCGGTCGCCAGCCCGTTTCCCGGTCCCGTCTGTCAAGGGCGGATCCTCCGCCGCCGCGTCGATTTACGTCGACAGGCTTCGGAACTAGCCGATCGACTGTGCCGCTCCAACATCAGCGCCGAGGTGGTGTCGGCGAGAACGACGAGGTCGGTCTGACCGCAGCGTGCGCGAATCGCACGTAGTAGGTCAGTGCGCCAGCACGGGCTGGATGGAACTGAGGCGTGAGCGAATCGGGCAACGCAGGAACGGCTGAAACAGGCGAAATCCGTTGCCGTGGGTGTGGCTGGTTGCGACCGGGTCCGCGTGGTGAGGAGGGGTCGACTGGTCCTCCGCGTCGTCTCGAGTCGTCAGATCGGAGTCGTCAGCCGGCGATGAGGAGGATGACATCCCGTGCCAGATACCGTTGTTTTACTACTTAGACAACGAGCCATCCCGCGCAGATCCCGGAGGAGGCCGCCGGACGCTTCCGCCCGCACCCGGCAATCCCCCCAAGGCATCGCAGGAAAGCTCTGCTCTCGCTGGTAATCCCCGCCTATTCCCGGCAAGCCCGTAACTCCCAAGACCGGCCTGTCACGCCGGAGGTCGCGGGTTCGAGTCTCGTCGCTCCCGTCTCTCGAAGTGCCTGCAATAGACATTTTTGTTGTCTGTCTAGACGCGAATTCAGCTCCTGAGATCTATCGTTTGCTGCCCGGGCCTGTTTGCGCGCGAAGACCGTCCAGAGAACTACCTGCAACTAGGCCGTTCTTGCTCCTGGCGGACTCAGATCACAGGAGAAGTCGCGGAAAACAGGTCAAGCAGCCAAGCTCGACTGACTGCGGCAGCATGAAATCGATTCGGGCCGCTAGGTTGTATTCGGGGTCCCTGTGTCTCGATCTCCCCGCACGAGCCCAGCATCGGTGAAAGGAGTCTTTCCGTGCAGAAGAGGTTGGTTACGCGGTACGCGATGGGGTCCGCTGAGGCGGCCGATGAGAACCAGCGACGAGTCGAAGGGGTCTTTGACGAGCTGGTCGCGACCAAACCTGACAGCGTGAGCTACATCGTGCTCCGGCTCGCGGATGATTCCTTTGTGCACGTGTCGTTCCACAACCACGGCGATGATGAGGTGAACCCGATCGCTTCCACGGCTGCCTTTGCGCATTTTCAGCAGGACCACGCCGATCGTCGGCAGGGCGGCGTTGATCAGCAGACGGCAGAGCTGGTCGGCGCCTATATCACGACGATCGACTGACGCCCGCTTCCGGGCCCGGATGCCCGGAACCCCGTTGCGGCCCGAACGACCTGAGCAGTAGGTATAGAGCTTGCGAGAATGAGCGCATGGCTGCCGTCGCGCGGTTGCTTACGTTGGTCGATATCGCCGACCAAGACGATGACGGCCCTGACGCTCGCAGGTTGTCGGTGTCGGCACGGCATGAGGCCGTGCTTGCGGACGGGCGTCGCGTCGTGCTGCTGGAGGACCGGGGCTGGAGCGAGGAGCTCCGCGTCCTCTTGGACGAGGAGCCTTCGGAGCAGGCGCGCGGATTCGTCGAACCGTCCAGTATTTGGGCGTATGAGACGGTGGAGGAGATGGAGCGGACCGCCCGCAATGTGGTCGGACCGGACGAGCCGTTCGAGGGCCGCACGCGGGCCGACATGGACGCGAGCCACTGGGACTCGCTGGCGCGAGTCCTTCGGCGGCAAGGCGTCGAGGTTCAGGCCGCCGAGCTGAGAGGGCTACCGCACGATGTCGAGCTCAGCGGCCGCGTGCTCGCGCGCATCGGCGGCCGCCCGGCGACGGCGTCAGGCGAACAGTGACGGGTTGCCTCTGAGGCGGCGATTTTCCAGGGGCTTCGCTCGCCTGCCCTCCCTCACAAGCCAGCTCTTGCCGTCGCCTGCTGGAGCGCTCGCGGACGTTAGCCCCAAACCCTCCCCTCCCAGGAGGCTCGCACCCCCGGAGGTCGCGGGTTCGAGTCGCGTCGCTGCCTACTCGAGCGGCGGCTCGCTGAACTCGGAGCAGCGTAAGCCTTTCCCGTGGAGCACGCGGCGTGGGACGTCGTTCCGGCGATGAGTTTTTGGGCCATGGCCGGTCTATGGATCAGACACCGCACGGGAGGGAACCCGAATGCCGAAGCACAAGGTAGGAACGC
>DATLQD010000127.1:0-7325 GCA_035535315.1 Gaiellaceae bacterium
CCTGATCCCCGCGGTTGCGCTCATCGCCTGGGCGATCGACCCGCTCGCGCTCTCCTTCCGGCCCGTCGAGATCGGGGTACTCGGAGGCTCGACGCTGTTCGCCGCAGCAGTCCTCTGGGAGGGGCGGTCGAGCCGGCTCCGGGGCGGGATGCTCATCGCCGCGTACGTTGGGGCTGCGACCGCCTTCTTCCTGGCGGGCGACCGCTAGCGGCCTCGAGCAGCCCGGGCTGCTTCAGAAACCCAAGCGCGGCCCTCACCTGGCGCGCATAGGGTTCGGTTAACCCCACGTGAAAGCTCGGGGTGGCCGCCTTGAATTGGAACGGCGGTGCTGCAACGCTGACGTGACCATCCCCCCTGGAGGTTTTCTCGTAATGGAAGCAAGCACACTGGCACAGCCCACGCCGCAAGTCGACGAGTCGCTCGCCGTCGTCTCGGCCAAGGACATCACCCGACGCTATGGCGAGGGTGACACAGCCGTCGACGCCCTCCGCGGCGTCTCCCTGGAGGTCGCGCGAGGCCAGCTCACGGCCGTCATGGGGCCGTCCGGCTCCGGCAAGTCGACGCTCATGCACATCCTCGCGGGCCTCGACCGGCCGACGAAGGGCACCGTCGCGATCGACGGCACCGACATCACGACGCTCGGCGACACCGACCTGACCAAGCTCCGGCGGCGGCACATCGGCTTCATCTTCCAGTTCTTCAATTTGCTGCCCATGCTGACTGCGGAGGAGAACATCCTGCTTCCGCTCGAGCTGGCCGGTACGAAGCGTGACAAGCAGTGGACGAACGGCCTCATCGACAAGGTAGGCCTCGACGACCGCCGCAAGCACCGGCCGTCCGAGCTCTCGGGCGGACAGCAGCAGCGCGTCGCCATCGCACGCGCCCTCGTTTCGCGCCCGACGGTGATGTTCGCCGACGAGCCGACCGGGAACCTCGACTCCCAGACGAGCGCCGAGATCCTCCGGCTCCTGGCGGAGTCCGTGCAGGAGTTCGGCCAGACGACCGTGATGGTCACCCACGACGCCCACGCTGCCGCGATCGCCGACCGCGTCCTCTTCCTCGGGGACGGCCTCATCGTCAAGGAGCTCGGCAAGTGCGACGCTCATACGATCCTCGAGACGATCGAAGAGGTCAGCGGCCGATGATCGGAGTCGCGCTCAAAGGCCTTGGGGGGCGCAAGCTCCGTACCGCCCTGACCATGTTTGCGATCATCCTCGGAGTCGCGATGGTGAGCGGCACCTACGTCCTCACCGACACGATCGACAAAGCGTTCAACGGGATCTTCCAGGAGTCCTACGCCAACACGGATGTCGTCGTTTCGGGCAAGGCGGCGGATATCTCGTTCGAGGGGGAATCGTCCGAGCCGCCGCCGATCCCGGAGGCGACGCTCGCCAAGGTCCGCGCCCTCCCGGACGTCGAGGCCGCCACCGGCAGCGTCGTCGACCAGACGAACACTAAGCTCCTGACCAAGAAGGGTAAGGCCGTGAACACCGGCGGTGCACCCTCCTTCGGCTTCGGCATCGATCCGGCAGAGCAGCGCTTCAATCCGTTGAAGCTCGTCGAGGGCACCTGGGCGCAGGCGCCTGGCGAAGTCGTCCTCGACTCGGCGGCTGCCGACGAAGAGGGCTACAAGATCGGCGACACGGTCAAGATCGCAACGCTGAAGCCCGTCGAGGAGTTCAAGGTCGTCGGGCTCGCCCACTACGGCGACGTCGAGTCCCTCGGAACGGCGACGTTCGCCGTCTTTACGATCCCCGAGGCGCAACGGCTCCTCGAGCGCGAAGGCCAGCTCGACGCCATCTCCGTCGCGGCGAAGGAAGGTGTCACGCCCGTACAACTCCAGAGCGAGCTGCGTGAGGCACTCGGCTCGAGCGTGACGGTGCGAACAGGCGACCAGCAGGCGTCCAAGGACCTCGAGTCCGTCGAGTTCACCAACTTCATCCGGTACTTCCTGCTGTCGTTCGCAGGCATCGCGCTCTTCGTCGGGGCTTTCGTGATCTTCAACACCTTCTCGATCACGGTCGCCCAGCGGACACGAGAGTTCGCGACCCTCCGGACGATCGGCGCCTCGAGGCGCCAGCTCTTGCAGTCGGTCGTCCTCGAGGCGTTCGTAATCGGGTTCGCCGCCGCGCTCATCGGCCTCTTGGCGGGACTCGGCCTTGCAGTGGGGCTGAACGCGCTCTTCAAGGCGCTCAACCTCGACCTGCCGACGCAGGGAACGGTGTTCGCGACCCGCACGATCGTGGTCTCGATGCTGATCGGCACCGTGGTGACGGTCCTGGCCGGGATCTTCCCGGCTCTGCGGGCGACCCGGGTGCCGCCGATCGCGGCGGTCCGCGAAGGAGCCGTCCTTCCGAAGTCGCGGTTCTCGCCCTTCGTTCCCTACCTCGCGATCGCGATCATCACGATCGGGATTGCGGCGCTCGGGCTCGCCATGTTCAAGGACGAGCTCGCGACCGCGCCCAGGCTGCTCCTGATTGCCGGCGGGGTTCTCGCGCTCTTCACCGGCGTGGCGATGGTCTCCTCCCATCTGGTGAAGCCGCTCGCGTCGGTCCTCGGCTGGCCCGCCCAGCGAGTCGGCGGTGCCGCCGGGCAGCTGGCCAAGAGGAACTCGATGCGGAATCCGGGGCGCACGGCCTCGACCGCGGCCGCGCTCATGATTGGTGTCGCCCTCGTCACCTTCATCGCGGTCCTCGCGAACGGGATGAAGGCCTCGAACCGGGGTGCGATCGAGGACCAGGTCAAGGCCGACTACGTCGTGACGGCGCAGGACGGCTTCTCGCCCTTCGTTCCCGGCGCCGCCGACGCCCTCGCCAACTCGCCGGACGCGGAGCTCGTGACGTCGGTGCGGGCGGAGCTCGGCAAGGTGGCCGGCTCGTCACAGTACGTGACCGGCATCAAGCCGGACGACATCGACGAGGCGTATGTCTTCGAGTGGGAGGACGGCTCCAACGCCGTGCTTTCACATCTTGGCCGGAACGGGGCGATCGTCGCCAAGGACTTCGCCGACCAGAAGAACCTCGAGATCGGCGACAACGTCAAGCTCCTGACCCCCAGCGCCACCCAAACGGACCTGGTGATTCGCGGGATCTACAAGCCGCCGCCGTTCTTCCCGCTCCTCGGGAGCGTGTCGATCTCGCAAGCAGCGTTCGACTCGCTCTACGAGCGCCCGCGGAACTCGTTCGTCTTCGTAAACACAGCGAACGATAACCCTGCGACGACGGCAGGGCTCGAAAAGAGCGTTGCAGACTTCCCGGACGCGAAAGTGCAGACTCGCGGGGCGTGGATCGACTCCCAGGACAAGGACTTCAACCAGTTCCTGATCCTGCTCTACGTCCTGCTCACTCTGTCTGTTGTCGTGAGCATATTTGGCATGATCAACACGCTCGTGCTCACCGTCTTCGAGCGGACGCGCGAGCTCGGGATGCTGCGAGCCGTCGGGATGACACGGCGACAGGTGCGGCGCATGGTGCGACATGAGAGCGTGATCACCGCGCTGATCGGAGCGGCCCTTGGGCTCCCGCTCGGCGTCTTCCTCGCCGCGCTCGTGACGCGGGCCCTCTCGCAGTTCGAGGTCAAGTTCTCGATCCCGGGGAGCCAACTGGCCATCTTCGCCCTTGTCGCCATCATCGTCGGGATCGTCGCGGCGATCGTGCCCGCACGACGGGCGGCGAAGCTAAACGTCCTCCGAGCGCTTCAGTACGAGTAAAGGAAGGCCCCGGCGCCCGGCGATCCGGCGGGCGCCGGGGCTCTTCGTCCTCCGACGGGGGATGCGCGAGGCCTCAGCCTCCGCTTTCGTTGGGAGACGCGAGGCGTTGGCTCGGCGGGGCGAGCGGCCGCCGCGCCAGCCTCGCGCTATGGCGCGTGAGCCTGGGCCGGCAACGTCTCCGGCGTTCGGGCGACGAGCACGAGAGCGACGATCGTCGGGAGGGCAGCGATCGCGAACGCCTCGCGGAAGCCGAACGCGTCGATCGCGAGACCGGCGACTAGCGGACCGAGTAGGAGCCCGAGGTCGCCGCAGAAGCGGAAAGCGCCTACCGCCGTGCCGGAGCCATGGCTGGGCGTCAGGTCGGAGAGCATCGCCGCGGGCGGAACCCCGGCGAAGCCGGTCGCAATTCCCAGGAACGCCATTCCGAGCCCGAGCAGAAACGGTGTCGGCGACCAGCCGAGGAGCACCGTCATAAGCGCCAGCCCGGCCAGCGCCGGCAGGAGCACCGGCTTTCGCCCGCGCCGGTCTGCAGCCGTGCCCGCCGGATAGAGGACGGTGAACTCGGTCGCGAGTGCGGCGGCGAAGACGACACCGATCGCCACGGTCGACATCCCGAGCTCCTCGCGCCCAAGAAGCGGGACGAGCGTGTCGAACACCGCGGCGATCATCCAGAGGAACGCGAGGTTGACGACCAGCACCGTGGCAAAGCCGCGGGTCCGGAAGAGGCGGGCGAGCGTCGTCCGGCTCCGGCGCAGGATCGGCATGTCCCGCTCGAGCTCGGCCTGCTGTGTGGACATCGGAAGCTCCTGCGCGCGCCCAGTGGGATCAGGAACGAAACGCAGGTACGCAAGAGCGGCGACCGCGAGGATGCCCGCGTAGAGGAGGAGTGGAGCGGCCAGGCCGAGGTAGTGGGCGACGATGCCGCCCGCGAGCCCACCGGCGACCATGCCGCCGTTGAAGGAGCCGTAGAAGATTCCGAGCGTCCGCGCCATGCGGTCGGACGGAACGACCTTCAGAAGGTAGCTGTAGAAGGCCGCGAACAAGAGCGCCGAGCCGGCGCCGCCTGCGCTCCAAAAGACGAGCGCGAGCCCAAAGGTGGGCGCAAGCCCCGCCGCGAAGGAGGCAATCGCCGTGATCACCATCCCGGACGCGGCCGCGCGCCGTTCTCCGAAGCGGTCGACCAGCGGGCCGGCGGCGAGATCGGCTCCGAGGCGAACCAGCGCGAAGGCAGAGATGAAGAGTCCCGCGGAGCCATACCCGACGCCGAACGACCGAGCGTAGAGCGCCAGAATCGGCAGGACGACTCCGAAGCCGAGCATGACTAGGAAAGCGAGCGCGATGATCGCGCGCACCGCCCTTTCGGCCAGGATGAGACGGATACCGGCGAGCCGGCCCTCGGGCTCCACCCGCTTGCCTAGCCGCCGATGGCCTTCAGGTAGCGCTCCGCCGAGCGAACGACGACGGCCTTGGCGTCGGTCGGGACGACGCGATCCCACCAGGCGCCATGGATTCGGTCGAAGTCGAACGGCTCGAGCGCCGCCACGATCCGCCTGATCGCCTGCTCGTTCAGCGGGATCAGGTTCGGATAGCTGTACATGAAGCTGACGTAGTGGCGGTCCGGAATCACCTGCACGATGTCGCCGGAGAGCAGGGCTCCTCTCCCCTCCGCCCCTGCCGACCAATGAAGAACGGTGCCGCCCTCGTAGTGACCGCCGCAGCGGACGAGCGTGAGTCCCGGCCCGAGCTCCCGCCTTTCCTCCTCCCAGAAGACAACGCGATCGCTCGGGCGCATGACCCACTCCCGGTCGGCAGCGTGCAGGTAAATGGGGGCGTCGAAGGCCTCCGCCCACTCGACCATCGAGGAGTAGTAGTGCGGGTGGGAGATCGAGATGGCTGCGATTCCTCCCAGCTCCTCGACCCGCCCGGCAATCTCGTCGTCAAGGAGCGAAATGCAGTCCCAGAGCACATTGCCGCCGGTTGCCTGGACGAGGAGAGCACGCTGTCCGATCGCGAACGAGGGCTCCGCGCCGATGCCGTTGAGCCCCGGCTCCTCCTCGCGAATCTCGACCCGGTGGGAGGCACGGAGCTCCTCGAGCGTCGTCCAGCGCTGCCCTTCCGGTGGGACGTATTGGCGCTCGTCCTGGCAGATCGGGCACGCCTCTGGCGCGGCATCGCTCTCGGGGAACTGCGTCCCACAGGTCGTGCAGAGAAAGAAGGGCATCACCCGAACGTGAAGGGCTCGCGTTGGAACGGGTAGGTCGCCCAGTAGAGCTTGACGACCTCGCCGGCCTCGTCACGGACGGCGCGCAGGAGCTCGCCGCGCTCGCGGCCCGAGACGACGCGGTAGCGGTCCGTCCCGTCCGGCTCGAAGACAGAAGGCTCCTCCTCCGGGCGGTCGTAGGCCAGGCGCGCCTGTAGGCGCCCGTCCCGGAAGCTGAAGATGGATTCCTCTCCCTCCGACCACCAGCGGCCGAGGATCCCGGCCACCTCGGGTGGCGGCGGCCCGGCAGGACGCCAGGGCTCCGGCTCCGCCGGGAGCGCGTCGATCGCCGCGACAGCGAGGCTGACCGCGAGCGCTTGCATGTCGGCGCCGGCGTTCGTCAGAGCGGCGGCGGAGATGCCGTCTTTCTTCGAGTACATGAACCCGGAGAGGTGGCCCGGCATTCCGCCCGAGTGACCGGCCAGGATTCGCTCGCCATCCCGCGTCAGCCCGAGGCCGAGCCCCCAGGCCTCGTGCCAGCGGTCGTCCAGCATCACGTGGACCGAGTGCATCTCCTCGGCGGTCGCGGGCGCGAGCACGTCGGGAACAGGATCCGCCAGGAAGGCGCCCCAGCGGCACAGGTCGGCTGTAGTGCTCCAGAGCTGGCCGGCCGACGCGGCCCCCAGCAGGTCGATGTCGTCGCGCTCGCACTTGAGGGTGTCCGAGTACGGCTCCACGAAGTACCCCTTGGCCCTGGCGCCGCTCGGCGCCCACGTCGTCCGGGAGAGGCCGAGCGGGTCGAGGATCCTCTCCTGGACGTGCTCGACGTACGGCTGCCCGCTCCGACGGGCGACAACCTCCCCGAGCAGCGCGAAGGCGAGGTTCGAGTAGTGAAAGTGCCGCCCCGGCTCCAGCACCTGTTCGGCCTCGACGAGCCGGCCGAGCAGCTCGTTGACGGTCGGAGCCTCCATGGTTTCCCAGAGGTCGCCCGCAGGCTCCCGCTGGAGCCCGGAATGGTGGGAGAGCATCCGTCTGATCGTCGGCCCCGGATGCGCGGCCTCGGGAACGTGGTCTCCGAGCCTGTCGTCCAGCTCGAGCTCACCGGCATCCCTGAGCTGCATGATCGCGACGGCCGTGAAGGTCTTCGTGATCGATCCGACGCGGTACTGCGTGTCGGGAGTCGCCGCGGTGCCGGCGTCGTTGTCCGCGACGCCGACGGCCTCGCTCCAGAGAAGCTCGCCGCTCCGGGCGACGGCGGCACTGATGCTCGGGAGCCGCTGCTTTTTCTGGACTTGGAGGACGCGATGCCGAAGGTCGCTGACGAGAGACTCCGGCGCAACTGACGCGGGCATCAGAAGGGAGTCGGCGCGTCCGTCGCGAGCTCGACCGGGCGGCGCTCCCCGGAAAGAGCTCGGC
>DATLQD010000128.1:0-3546 GCA_035535315.1 Gaiellaceae bacterium
CCCGAGCTCGCGATTCCTCCACCTCCGCAAGCTGGAGCCGTACCTCGACTCGGAGCCGTGCAATCTCGATCGCCAGGCTCGCCTCGGCAAGAACGCTGCGGAGCAGGTCGGGACGGTCGAGGAGCGCGGGCTGGTGCCGGAGGAGCGCGATCTCTTTCCCCTGATGCGCGACCCTCGTCAGCGCGCGTTCGTCGTCCGGCGGATCCAGAATGGCGCCCGTGACGCCGTCCGCGTACGCCTCGCTCGCCGGCAGCCGAAAGAGCAGCTCCGCGCTCGGGTCGCGAAGGGCGGCGGCGAGCACAGCTCCGACCTCCTCCGGTTCTCGCCGCCCCTCGCGGACGTCATCGACGAACGCGCGCATGCGCCGCAACCCTTCGTAACGGAGGCGGTCGAATCGCCAGTCCACCGCAGCCTGAGTCCTACGCCGCAGCGGCCCGAAGGCACCCGCGACCACGAGTACTGCGAGGGCCGTCACCCAGCTCGATCCGCGACCAAGGACGACGCCCGCAAGCAGCACGACGGCGGCATAGAGGAGACCGAGTGTTGCAGTGACGAGGGCGTAGACGAGCGTCCGGTTGATCAGTCGATCGATCTCGTACAGCCGGTAGCGCGTTACAGCGACGCCGACTGCGATTGCCACCGCCGCCTCCATCCCCAGGAGAAAGCAGACCACAGCGTCGCCGGGCTCGCCGAACACGAGCCCCCAGACAAGAAAACACACGACCCCCAAAGGGATCAGAAGCGCTGCGTACGCCAACCAGAGCATCTGCAGCCGCTCGATCCCCCTGGAACGCCTGTAGCGACTCCGGACCGCCGCTGCGCCAACGAAGAGGCACGCGAACATCGCCAACCAGGCCGCCAGCCGCAGAAAGCCGAGACCTTCCGGCAAGCGAAGAGGCATCGGATTCGGCACGTCCGAGAACGGCTCCTCGAGCTGCTCCGCCAGCACCAGCAACAGCACGAGGAGGGCTATCGACCCGGCTGCGAAGATCGTGTAGGGGCGCCACCGCGGCGACGGAAGTCGGCCGTCGGGGAACACGAACGCAACTGCCAGCGGCCAGGCGAAGAAGGCGGGCCAGAGCGAAGAGACGAGTGCGGCCCAGGAGCCGCCGGGAAGCGCCCCCGGCTGCGCGTCCAACGCCACCCACGCGTACGGCGTAGCGGCGAGCACAGCCGCGAGCGAAAGCGCGCCCACGACGAGGATCCATCCGATCGGGTTGCGCGGCCGCTGCGCCGCGATCAACGCGCCCACCGCAGCAGGCGCCGAAATCGCAGCGAACAGCAAGGGGTACAACCAAACAGAGCCAGATCCGGGAACGTGCTGTGCGGCAGCGATTCCATCGAGGACGAGCCCTACCGCGATCACGGCGACAGCCGCGAGCGCTAAGCTCCAGGCAACCAGACGCGGCGCAGCTCGCACGCCCTCATTCTCGTTGAGCGGTGCTCCTCTGGCCACCGTGCTGGCACCGAACTCCATCTGCTTACAGAGTCGCGTCGAAGGAGCGGGTGATGAGAGACGGGAGTAACGGTCGGACTCGGCGTCGAGGTCGACGAGGACGCGCTGCGCCACCTCGATGCGCGCCGGCTCGACTTGATCGCCTATGCCGAGCGGCTCGGACTCGACATCGAGAGGTTCACGAATGCCCTCCGCGCTCATGCAGGTGCCGCCCGCGTGGCCGAGGACGTGGACAGCGCCGACCTAAGCGGGGTCTCCGGCACGCCCACCTTCTTCGTCAACGGCCGGCGGCACTACGGCGCCTACGACATCGCCGCGCTCTCGGCAGCCGTACGGGCGGCCGGAGCGCGGGCTGCACTGGCCACCATGACCTCCGGCTGACCGCCGGGCGACTGTGGAACTCGAGCTTCCCCCCTGCCACGGAAGCCGTGGTCGTCGCGGAGGATTGCTCGAGAGTTACCTAGGGGCTCCGGGCTCCCTATTGCTCGCTCCGACGAAGCTCTGCGGGTTGGGGCGTCGAACAGCGAACAGGCCTTCGCGGCGAGCCGCTCCGATCACCCCGGCGTAGCGGGCCAGCCGCCGGCCTTGGTAACGCGCGACGGCAAGAGCGTGCTCGTCAGGTCCGGTCACGGTATGCCCGGCGACGAACGAGCTTCCGTACGGGTTGCCTCCTGCCGCGAACACCTCTTGGACCGTGTAGCCCAGGGGAAGGATGACAGCGCCCCAGTGGTACATCGTGTTGTTCAAGGCGAGGATCGTCGTCTCTTGGCCGCCGTGGGCCGTTTGGGAGGACGTGAAGGCGGTGGCCACCTTGTCGGCAAGCTTTCCGTCCTGCCACAGTCGACCTGCTTGGTCCATGAACTGCTTCAGCTGCGCGGCGACGTTTCCGAAACGCGTGGGGGTTCCGAAGGCGACACCGTCTGCCCACTCGAGGTCTTCCAGCGTGGCGACGGGCGCATCGTCCACCTGTGACCGGTGCAGGCCCCAGTACTGATTCTGGGAGATCATGAGCTCAGAAGCGAGCTCCTCGACGTGACGAACACGAACTTCTGCGCCTGCCTCCTCGGCACCCTCGCCCAGCATCTGTGCCAGCGCATGAACGTTCCCCGTGGCGCTGTAGTAGATGACCGCGACGCGCGGTGTCACCGCGACCCGACCGAGCACCTTGAGCAGCGGGTGTTCGGCGTGGAGCTGGGAACGGAGCCCGCGTGTGCCACCCTAAGCCGGTGGGTTAGCTTCTCCAAGACTCTGCGATCGAAGTGTCGAGAGGATCAAATTTCCTTGGGCGGCCGGTCTCTGAACGTCTCGCCTTCGAACCCGGTGGGATCGAGACCGAAGCGCTCGAACAACTCGACGTCTTGAACCGTATGAATGCGGTCCGGAAGCTCTCGGTCGGCGCGGATGGCATCCTCGTGGCGACCGAGCCCCCGGAGGTGCCGAACGATCGTCGCTTTCTCGATGTGCACGAAAGGACTTTAGCGCTCGACCCCCGCCTTGCGACACGGGCCACCCGCTCGAAGGCTCGATGGATGGCCCCTAAAGGCGGGTGCGTAGGCAGACGCCGCTTGGCAGATGTGTCCGAAGCGGACAGTACGGTCCGCCGCGGTGCGCCTCATCGTCGCCCGCTGCGAGGTTCGCTACACCGGTCGGCTCAGGGCCTTCCTGCCGGAGTCGACGCGCCTCGTGATGCTGAAATCCGACGGGTCGGTGCTCGTCCACGCGGACGCCGGCGGGTACAAACCGCTGAACTGGATGACTCCGCCGACGGCGATCGAGCAGGAAGGAGATCCGCTCGAGCGGCTCGTGGTGCGCAAGCGGGCGGGCAGGGCGGAGGACCAGCTCGAGATCCGCGTGTCCGAGGTCCTGAGCGACGTGTCGCACGAGATGGGCGAGGCCGCAGGGCTCGAGAAGGACGGCGTCGAGCGCCATCTCCAGGAGGAGCTCGCGGAACGACCGGCTGCGCTCGGGGAAGGGATTCGGCTCGTTCGCCGCGAGTGGCCGACGGACATCGGCCCCGTCGACCTCATGTGCCGCGACGGCGAAGGGGGCTGGCTCGCAGTCGAGGTGAAGCGCATGGGGACGATCGAGGC
>DATLQD010000129.1:0-10023 GCA_035535315.1 Gaiellaceae bacterium
AAGACCGGGATTCCCGTCCACATGGAGACGATGTCCGCAATCTCCTCCTCGCCGATCTCGGGCTGCTCGACCGTCTCCGAGCTCCGCCATTTCTCCTCGAGCTCGCGGCGCTTCTGCGTCAGCTTGCGCTCCTTGTCGCGCAGGTTCGCGGCCTTCTCGAACTCCTGCGACTCGATCGCCGCCTCCTTCTCCTGGCGGACGTTGTCGATCTCGTCCTCGAGCTCGCGGTAGCGCGGCGGGGCGGTCATCGTCTTGATGCGCATCCGCGACGCGGCTTCATCGACCAGATCGATTGCCTTGTCGGGCAGATGGCGGTCCTGGATGTAGCGGCTTGCGAGAACAGCCGACGCCTGGAGCGCTTCGTCCGTAATCGTGCAGCGGTGGTGAGCCTCGTAGCGGTCGCGCAGGCCTCTCAGGATGAGCACCGTGTCCTCGACGGAGGGCTCCTCCACCTTGATCTGCTGGAAGCGGCGCTCGAGTGCGGCGTCCCGCTCGAGGTACTTGCGGTACTCGTCGAGCGTCGTCGCGCCGATCGTCTGGAGCTCGCCTCTGGCCAGCGCCGGCTTCAGGATCGAGGCCGCGTCGATCGCGCCTTCGGCCGCTCCGGCTCCGACCAGGTTGTGGAGCTCGTCGATGAAAAGGATGATGTCGCCGCGCTGGGTGATCTCCTTCATCACCTTCTTCAGGCGCTCCTCGAACTCGCCGCGGTACTTCGAGCCCGCGACCAGCGCAGCCAGGTCCAGCGTGTAGATCTGCTTGTTTTTCAAGAGCTCGGGCACCTGGTTTGAGGAGATGCGCGCGGCAAGGCCCTCGACGACCGCCGTCTTCCCCACGCCCGGCTCGCCGATCAGGACCGGATTGTTCTTCGTCCGCCGTGAGAGAATCTGCATGACCCGCTCGATCTCGGTCTGGCGACCGACGACCGGGTCGAGCTTGCCCTCGGCGGCGAGCTTCGTGAGGTTACGCCCGAACTGGTCGAGCAGCTTCGAGCTCTTCGACTTCTCCGGCGTGCCACCCCCGCCCTGCTGGCGGCGGCCGGGGCCGGAGAGCATCCGGATGATCTCGTTGCGGATCTTCTCGGCGTCCGCGTCGAAGTCGAGCAGGATGCGCGCGGCCACCCCTTCGTTCTCGCGCACGAGCCCGAGCAGGATGTGCTCGGTGCCGATGTAGTTGTGGCCGAGGGAGAGCGCTTCGCGCAGCGCGAGCTCGAGGACCTTCTTGGCGCGCGGAGTGAAGGGGATCTGACCGGTCGTCACCTCGTCGCCCTGGCCGACGATCCGGGCGACCTGCGCGCGGACCTCCTCGACGGTGATGTCGAGCGACTCGAGGACGCGCGCGGCCAAGCCTTCCTCCTCGCGGAGGAGGCCGAGGAGAATGTGCTCAGTTCCGATGTAGTTGTGCTTGAGGGCACGGGCCTCGTCCTGGGCGAGGACGACAACCTGTCTTGCTCGTTCAGTGAAGCGCTCGAACAACGCTCGCGTCCTTTCCGTCTACTGCCGAACCCATGCTACCGAACCGGTCGGGAGGTACTTCCGTGCTGCCTGAAGTGCGTATCGGCTCTAAGCGCCATCCTCTACAGACCTTATTTCTTCTGTGGCTCCGAACTGGCCGATAGGGTCGTCTCGTGGTGCTCGAGACCGACGTGCGGCCATGTCCCCCCTATTCGCTCGCACTCTCCGCACGGCTCAAGAGCGACGCCACGCGGAGTTTCCGAGACGGTGTTCTCACAGCCGTCTTCGAGGCCGGAGGCCCCGCGCTCGCCCACGTGCGCCAGAGGGCGGACGGGACGCTGGCAGTCCGGCTCGAGAGCCGGGAGCCGGATGCGGCCATGGAGGTGCTGCGGTTCGTGCTCGCCGCAGACGACGACCACTCCGAGTTTCTTCTTCGATTCCGGAACGATCAGCTGCTCGGGCCCAGGATCAGATCGCTCCGCGGCATGCGCCCCCTGCGGGTCGCCACGGTCACGCACGCGCTCCTGAAGGCGGTCTGCGGGCAGCTGATCCAAGGCCGGGCGGCAAGGCTCCTCGAGGCAAAGCTCATCCGCGTCGCTTCCGAGGAGCACGAAGGGCTGCGGCTGCCACCGACTCGCGCCACGTTCGCGAGCTTCGCGCCGGCCGAGTTGGCCCGGATTGGATTGGTCAGCCGCAAGGCCACGGCGCTCGTCCGGCTCTCTCGCGAGCTCGACCTGGAGCGCCTGCACGGAGTCCCGACCGCTCAGGCACGGGCCCGCATCGAGCGCGAGCGGGGCCTCGGGCCCTGGTCGGCAGGCGTCATCTGCCTCTACGGCCTCGGACGCTTCGAACACGGCCTTGTCGGCGATCTGGGACTGATCAAGCTGTGCGCGGCGCTCAACGGCCGCCGGGCCGACGAGGACGACACGCGCGAGCTCCTCGAGCCGTACGGCGAGTGGGCCGGGTTGGCGAGCTTGTATCTCCTGGCAGGCGGTGGCGCCGGGCTGGATACGTCCCGCTCGCACATGTAGCCCGGGGCTAAGGCGCCCGCTCGCGCAGCGTCGGGAAGAGGATCACGTCACGGATCGTGTCCCTCCCGGTGATGACCATCGCGAGGCGGTCGATCCCCAGGCCGAGCCCACCGGTGGGCGGCATGCCGTACGAGAGCGCCTCGACGTAGTCCGGGTCGCCCGGCTCGGCAGTCGCGTCCCCGGTCTCCAACGCCACCTCCTGGTCGCGAAAGCGCTGTTCCTGCTCGGCCGGGTCGTTCAGCTCGGTGAATGCATTCCCGAGCTCCATGCCGCCGACGAAGTACTCGAACCGTTCCACGATCGTCGGGTCCTCGTCCGTCGCCCGAGCGAACGGCGAGAGCTCGATCGGATAGTCGTGCAGGATCGTCGGCTGGAGCAAGGCGGGCTCGACGTACGCCGAGAGAGCATGGTCGACGAGCTGCGCCCAGGTGCGGTCGGCCCCTGTCTCAGTCCCGCGCTCCTCGAGGCGACGCCGGAGCTCCCCCTCCTCCCGGCTCCAGAGTCCCTGCTCCTCGAGTGCGTCGACGAGCTTGACCCGCTGCCAGGGGGGCGCCAGCTCGATCTCGTGCCCCCGGAACGAGACCTTCGTCCCGCCCGTGGTCTCGCGGGCGACCCTGTCGACCAGATGCTCGATGCGCTCCATCGTGTCGCGGTAGTCGGCGTAGGCCTCGTACCACTCGAGCATCGTGAACTCGGGCTGGTGCTTGTAGGAGACGCCCTCGTTTCGGAAATCCTTGCCGATCTCGTAGACCCGCTCGAGCCCCCCGACGATCAGCCGCTTCAGGTAGAGCTCGGAGGCGATTCGCAGATACAGGTCGACATCCAGCTCGTTGTGGTGTGTGACGAAGGGCTCCGCGAAGGCGCCGCCGTACCTCGGCTGCAGGATCGGCGTCTCCACCTCCACGAAGCCGTCTTCGTCGAGCCCGCTGCGGATGGAAGAGACCATCTGGCTTCGAAGCAGGAAGTCGCGCCGGGTCTCCTGGTTGATCAGCAGGTCGAGGTAGCGCTTCCGATACCGCGTCTCGGCGTCCACCAGGCCGTGGAAGGTGTCCGGTAGCGGCCTGGCCGTCTTCGCAAGCAGGATGAGCTCGTCGACGGCGACCGAGGGCTCGCCGCGCTTGGTCTTGGTGGGCCGGCCTTCCACGCCGACGATGTCTCCAAGGTCGAGGTCCACGGGCCCGACCCGTTCCGCGCTCAACAAGAGTTGGATCTGCCCGGATCGGTCGACGAGGTCGACGAAAACGAGCTTTCCGTGGCCCCGCCGGCCGAGCACGCGCCCGGCCAGGCGTCTCGGCTCAGTGCCCTCCTGGCTAGGGTCGAACGTCTCGGCTTCGGCCCTGACCGCCGCGGCCTCGACTCGGCCGGGAAAGCGCTTCGGAAGCGAGCTCATAGAGGCCGCGAGCCTACCGTCTCCACGAAACGGCGCCCGGGATCACAATCTCTCATCTGTCTCTCATCGTTCCGTCCACAATGAGGGAATGCGGGTGCTGATCGTCGAGGACGAGCTGAAGATGGCGAGCCTCCTCAGGCGGGGGCTGCTCGAAGACGGGCACGCTGCCGACGTCGCGGCGAAAGGCGAGGACGCACTCTGGATGGCCCGGGCGACGGACTACGATGCGATCGTCCTCGACGTGATGCTGCCGGGCGTGACCGGCTTCGAGGTCTGCCGCAGCCTCCGTGCTAACGGCGTTTGGTCACCGGTTCTCATGCTCACCGCCAGGGACGCGGTGCAGGACCGGATCGAAGGGCTCGACAACGGAGCGGACGATTACCTCACCAAGCCGTTCTCCTTCGCGGAGCTACTGGCACGGCTCCGGGCGCTCTCGCGGCGCGGCCCAGTCGACCGTCCCCCCGTGCTCGAGGTCGGTTCCCTCAAGCTCGACCCCGCCACCCACCAGGCCTGGCGAGGCGGCGAGGAGATCGCCCTCTCGACCAAGGAGCTCGCACTGCTCGAGACCTTCATGCGACGCCCCGGCCAGGTGCTCTCCCGCTTTCAGCTGCTCGAGCACGCGTGGGACTATGGCTACGAGAACCGGTCGAACATCGTCGACGTTTACGTCCGCTACCTTCGCGAGAAGATCGACCGCCCGTTCGGGACAACCTCGATCGAGACCGTGCGCGGAGCGGGATATCGCCTTCGGAAGGACGGCGGCATTTGAGCCGACTCCCCATCCGCCTCCGCCTCACGCTGGCGTTCACGCTCGTGATGGCCCTGGTGCTCACGGCTACCGGGCTCTTTCTCTACATCCGGCTCGGACACGAGCTCGATGCAAGCCTGAACGCCGGCCTTCGTTCTCGCGCGGACGCCGTCACCGCACTCGTCCAGCAGGCAGGCTCTGGGCTTCGCGAGGGCGGAAGGAGCCCACTGGCTCCTCCCGACGAGAGCTATGCACAGGTGGTCGACGACCACGGCGCCGTCATCGATTCGACCTCCGGGCTGAAACACGCGCCGGTGCTGAACCCCGGGCAGCTCGACCGCGCACGGCAGGGGACGATTGTCCTGGATCTCGGCCCACCCCCCAACGGGGACGATCCTGCCCGCGTGCTGGCGACGCCCGTGGACGCGCAGGGCCGACGCTTGGTCGTAGTCGTGGGCGCCTCCCGTGACGGGCGCGCGGAGGCGCTTGCAAGCCTGCGCACTCAGCTCCTCGTGGGCGGGCCGATCGCTCTCCTGCTCGCCTCGCTCGTCGGCTACGCGCTGGCGGCTGCGGCGCTGCGGCCGGTCGAGTCCATGCGGCGCGGGGCGGCCGACATCTCGGCGGCGAGCCAGGGCCGGCGGCTGCCGCTCTCCAGGCCCGACGACGAGATCCGGCGGCTCGGTGAGACGCTGAACGAGATGCTCGCTCGGCTCGAGACTGCCCTCGCCCGAGAGCGCGGGTTCGTCGCCGACGCGAGCCACGAGCTCAGGACGCCCCTGGCGCTCCTCAAGACTGAGCTCGAGCTCGCTGTCCGCAAGCCTCGCAGCCCGGAGGAGCTCCAGGACGCCCTTCGCTCTGCCGTGGAGGAGGTGGACCGGCTCGCTCAGCTAGCGGAGGACCTCCTCGCGATTGCCCGCTCGGACCGGGGCACGCTCCCGATTCGCCCCGCCCCCCTGAAGGTCGCGGAGCTCTTCGCCGACGTCGTACACCGGTTCGAAGCCCGGGCAGAAGCCGCGGGTCGGCGCATCGAGGTCGACGATCCGAGCGACCTCGCGCTCGTCGCAGACGGCCTCCGCCTCGAGCAGGCTCTGGGCAACCTCGTCGACAACGCGCTCCGCCACGGGTCCGGCACGATCCGGCTCGCCGCGATCGAACGCGAGGGCCAGGTCGAGACTCACGTGACCGACGAGGGAAAGGGCTTCCCAGCCGACTTCCTGGCGCATGCATTCGAGCGCTTTTCGCAGGCAGACAAGTCGCGCCGGAGCGGCGGAGCCGGGCTGGGACTCGCGATCAGCGAGGTGATCGCCCGCGCTCACGGCGGCTGGGCGGAGGCGCAGAATCGCGCTGCCGGCGGCGCCGACACTTGGCTTTCGCTGCCGGTTGAGCCTCGCGCCGCCTAGGCGGCCTTGATGTCCATGATCTTGAACTTCATGGACCCGCGCGGCGCCGAGACCTCGACGGTCTCGCCCTTCTTGTGACCGAGGATGGCCCGTCCGACCGGTGACTCGTTGGAAAGCTTGTGCTCAGCGGGGTTCGCCTCGGCGGAGCCGACGATGAAGTACTCGACGGTCTTGTTCGCCCCGATGTCCCTGAGCCGCACCTTCGTCCCGACCGTGACGGCGTCCGTCGAGACATCCTGCGCCTCGATCACGCGCGAGCTCTTCAACCGCTCCTCGAGCTGCGAGATGCGGTGCTCGAGCATGGCCTGCTCGTTCTTCGCATCGTCGTACTCGGAGTTCTCGGTGATGTCGCCGAACTCCCGGGCAGTCTTAATACGTTCGGCCACCTCACGACGCTTTTCCGTCGAGAGGTATTGGATCTCGTCCTTCAGCTTTGCGTAGCCGTCGGGAGTGAGTAGTAGTTCCTTCAAAGTCCGTTCCTCCAAGACCCCAGATAGTGAAACCCGGTGCCCTTCCGGGTACCGAGCGCGCAGAATCTTACCCTTCGCGTCAAGAGGAAAACGTTCGCGCCTGGGCTAGCATTTCCTCCCGGTGCACATCGACCTCGAATCCCCCTGGAACATCGGCCCCGTCGTCGTCCCGACTCGAGTCGTCCTCGCTCCCATGGCTGGAGTCAGTGTGCAGGCCTTCCGGCGCCAGGGACGCCGGTTCGGCGCCGGGCTCGTTTGCTCCGAGATGGTGAGTTGCGCAGGCCTTTCGCACGGGAACGAGCGCACGCTCGGGTACCTAAAGATCGCGAGCGACGAGCATCCGCTCGCGGTTCAGATCTTCGGCTCCGACCCGGACGTCATGGCAGACGCGGCCCGCATGGTGGAGGCGGCCGGCGCCGACCTGGTCGACGTGAACTTCGGCTGCCCCGTCCGCAAGGTCACCAAGACCGGTGCCGGGGCAACGCTCCTCGGTGACCCCGACCGCGCCTGCCGGATCGTGGAAGGCGTGGCGAACGCCGTGGCTGTCCCTGTCTCGGTGAAGATGCGCCGCGGCCTTGAAGACGGATCGCGTGCCGCCCTCTCGGTTGGGCCGCTCCTCGTCGAGGCGGGAGCTTCGTCGCTCACGCTCCACCCCCGCTCGGCCAGGCAGATGTACACGGGAACGGCCGACCACTCGCTCACCGCCGAGCTCGTCGAGCTCGTCGACGTCCCCGTGATCGCATCCGGAGACATCACTTCGCGAGCAAGGGCGCAGGCCGTCCTCGCCACCACGGGCGCCGCCGCGGTGATGGTCGGCCGGGCCGCTCAGGGAAACCCGTGGGCCATTTCGGAGATCGTGCGAGAAACCGGCCACCCGAGCCGCGAGGAGGTGGTTGCCGAGCTCGTCCTCTTCATGCGGGAGACGGCCCGCGAGCTCGGGCCCGAGCGGGCAACCGGCTTCCTGAAGAAGTTCTACGGCTGGTATCTCGGCCGCGGCCGTTTCCCAAAGCCGTTTAAGCAGGAGCTTGTCCGGCTGGACTCGATCATCGAGGTAGAGGAGCGCCTCTTCGCAGCCGCGCCGGGTGCCCGGGACGCCCTGGCCGTGCTGGAGGAGACACTCCCGCAGGGCGACGAGACCACCCTCGATCTCCCCATCTCCGTGTACGGCGGAGGCTAGAAGAGCCTGTTCGCATGATCGGGTGCCCGGTCGAACTCAGCTAACCTCTCGTCAGGTTTTAAGGCAGGAGACGGATTTGTACGTCCGGATGCATCACCCGCCACACTCCCAGGTAGATACCGAGTTCGACGCGAGCGTCCTCGGGAACCAGGTCGGGGATGGATACCGAGATCGTGCCTGCAGCATCAGCCACCACCACGCACTGCAGCTTCCGCAGGAACGGGAGCAGATCGTCGACGAGCGAAGGCTCGCTGAGTTGAACTTGCATATCACCGCAGTGAGTTGTGTCCCAGCGCCTTGTGGCGCAATCTGAGTGTGGTCGAGCAAGGACGACCTTGCAAGAACTACTTTGGGGCAATTCGAACGCGTGCGCGCGAAGGGGACATCCCGAGTCGGTAGAAAGTGCGGCCAATACCGCTTGGCGCCTGGATTTTCCCTCGAAGAGAACGCTGTCTGAAAGAGCGGTCCCGGGGGCAGGGGGCCATCCGGCTATAACTTCGTCCATGGCGGTCACAACCGGAGAACGCCGGATCGTCTCGGTTTTGATCGGGGATCTCGTCGGGTCGACCCAGATCGCCGAGCAGCTTGGCCCTGAACGGTCGAAGTTCCTCGTCGACGAAGTGATGCGGATCATGGCCGAACAGATCCGCCGCTTCGGCGGCACCGTCGCGCAACTGCGCGGGGATGAGATCTACGCCATCTTCGGCGCCCCGATGGCGCACGAGGACGACTCGGAGCGCGCCGTTCTCGCAGCCCTGGCCATCCAGCGCGCCCTCGCCCGCTACGCGGACGAGGTCGAGGCCGCCTACGGCGTCCGACTCGCCGCCCGGATCGGGATCAACACCGGCCCCGTGGTCGTCAGCCCTGCCGAGGACGGCGACGGGAGCGACCCATGGAACGCGCTCGGGGACACCGTGAACGTCGCGGCCCGGCTCCAGACCCTGGCCCCGAGCGGAGGGATCGTGGTCGGTATGCAGACGAAGCGCCAGGTGGAGGGGTGCTTCGAGCTCGAGGAGCTCGGGGAGCAGGAACTCGCCGGGAAGAGCGCCCCGGTCCCGACGTTCAAGGTGACGGGTGTCCGGGATCCGGAATCGCTCGTGCTGCACCGCCCGCTCGTCGGGCGCGATTTCGAGCTAACGGTGCTCGAGCGGACGATGGACGGTCTTATCGACGGGCGCGGCGTGATCATCTCGATCATGGGCGAGCCCGGGATCGGCAAGACGCGGCTCGTGGCCGAGGTGCGGAGCCTCTATCGCGCCCAGATCCGTTTCATCGAAGGTCGCGGTGTCTCCTACGGCGAGAACTTTGCCTATTGGCCGATCCGGGATCTCGTACGTGAGTGGCTCGGGGTCGGAGCCTCGACCCCGGAGGCGCGGGTGCGCCTGGAGCTCAAGGCACAACTCGCCGAGCTGTTCGACGACGCCGAGGAGATCTACCCGTTCTTCGCGAGCCTGATCGGCCTCACGCTGGAGCCGGAGGCGGCCGAGCGGATTCGAGAGCTGAACCGGGAAGGCGTCCAGCACCAGACCTTCGAGGCTTTTTCCGAGCTGCTCTGTCGCCTCGCAGCCGAGCGCCCGCTCTGCCTCATCCTTGAGGATCTCCACTGGGCCGACGAGGCGACGATCGAGCTGCTCGAGGCCATCCTTCCCGTCACCGAGGAAGCGGCCGTCGGCCTCTTCCTCCTGTACCGGACCGAGCGCCAGCATGGCTCCTGGCTCCTCGGTGAGCGCGCCCGCCAGCTCTACCCCCATCGCTACCGTGAGATCGAGCTGCGGCCGCTCCCCTCGGACGCGAGCAGGGCCCTCGTCGGCGACGCGGCCGAAGGGGACGTGCCCGAGGAGGTCGCCGAGATCCTCGCCGAGCGCGCCGGCGGCAACCCGTTCTTCCTCGAGGAAGCGTTCCAGGACCTCGTGGAGCGCGGCGCGCTCAAGCGCCAGAACGGCGGCTGGGAGCTCGGCGTGAGCCCGGACGAGCTCGCGATCCCCGCTCTCGTGCAAGGAGCGTTGCAGGCACGGCTCGACCGGCTCGATGCCAAGGCGCGCGAGATCCTCTCGCTGGCCGCCGTCATCGGCCGCACGTTCGGCATGCCCCTCCTGGAGCGAATCGTTCCCCGCGACGAGCTGCTGCCCGCGCTCTCGGAGCTCCAGCGGCTCGATCTGATCGTCGAGAAGCGCCGGCGCCCCAATCCCGAGTACCGCTTCCGGCACGGCCTCCTCCAGGAGGTGGCCTACGCGAACCTGCTCGAGTCGACGCGGCGCAAGCTCCACAAGCGCGTCGGCGAGGCGCTCGAGGAGATCTACCGGGAGTCGCCCGAGGAGGTCTTCGCGCTGCTCGCCCGGCACTTTGACGAGGCGAA
>DATLQD010000130.1:0-4639 GCA_035535315.1 Gaiellaceae bacterium
CCATCTGAAGCGGGCTTGGATGCTTGTCCGGAGGGCGGGATAGTGATGACGGCGAGAGGAATGGCTGCTGTGGCAGCGACAACGGCTGCCACTTTCGCCGGCGAGGCGCCGGTGATCGTCGATCGAATGTGCGAGATCAGGTCCCGCGGCAGGAGCAAGATGCCGGCGCCGAGAATGGCGCCTCTCCTGCCTGCCTCTGGCCGTCCAGCAGCGAAGGCCTTGCTGGCCGCCCGGCGAGCACGGAAAAGGAGCATCTCGACGGCTCCGTGGGAAACCGTGAGCTCGCTCGCGATCTCGTCGTAGGAAAGGCCGCGCCACTCGCGAAGCAGGAGTGCCTTGCGCTGGTTCTCGGGCAGCCCGGCGAGCGCGGACGAAAGCTCGCCGACTCCGTCGCCTGCTTCAGCTCGCGCCGGCGCCAGGTCGGCTAGTTCGCCTGGCTCACACGTGCGTTCGAAGGATGTACGGCGCTGGCGGGCTCGGAGCTTGGAATGGCAGACGTTCTCCGCAACAGTGAGGAGCCAGGCGCTCGGTGTACGCGGAATGGTCCCGCGCTTCATCGCGCGCCAAGCGTTCAGGTAGACGACCTGAAGCGCGTCCTCCGCCTCCTCCGGAGAGCCGAGGCGTCGGACGCAGTACCTGTAGATCCCCCCGGCGTACTCACGGAAGAACTGCTCCGCGTCGTGACTTGGCCCGTCGCCGTTCGTGGAGGTCGAGGCCAGCTCAGACGCTTTCGCGCTCACGGCCTCGCCGTTCGTGGAGGTCGAGGCCAGCTCAGACGCTTTCGCGCTCACGGCCTCGCCGTTCCCACTTCGAGGGCCCGCGCAGCGCCGGGCCGATTCCGGGGCACGCCGACACCGCGCTGGTTTCCGAGCAAGATGATCGTTAGGTGGAGCGTGCGGCCTCCGTGCGGCGAAGGAGAGCACAGTATGTTAGCTCGTCTCACCTCGCAGCATCCCTCAAAAGAGTGATCTCAGCAACTTCGCGCTCGGCGCGAGAAAGATTCGAGGACCTCGAGCGTCGTTCACCAGTGAGAAGGAGAAGACATGCTGCACTGGTAGTCACCCGCTAAGAACCCGACTGCGCCGAATCCTCGAGCTAGCCGAGACGGCGGGTCGGTGTGCGTTCGGGCCGAGGACGGAGTCGGCACGGCGGCCCATCAGCTTCTGACGCGGGCAAGAACCGGCTGCAAGCCGCGCATCTACGCGTCACATTCCTGTCGCCTTCTCTCGCGAATCGCTGCGGCGAGATTCACCCGTTCAGGGGAGCTGGAGCGCAGCTCCCGGTCGATTGACTTGAACGGGAGAGCCCGGCCCTCCCTTGTCCCGGGGGAGGTGCACCGGTTTTGCCGCAGGGACCGGTTGTCTCCGGGCTCTCCCTCCTGCTTCCGAGCTGCGTCGCGGGGCAGCTCGCCGATCTAAGAACTGGAGCAGGTCGTCAAGCAGTTCAGGGTTGCCGACGCGCAGCCGTACGACCATTCGCCTTGATCTCCTTCCGCGCTTCGGCGTCCGCGAGCTCGCGGAGACGCACGGCAGTCGAGATCCGCTCTCGAAGGACCTCGCGCTCAGCGCGGGAGAGCCGTTTTCTCACAGCCTCAGCTACGTCCATCTCGCCCCTCCTCATTCGATCCGCATGGCCCGCGCCCAGGCTTGTGCCCGACAGTCGTGACAATCCAATGCCGCGAGGCGCCGCAACACCTCGGCGACTTCGTCGCCGCAGCTGTCGCAGAGCAGCGGCCATTCCAGGCGTACGGAAACCATCCACCCGTTGCCTTTTGGCGCATTCCAGCCCGAGGACCGCAAGAACTCGAGCAAACCCTCAACGAGGGAAGGATCGCTTACTTCGATTTCCACTTGCCGCAGTCGCCCCCCACGAGTTGCCGCACGCCGAGCGCGTATCTCTCAGTCTTGTCAGAAACGGTCCGCCGTCAAGCCCGTGACCGTCCGAGCGAGCCTCAGCTAGGTGCGCCGGCCGTCGAGCCGGATCGTCCACGGGTCGATCGTGTCGACTCGGAGATGCGTCTCGCTCCACGGGTCGCGCGCGAGCGTGGCGCGGATGACGTCCTCCGATTCGGCCTCGACGACGTGCGCCACGCGGTGCTCGTCGGCGAGCGGCCCGCCCAGGACGATGAAGCCCGCGTCCACGAGCCCGTCCATGAAGGACGCGTGCGCAGGCCAGCCGGACTGGTCCTCCAACGGCCGCGACGTGTCCCACTGAGGGCCGGAGCGACGGAGCATGACGAGGAACATCGCCACGCTCGCCTTCTACCACACGCGGGACTCGTCGCCTCACTCCGCCCACATGTGCGCCAGGGGCAGCGTCGACGCCGCGAGCGCGACGCCCGCCAAGAGCACGGCTCCTACGAGACCAATGCGTAGCGCGCCGCGGCCGATGCGCTGAGCGCGCCGCCAATCCGCACTGACGAGCGCCGGCAGGGGCATCAGGTACCAGACCACGTGCACGGAGGTGGCTCCGAGCCAGGCAATGAAGCTCGCCTGGTGTAGTCCCAGGAGGAGCCCGCCATCGGGGCCACGAACCATCAAAGCAACGCCCGTCCCGAACAACACGACCGTCGAGGCCACGAGGACCGGGGCGACGAGGTAGCGCATCAGCGCGTGCGGCGGTCCGTTCGCGCGATACGCCGCTACACCCGCGTAGTAGCTCACGAACCGGTAGCCGGTGGTGGCCAGCTTCAATGCGACCGGCGGGATCAGCAGCATGCCGAGGAAGATGTGCACGGAGATCAGGTCACGGATCCGCAGGATCGTGGCACCCTCGGCGGCCAGGAGCAGGATCAGGACCGCCCCGGTCGTGCCTGTCAGGCGTGCGTTTCCCTCGGTGCCCGCGCAGACGTCTTCGCGCGGTCGGGGAGGAACGACGCCCCGGCGCGGGTGAGGCTCCTCGACCTTCACGCCCGGAAGCTCAGCAGACCTTGATGAGCGGCGGATGAGAGCCAATTCATCGGCTCGACAACGCAGCCCGTATCCCGCGCGTCAGGGCTCGGGTTGCGGGCCGACTCGTGCCAGACGAGCCTCGGCGACCTCATGTCCGGCCGCGCGGGCCGCGGAATGTCCGGTGACCGCTTCGAGGAACGCCGCACGTTGGAGGGCGTACAGCTGCGAGTCGACGGCCGCCTTGACGTTCGCCGTCCGCGGCATGTCGCGCAGCAGCGCGATTTCGCCGAAATAGTCGCCCTCCCGTGCGGTCGAATGCAGGCCCCCGGCGTCGATCTCGAGCTCACCGCCGGCGACGATGTAAAACCGATCTCCGACATCGCCGGCCTGGATGACGATCTCGCCCGCCGAGACCGAAACCGGAACGATGGTTGCGGCAAGCCGCTCCTTCACAGCGATCGAGAGCGGCGCGAACATCGGTACCCGACTAATCAGCTCGAGCTCGGGGACGGGGGCGACTGCTCTATCTATCTCCGCAAGCCGGCGGTACGTCAAGAGCGTCAGGAGCGGCAGAATCATCCCGACCACGACGAATGCCGCACGCGGCCCAACGGCTTCGACAATCACCGGCGTTGCAATCGAGCCGATCGCGACAGCGCCCATCGCGAGACCCCAGAAGATGCCGAGGACGCGGGTGAGCAGGTCGTCCGGGACCGTCCGCTGGAACAGGGTGAAAACCGCGACATCTTCGACGCTGTTGGCCGCGCCGACGACCGCAAGCATGAGGACCGCCGCCGCGAAATAGGCCCCTGGAGCCATGAGCATGATCGGGAGACCCCAGAACACCAGAGCGAGGCCGAAGATCACGGCCAATCGTCGCCCTCCAAGCGTGACCGCCCCGATACCTCCGATCAATCCGCCTACGCCGATCGCGGCCGCCAGGTAACCGACGTCGGCTGCGTCCCCGTGGAGCACGCGAAAGACGGCGACCACGATCAGGACATTCAGGCAGCCGCGGACGAAGGCCTGCGCAACGGCGAGTCCGACCAGCAGCCGAGGTCTGGGTGCACGCGCGAGCGCCTGGAACCCGGCCCAGATCATTCGCCCCGCCGTCTCGGTCTCGACGACCGCAGCGAGAGCGTTACGACCTTCGACTCTGACTCGCACGAGTAATGCCGCCGCTCCCAGAAGCAATACCGCACCGCCGATGAAGACAACACCGACACTTGTGAGAGCGACGAGTACGCCTGCGAGCAATGGCCCGGCCAGAGTTCCGAGACTCTCGACCGTTGATGACGCGCAGTTCGAGGCGATGAGCTCCTTGGGCGTTCGTGCGAGCGACGGCAGCAGCGCCTGCAACGCCGGCCTGACAAGGGTCGAGGAGATCCCAATGAACGCGGCGAACCCGAAGACCAGGACTCGTTCGCCGGCGAAAGACGCGGCGGCCGACGCGGCGAGTGCCGCTGATCCGACAAGCATCATCGCAAGGAGAAAGCGCTCCCGACGGAACCGGTCGCCCAGAGACGCGGCGAACGGCGCGAGCACCGCTGCGGGCAACAGGCGCACGAGGCCGGCGACCCCGACCGCCGAGGTCCCTCCCTGCTCGTAGGCGAACACTCCGAGCGCGACGAAGTGCGCCCACTCGGCCGTGATCGCAGCGCCCCAGGCAAGTTGCACCCGCCGGACGTTTTCGTTGCGAACGGCGGCGCCGAGAGCCGAGACTATCGGGCCTAGGCGCGTCATCAGCA
>DATLQD010000131.1:0-24710 GCA_035535315.1 Gaiellaceae bacterium
GGCGTCTACGCGACGGCGATCAACCTCGGGTCCGCGATCGCTTCGGCCCTGGCGGTCCCGATTGCCCTAGCGACCGGCGGCTGGCGCGGGACACTCGCCGTCTTCGCGGGCTTCGCGGCCGGCCTTCTCGTCGCGTGGATCGTGCTGACGCGGCGGGAGCCGCGCTTCCAGCGAGCCGACGCACGGCCGCCGCGGCTGCCCTTCCGGAGCGGCGTGGCCTGGGTGCTGGCGGCCATCTTCGGACTGCTCGGCATCATCTTCTACGGCCTCAACTCCTGGCTCGCCGACTCGTTTGTCGAGCGCGGCTGGACCGAGACCAGGGCGGGCGCCCTCGTCGCAGTGATGAACGCAGCGGCGATTCCGGCCGGGCTGCTGGTCACATGGCTCGCCGACCGAGCCGGCTCGCGGCGTCTCTACCTGGTCACCGCTTCCGCGACGATGCTCCTAGGCGTCATCGGGCTGGCCGCGGTGCCGAACGGCGCCTGGGTGTGGGCGACGCTCGTCGGTATGGCAAACGGAACGCTCTTTCCGCTGATCCTCACGCTTCCGCTCGACGTAGCTGAGCACCCCGCCCAGGTCGGTGCCGTCGTCGGCCTGATGCTTGGCTTCGGCTACGTGCTCGCCGCGGTCAGCCCGTTCGCGCTCGGAGCGATCCGGGACGCGACGGGCTCCTTCACGGCGGCACTCTGGGCGATCGCGGCCGCGGGTGCGGTCCTCCTGGTTGCCTGCCTACCGCTCTCACGCGAGCGGCTGGGCCGTGGTGTTGCAGTTGGACACGTTGCATGAAAGGTTCCGAAAGCCATTGTTAGAAACCCCTAGAAAGCCATTGAAAGCGGGGGATCAGACTGTTACGTTCAGCGCCTCCCGCGGGATCAGCGCTGATCCCCTTGGAGCGGCCCCGACGCGATGAGTCAACAGACACACGCTGCTGCGACCCAGCTTCCGTGGCAGGAGCGACTCCGCGCGACGCCACCCACACGGATCGTCGTCAGAATCGCCATCGCCGCGCTCGCGCTGTTCGTGGTCCTCTGGGTCCTCGTCTTCGCGGACGAGGCCCTAGTGAAGGAGCCCCGGATCTTCTTCCGCGTCCTGCTCCTGGGTCTCACGCTCGCGGGCCTCTTCTTCGTCGTCGCGAGCGGATTCACGCTCATCTTCGGGTTGATGCGCGTCGTCAACATGGCGCATGGGTCGCTCTACCTGCTCGGCGGCTACTTTGCTTTCGATCTCCAGCAGCGTCTCGGCGGCGGCTCCTCGGTCAGCACGCTCGGGTTCTCGAGCGCAGAGACGTCGTTCTGGGACTGGTTCCTACCGCTGATCGCCGCGTCGTTCGCGGTCGGGGTGATCGGTCTCGTCATGCAACAGCTCTTCCTGCGCTGGAACCAGGGTCAGGAGCTACGGCAGGCGCTGATCACGATCGCGATCTCGGTCATCCTCGCTGACCAGATGCTGGCTCACTACGGCGGGCTCGCGGAGGAGTTGAAGGCCCCGACCAGCTGGCCCACGAGCGTCAACGTCGGCGTCGACTTCGGCTTCTTCCGCCTCGTCGTGCTGGCGTCGGCGATCGCGATCGGCATCGGGCTCTTCCTCGGGATCCACCGGACTCGAGTCGGCATGATCGTCCGGGCCGGCGTCGACGACCGAGCGATGGTCTCGGCGCTCGGGATCAACATCCAGCTCGTCTTTGCAGGCGCGTTCTTCGTCGGCTCGTTCCTCGCCGGCTTCGGAGGCGTCCTCGGCGGGACCATGATCTCGCTGGACAAGGGGAACGACACCGCGTTCCTCCTGAACTCACTCATAGTCGTGATCATCGGAGGCATGGGGAGCCTGGGCGGCGCGGCTATCGGAGCACTCGCGCTCGGCCTCGTCGATGCCTTCTCGGACATTTATTTGCCAGCCCAATGGTCTAACTACTCGATCCTCTTGACCTTTGTCCTACTGATCGCGGTCCTGGCGGTGCGACCGCTCGGCCTGTTCGGTCGTCCGGCGTGAGGCTCGAGCGCCCGCAGCTCCTCCGCCTGGGCGTGGCAGCCGGGGTGCTCCTCATCCTCTTTCTCGCGCCCCTCATCTTCACGAACTACCAGTACGGCGTCCTCGGCACGAAGATCCTGTGGCTCGGGATCGTCGCCGCAAGCCTCATATTCCTGGCCGGCTACGGCGGCATGGTCTCGCTGGCGCAGACCGCGCTCTTCGGGATTGCCGGCTTCGTGGTCGCGAATCTCGTCGTCTTCACCGGCTGGTCCGAGTGGCCTGCCGTCGCGGTCGGAATCCTGATCGCCACCACGGTCGGCCTCCTCTTCGGGCTGATCGCGAACAGAAGCGTCGGCATCTACTTCCTCATGATCACGCTCGCCTTTGCCGTGATCGTCTTCTACTTCTTCGGCCAGGTGACGAAGTTCTCGGGCTTCGGCGGGGTCAACAACGTGAGCGCGCCCGACCTGATCGGGAACCCTCGGCAGGACCCGGCGCCGCTCTATTACGCCGCGCTCATCGTCTCCCTGCTCGTCTACTTTGGCATCCGCTACCTCGTCCGGACACCTTTCGGACTCGCCCTCCAGGGTGTCCGTGACGAGCCGACACGAATGCGCGCGCTCGGCTACAACGTTCACCTCCATCGCACGCTTGCGTTCGGTGTCGGGGCCTTCATCGCCTCGCTCGCAGGCGTGCTTTCGGTCTGGTACAACTCGCAGATTTCTCCGGGCTCGATCGATGTCTCACGGACGATCGACGTGCTCGTGATCGCGGTCGTCGGCGGCCTTTTCCGTCTCGAAGGCGCCTGGATCGGCGCTCTCGTCTTTACGGTTCTCGACGATCAGCTCCGCGGCGAGACCACGCGTTTCAACACGGTGATCGGGATCGTCTTCCTCGTCATCGTGCTGCTGTCGCCTGGAGGGCTCGTTGGCATCTTGGGCCGAGTGACAGAGGGCGTGCGCAGGATCACTCGGACCCGTTCGGGCGGGAGCGGCGAGCCGCCGCAGGCCGCCCTGGAGGAACCATGACGACGAGAGGAGGAGGAACCAGGCGGTCACAGCGACGCTTTGGCAGGCCGGCTTGAAGCCGGGGGGGACGAACGACGAGACTCCGACAGAAAAGCGAAAGGAGAACCGAATGAGTCGAGGCAGAAACGGCGGCAGCGGGGTGAGGCGCTGGACGCTTCTGGCCCTGTTCGCGGCCCTCGTGCTCACCCTCGCGGCGGTTGCGGCCGGTTGCGGCGGCGACGACGAAGCCAGCACGACCGACACCGGCGCCGCCTCCAGCGACACCGGCGGATCAGGCGGCGGCGAGGCGATCAAGATCGGGCATCTCTCGAACTGTGAGGGCCCGTTCGCACCCTTCTACGAGAACACCGTCGCCGGATCGATGATCCCGCTCATCCGGCGCGGCGGCGAGGCGGCGGGCTCGAAGCCGAGCGACGGCGTCACCGGCGCGACGGTCGCGGGCCACCCGATCGAGCTCGTGTTCGGTTGCTCCGATGCGACGCCCGACAAGGCGGCCGAGGAGGCGAGGCGGCTCGTCGAGCAGGAGAAGGTGGACATCCTGATCGGGCCGCTCTCGGGCTCGGAGGGGATTGCCGTAGCCGAGTACTCGAAGAGCCAGCCGGATGTCACCTTCGTGAACGGCACCTCGGGCGCACAAGACACCACGCTCAAGGTGCAGTCGCCGAACTTCTTCCGGTGGAACACCGACGGAGCTCAGTGGATGGCCGGTCTCGGCGACTACGCGTACAACGAGCTCGGGTGGCGGAACGTCGTCACGCTCGCCGACGACTACGACTTCCCGTACACGCAGGTAGCGGGATTCGTGGCCGAATTCTGTTCCCTCGGCGGCAACGTCGAGAAGCGGATCTGGCCGCCCCTGGGCGAGGAGGACTACTCCTCGTACATCCAGCAAATTCCGGAAACCAACCTCGATGGCTTCTTCCTCGGCGTCGGCGGAACAGGGACGCTCGCCTTCGTCAAGGGCTACGAGGAGCTCGGTCGCGGCAACCTCGCCGACAAGATCATCGCCGGCTCGGTCGCGATCGACCCGGTCGTGTTGAAGGAGATCGGACCCCGCATGGAGGGCGTGGTCTCAGGATCCCCGGTCGACGCGCAGTCGACCGACGAGCTGTACACGAGCTACATCGAGGACTTCACGGCGGCCTACCCGGACGTCCCCGGTCCCGAGAGCCTCTTCGCAGTGAACAACTTCGACGCGATGGAGGCGACCCTGCAGTCGCTCGAGCAGGTTGACGGCGACATCTCCGACGGCGGCGCGAAGTTGCGCGAGGCCATGAGCGGCCTCACGCTCGAGGCGCCCAACGGAACGATCACGCTCGACGAGAACCGCAACGCGGTTGGCAGCAACTACCTCGTCGAGGTGGCCAAGCTCGACAGCGGCGACCTTGGCCTGAAGACACTGAAGGCGATCCCCGAAGTCGACCAGACTTTCGGCGGCGCCTTCAGCGCCGATACGCCAACCCCTGATCGCAAGAACCCTGCATGCGTGAAGGGTGACCCGCCTCCGTGGGCGGGCTGAGGTAGGACGCTGGCAGTCGCAGCGAACGCCGAAGGTGCCGAGCCGGTCCTCCGCTTGCGGGGGGTCGGCCGGCGCTTCGGCGGCGTGCAAGCCGTGCGGGACGTCGATCTCGACGTCCTGCCCGGCGAGCGGCGCGCCATTCTCGGGCCGAACGGTGCAGGCAAGACCACGCTCTTCAACGTCATTTCGGGCGAGTTCCCGCCCACGGCCGGGACCGTCGAGCTTTTCGGCGAGAACGTCACGCTCGTCCCGGCGCGCAAGCGTGTGCAGCTCGGCCTGACCAGAACCTTTCAGAAGTCGCGACTCTTCCTTGGCCTCACGGTCGAGGAAAACCTCTATTTAGCAGTGCTCGGCGCGAAGAGGGGCCACCTCCGGCCCGTCCGGACCGGTCGGGACGCGGAGATGCGCGCCCGCGCCGCGGACCTCGCCGCGCATGTGGGTCTCGAGACGCGCCTCGATACGGTCGTCGGCTCGCTCTCACATGGCGAGCAGCGCCAGCTCGAGGTCGCGATGGCGCGGGCCGGCGACCCGAAGATCATGATGCTCGATGAGCCCGCGTCCGGGCTCTCGCGCGGCGAGCGGGGCGCGCTCACAGAGCTTCTGATGTCACTCGACCGCGACGTGACCTTGATCCTGATCGAGCACGACATGGATATTGCACTCACGGTCGCCGAGCAGGTGACGATGATGCACGACGGCCGCGTGGTCGTGGAGGGCACGCCGGCGGAGATCCGCGCCAACCAGATGGTGCACGACATCTATCTCGGGAGCCGGTTCGGGGATGAGTGAGCCGCTGCTGGCCGTCAGAAGCCTGAACGCCTATTACGGGCCCGCGCACATCCTTCAGGGCGTCACCTTCGAGATGGGCGTCGAGCCGGTTGCGCTCATCGGTCGGAACGGGATGGGCAAGAGCACGCTCTGCAACGCCATCATGGGACTCGTTCCCGACGTGAAGGGGTCCGTTCGCCTCAACGGTGAGGAGCTCATCGGTCGCCAGCCTTACAAGATCTCGAACGCCGGGATCGGCCTCGTGCCCCAGGGGCGGCGGCTCTTCCCCTCACTGAGCACGGACGAGCATCTCCGCATGCTGGGTTCCTCGAGTGACGGGGCATGGTCGAGAGAGCGCGTCTACGACCTCTTCCCGCGCCTCGCAGAGCGGCGGAACATTTCGGCGACGCAGCTCTCGGGCGGCGAGCAGCAGATGCTCGCGATCGGCCGGACGCTGCTTCGGAACCCGCGGCTCCTGATCATGGACGAGCCGTCGGAGGGCCTCGCGCCGACGATCATAGAGTCGGTGATCGGCACCTGCCTGAAGCTCGTGGAGGGGGGGATGGGCCTCCTGCTCGTGGAGCAAAACCTCGGCGTGGCGACCGCGATCTGTGAGCGGCAGCTCGTCATGATCGCTGGAGAGATCGCGACCGAGACCACGGCCGCGGCGATCCAGAGCGACCCGGACGCCCAGCAGCGTTACCTGGGCGTCACACGCGTCGAGGCGACCGCGGGCTAGCCGTGGCGACGGTCGTCCTCGTCGGGACACTCGACACGAAGGGCGTCGAGTACGACTACCTGCGATCGCGGCTTCGGGAGCAGGGGGTTGACGTCGTGCTCGTCGATGCGGGAGTCATGGGTGAGCCGCTCGCCGAGCCGGACATTGGCCGGGAGGAGGTCGCCCGCGCCGCCGGTGCCGAGGTGACCGAGCTTGCCGCAACCGGCGATCGCGGCGCCGCCGTCGAGACGATGGCGCGCGGTGCGGCGGAGATCGTGAAGCGGCTTCGCGCCGAAGGGCGGTTGGACGGCATCCTCGGACTCGGAGGGTCAGGCGGCTCGGCCATTGCCACCTACGCGATGCGCCAGTTGCCGGTCGGAGTCCCCAAGCTCATGGTCTCGACGGTCGCCTCCGGCGACACACGGCCCTACGTGGGAGCCGTCGACGTCACGATGATGTACTCGGTCGTCGACATCGCCGGGATCAACCAGATTTCCGCGCGCATCCTGACGAACGCCGCTGCTGCGATCGCGGGCATGGCCGATGCGCAAGCGATCGAGATCGCCGACACGGGAAAGCCGCTCGTCGGCGCAACGATGTTCGGCGTCACGACGCCGTGCGTGACGCGGGCCCGCGAGCGGCTCGAGGAGCTTGGCTACGAGGTCCTCGTCTTCCACGCGACCGGGACCGGTGGGCAATCGATGGAGGCGCTGATGCGAGGCGGCTTCATCGCGGCCGCACTCGACGCGACCACGACCGAGCTCGCCGACGACCTCGTCGGAGGCGTCCTCTCCGCGGGCCCGGATCGCCTGGAGGCGGCAGGCGAGGTCGGGATCCCGCAGGTCGTCTCGCTCGGCGCCCTCGACATGGTCAACTTCGGGCCGATGGAGACGGTGCCGGAGCGGTTCCGGGAGCGGCGCCTCTACGTGCACAACCCGACGATCACGCTCATGCGGACGACGCCCGAGGAGTGCGCCGAGCTGGGACGGAGGATCGCCCGCAAGCTGAACGCCGCCCAGGGCCCCGTCTCGCTGTTCATCCCGCTCCGAGGCATCTCGCTGATCGCGGTCGAGGGCCAGGTCTTCTACGATCCGGACGCCGACAAGGCGCTTCTCGCCGCGCTGCGTGCGGATCTCGACCACTCGGTCGACGTGCGCGAGCTGAACACGGACATCAACGACCCGGCGTTCGCGGAGGCGATGGCCGACCGCCTACACGAGCTTTACGGGGCGGACGGATGACACGACAGGAGGCGCTCGAGCGGCTCCGGGCCGAGGTCACAAAGGGAAGGCCGATCATCGGAGCAGGGGCGGGCACGGGTCTTTCGGCCAAGTGTGCCGAGGCCGGCGGAGCGGACCTCATCATCATCTACAACTCGGGGCGCTACCGGATGGCAGGGCGCGGGTCGCTCGCCGGCCTCCTGCCTTACGGCGACGCGAACGCCATCGTCGTCGAGATGGCGGCGGAGGTGCTTCCGATCGTCACGCAGACTCCGGTCCTCGCCGGCGTGTGCGGCACGGATCCCTTCCGGATCATGCCGGTCTTCCTCCGCCAGCTCCGGGACCTGGGCTTCTCCGGCATCCAGAATTTCCCGACCGTCGGCCTGATCGACGGCACCTTCCGCGCCAACCTCGAGGAGACAGGGATGGGGTATGGACTCGAGATCGAGCTGATCCGGGCAGCCCGCGAGCTCGATCTGCTGACTGCGCCGTATGTCTTCACGCCCGAGGACGCTCGCGCGATGGCGGCGGCCGGCGCCGACGTCCTCGTCCCCCACATGGGGCTCACGACCTCTGGGACGATCGGGGCGGAGACGGCGAAGACGCTCGACGAGTCCGTGGAGCTCGTCCAGGCCATGCACGACGCCGCCCGGGAGGTTGATTCCGACGTCCTCGTGCTCTGCCACGGTGGGCCAATCGCCGAGCCGGAGCACGCGGCCTACGTGCTCGAGCGGACACGAGGTGTGGTCGGGTTCTTCGGCGCTTCGAGCATGGAACGTCTCCCGACCGAGATCGCGATGACGGAGAACATGCGACGCTTCAAGGCAATCTCGACGTAGGAGGAAACGCGTGCAGGCGGTTGATCCGAACGAGCTTCCGACACACACCTTCGAGTGGGGCTCGATCAAGTGGTTCGTCTCACCCGAGAGCACGGAGGGCGCGGGGATGACGTTCGGCGAGGTCGTGCTCCAGCCAGGGAAGGGCCACGACCGGCACAACCATCCCGAGTCGGAAGAGATCCTTTACGTCCTCTCGGGCGAGGGTGAGCAGATGCTCGACGACGGCAAGCCGTTCCAGGTGCATCCGGGCGACACGATCTACGTCCCGAAGGCCATGTTTCACTCGACGCGGAACACGGGCTGGCAGACAATGCGGCTGCTTGCGGTCTACAACCCGGGCGGGCCTGAGAAGGCGCTCGAGGAGCTTCCCGACTTCCAGGAGGTGCCGGCAGGCAGTACGCAGGTTTGGAACCGGGGCTGATGCAGGCGGTCCGCATCCACGAGTACGGGCCACCGTCCAACCTGGTCTACGAGCAAGTGCCCGATCCCGAGCCGGCAGCCGGCGAGGTCGTGGTTGAGCTCCGGGCCGTGGGGGTCAACCGGCGCGATACCGCGGTCCGGCGGGGGGCCTACGGGGACTTCCCCTTGCCCCTGACTCCAGGCTCCGAAGGGGCCGGCATCCGGCGAGACACCGGCGAGGAGGTCGTGATCCACCCGGGTCTGCGCTGGGGAGATCGAGAGGAAACCTCCGGCCCGGAGTTCGGCATCCTCGGCGGGCCCGAGGACGGCACCTATGCCGAGCTGGTCAAGATCCCGGCCGAGAATGTCTACCCGAAGCCCGCGCAGTTGTCGTGGGAGGAGGCGGCAACCCTCGCCGTCGCAGGCTTGACGGCGTACCGCGCCCTCTTCACCCGCGCCAGCCTCAGCCAGGGGGAGACCGCCCTGATTCTGGGCGCCGGAAGCGGTGTGGCGACGTTCGCCGTCCCGCTCGCAACCCAGGCCGGGGCCCGAGTCCTCGTCACCTCCTCGAGCGCTGAGAAGATCGAGCGGGCCCGAGGACTCGGCGCGGCGGGCGGGGTCGACTACACGGACGGTGACTGGCCGGAAGCGGTGCGCGAGCTCGCAGGCGGCGGTGTGGATGTCGTCCTCGACTCGGTCGGAACGACCTGGAACGACTCGCTGCGCTGCCTGCGGCCGGGTGGGCGGGCCGTCGTCATGGGAGCGACGGGCGGAGGCCAATCGGAGCTCGACGTCCGTCCGTTCTACCTGCGGCACCTCTCCCTGCTCGGGACGACGCTGGGAAGCCCCAGGGATTTCGAGCGCTTCCTCGAGACCGTCTCGAAGGCCACCTGGCGACCGATCATCGACAGCGTCCGGCCGCTGGCGGAGGCCGCCGCCGCCCATGAGCGGATGGAGGCCGGCGAGCACTTCGGCAAGCTCGTGCTCGCCGTCTAGTGCCGGGCAACAAGGCCTTCATCTCCTGCGCGATCACGGGCGGGATGACTGTCCCGGGCCAGAGTGAAGCCATCCCCGTGACGGTCGAGGAGATCGTCGACTCGGCGGTCGCGGCCCACGAGGCCGGAGCGGCAATCGTCCACGTGCACGTCCGTGACCCGGCTTCCGGAAAGCCGTCCGCCGAGCTGGGGCTCTTCGAAGAGGTGATTGCGGGCATCCGCGAGCGGTGCAACGCGATCGTCCAGCCGACGACCGGTGGCGGCGTCGGCATGACGATCGACGAGCGGGCGCGTGTTCTCTCCGCCTGCCGGCCCGAGCTGGCGAGCTTCAACGTGGGGAGCTTCAACTTCGGGATCTTCCAGGTCCGGCACCGCCCCGAGATGGAGCCCTGGGAGATCGACTATCTGGAATCGACCCGCGAGTACGTCTTCAGGAACACGTTCGCCGACACGTACCGGCTCGCCGAGCTCTTTCGGGAGGCCGGGACGAAGCCCGAGCTCGAGACGTACGACGTCGGTCACCTTTACAACGTCGCCCACCTGCTCGATCAGGAGCTGCTCGACCCACCGCTCCACATCCAGTTCGTCCTCGGCGTGCTGGGCGCGAACGCCGCCACCCTCGAGCAGCTCCTCCACATGCGCCGCACCGCGAACGAGCTCTTCGGCGCCGGGGCATACACGTGGTCGGCGGCCGGGGTCGGCTACCCGGGGGAGTTTCATCTCGCGGCGACTGCGCTCATGCTGGGCGGTCACGTCCGGGTCGGGCTCGAGGACAACCTGCGGCTCGACGTGGAGCGCCGGGCGGCATCGAACGCGGAGCTCGTCGAGAAGGCGATGACGCTCGCCCCGCTCCTCGACCGGGAGCCGGCGACGGCCGACGAAGCGCGCGCAATCCTCGGCCTCCGCCCTCGCTAGCTAAACCTCGACGACCGCCGCAGCCCGCTGTGACTCGAGCGCTGCCGTGAACAGGCGGTGCGTGGCTGTGGCCTCTTCCGGCGTCGCGCAGTAGAAGGGCTGGCGCATCCCCTCGCGTCCGTGTGCGAGCTCGTCGAGGAACGCTGCCCACATCTGGAGGATCGCGTCCGAGAAGCCGAACTCGAAGATTGCGCCCGTGATGGTCGGGTAGGCAGAGACGGATCCGAGATCCGTCGTCCGCCAGGCCTGCCGCATGCCCCGCTCGAACACCAGTGTCCGGAGCGTCTTCGGGAACTTGGTCGTGTACGCGATCGAGGCTTCGGTGCCGTCGATCTCGATCGTCCACGTGTTCGTCTCGCCAGGCGCGATCCGCTTGGTCTCGATCCGGAGCGGGAACGCATGCCCGTCGTCCTCCGCCTCGCAGAGGAGGACCGCGTTGTCCCACGTGTCGCATGGCGCCGCGCCGCCGGCTCCGTCCGGGCGCTCGGGCACCACGTCCGTCAGGATCGCCCGCACGTTCTTTGGCGCCCAGCCGGCGCGGAGCGGCAGGTGGAGGGCATGCATGCCGAGATCGCCCAGACAGCCGTACTCGCCGTTCAGCGCCGCGCGCCGCTTCCAGTTGATTGGTTTCTCCGGATCCAGGTCGCTGGAGTGGAGGAAGAGCGAGCGAACCTCGATCACGCGGCCGAACCGGCGCTCCCTGACGAAGCGCACGACCTCCTGGCCGCCGGGATAGAAGGGGAGCTCCGACGAGCACCGCGCGAGCAGGTCCGGCCGGGCGGCGATCTCGCGGTTGATCGCCTCGTTCGCCGGCAGGTCGATCCCGAACGGCTTCTCGCCGAGCAGGTGCTTCCCGGCGCGGAGAGCCGCCGTGTAGAGCTCCTCGTGCAAGTGGTGCGGTACGGCGCAATAGACGGCTCCGATCGACTCGTCGTTCATCAGCTCGTGCCAGTCGGAGACGAGCCGCGGCGCCGGACGCAGCCGCTCGTACCAGGCGAGCACCTGCGGGTTCGTGTCGCAGACGGCGACCAGTTCCGGCCGGACGCCGAGATCGTCGAGGTGAACCCAGCGCGCCGCGGCGCTTGCGAACTCCCGACCCATGAGCCCGCCGCCCACCAGCCCGAAGCGGACGGGGCGCTCAGCCACGGAGCCGGTCGAGCGCTTCCTCCGCCGAGGCATCCTCGTGGAGGATGGACATGAGCGCTCGGATCATCGCGGCCGGAGCCTCGTGCTGGATCACGTTTCTCCCGTAGACGATCCCGGCCGCTCCCCCGGCGAGCACGGCCTCGGTGCGACGGAGAATCTCGTCGTCGGGCGCGCGGCCGCCACCGCGCACGAGCACGGGCCGATCGCCGGCCGCCTCGACGACGCGCTCGTAGTCGTCCAGGTCGTCGGTCGGATCGGCCTTGACGACGTCCGCGCCGAGCTCGACCGCCTGGCGGACGAGCGTCACGATCCGGTCCGCGTCTCCGTCGACCCCGTAGCCCGTCTCGCCTGCCTTCATGGCGAGCGGTTCGACCATGAGCGGCATTGCTACCGGATCGCAGCTCGCGCGCAGGCGTGACACGTTCCGGACGCAGGCCTGCACTAGCTCGGGCTGACCGGGCAGGAGAAGGACGTTTGCGACGACGCAGGCGGCGTCGAGTGCGACCGCCTGCTCGACTGCGTTCTCAACCAGCTCGCTCCAGAGATACTCGCGGCTGACCCCCTCACGGCCGTAGACGTTCGCGATGTCCGTCCGCAGGACGAGTGCCGGCTTCGCCGGGCCGGGGATCCGCTGGAGCAGCGGCGCCTGGCCGCGCGAGAGCTGGATCGCGTCGGGGCCCGCCTCCGCGAGTGTGGCGATCGCGTGCTCCATGTCCTCGATCCCCACGAGGAACGACGGCTCTCCGAAGAAGCCGTGGTCGACAGCCACGTCGAGGCATCTGCCGTCGGCCGCGAACAGTCGATTGAGGCGGGCCTGCACGGGGCTAGCCTAATCCGGCAAGGGCCGACGTTTCCTCGAGCCCCCGCAAGCCGTCGTAGGCACCACTCGCAGTTGCCGCGAGGGCGCCCGTCGCGTTCGCGAGGTGTGCGGCGTCCTCCAGCGGCAGCCCCGCGAGCTTCGCGTGCAAGAAGCCAGCCGCGAACGCGTCGCCGGAGCCCGTTCCGTCCATCACCTCGACGACCGGCGCCGGCACGTGGCCTTCGAACGTCTCACCGGCGACGTAGCAGCCGTCCGGGCCGAGCGTCACGGCGACCTCGCGGACGCCGAGCTCCCGGAGCTTCCGCGCCGTCCGGCCGGGCTCCCGCTCGCCCGTGACCCCTTGCGCTTCGTCGAGGCTCGGCGTGAAGAGGTCGAGCCCGTCCAGCGACGGGAGCACGCGATTCCAGCGACCGCTCGCATCGTAGGCCGTGTCGAGCGAGGTGAGGAGCCCTCGCCGTCGCGCCTCTGCGAGGACGGCGGCGGTCGGCTCTCCATCCAGCGCCTCCAGGAGCAGCGCGCCGCCGACGTGGAGCGCCCGACCCGAGAAGATCAGCTCAGGATCGAGATCATCGGCGCCCAGGCTCGCGTTCGCGCCGGGGAGGTGAAGGAACGTGCGCTCGCCGTCGGCTCCCACCACCGCGACCGTCGCCGATGTCGATGTCGCCGGATCTCTCACGACCGCCCGCTGGTCGATGCCGCGCTCTTCCAGAATGCCGAGGAGCACGTCGCCGAGCGGGTCGACCCCCACCTTGCCTGCTACGGCCGCGCGGAGGCCCAGGCGACCGAGGGCGCTCGCCGTGTTGAGCGCGCAACCGCCGCCGTGGACGCGTATCTCGTCGACGAGCGCCAGTGTGCCTCGCTCGGGCAGGCGGTCGACCGGTCGTGCGATGACGTCGGCGACGAGGATCCCGAGGCAGACGACGTCTGTCACGCGGGGAGGAGGACGATGTGCACTTCCGCGGGCCCGTGGAGGCCGACGATCATGCGCTGCTCGATGTCGGCGCTCCGGCTCGGACCGGTCACGATCGAGAGCGAGGACGGAAGCGGACGCTCGAGACTCGCGAAGAGCGTGGCAAGGTCGGGGAGAATCCGATTCTCAGACAGGAGGGAGACGTGGACGTCGCCGACGAGGTGACGCGCGCGAGGCTCGTTCGGCGAAGCCGCGATGACGACGCTGCCCGTGTCTGCGAGACCGTAGAGGGCGACGGAGACACCGGCCCCCTCGAGCGCCGGTGGCTCGCCGCGGTGGACGCGGAAGTGCGCCTCCTCCGCGTTGCGAACGAAGCGCTCCACGAGCTCTTCCCTGCTCATCGGCGGTCGCGGAATCGGCGGCGCGCGATTGGCGCGAGCTCGCGCCCCGCGCTCCACGCACGGCCTGGCCCGATCCGCGGCGCCAGCCGCTGTCCAATCCGGGCGAAGGCGGTCGAGAGCCGGTAGAGCGACGGCCGCGACCAGGCGAAGGACCAGAGCGTGAAGGCGAGCCGCTCCCGGGTCGACGTGATCCGCTCTTCAACGAGGTCCTTGCGCAGCTCGAGGAGGAGCTCGTGTAGCGGGATCTTCACCGGGCAGACGTCCGTGCAGGCTCCGCAAAGAGAAGAGGCATGCGGCAGATCCGGGGCGCGCTCGAGCCCGGTCAGAAGCGGTACAAGGATCGCTCCCATGGGCCCGGAGTAGACGGGCCCGTACGCTGCGCCGCCACTCTTGCGGTAGACCGGACAGACGTTGATGCACGCACCACAGCGGATGCAGGCGAGCATCTCCCGGTACCGCGTCTCGCGGAGCCGCGATCTTCCGTTGTCAATCACGACAACATGGAATTCCTCCGGACCGTCGGTCTCGCCCCGGCCCGCCGTCCCGCTCACGAGGCGGGTGTAGGAGGTCAGCCGCTGCCCCGTCGCGCTCCGCGCCAGGAGCTGGAGGAGGACGCCCAGCTCGTCGAGGGTCGGCACGAGACGTTCGAGTCCGAGCAGCGCCACGTGAACGGGGGGTAGCGCCGTCAGGAGGCCGGCGTTGCCCTCGTTCGTGACGAGGCAGATCGAGCCGGTCTCGGAGACGGCGAAGTTTGCGCCCGTGACGCCGACGTCGGCCGTCCGGAACACTTCGGCGAGCTGGCGGCGCGCAACACGTCCGAGCTCCTGCAGGTCCGGTGACACGGGCACGCCTTCGACTTGCTCGAAGAGCTTGGCGACCTCCGGCGCCGTCTGGCGGATCGCCGGGACGATGATGTGCTCTGGGTGGCCGCCGGCAAGCTGGACGATGTACTCGCCGAGGTCGGTCTCGACGACCCTCATTCCCTCGGCTTCAAGCGCGGCGTTCAGGCCGATCTCTTCGCTCGCCATCGACTTCGACTTCGCGACGAGTCGCGCGCCGGCAGCCCGGGCGATCGCGACGACTGCCTCCCGAGCCTCGGCGGCGCTCGTGCAGAGGTGGACGTGGCCGCCGCGCGACTCGACCTGCTCGGTGAACGTGCTCAGGTGGCGGTCGAGGTCGTCGATCGTGCGCATGCGGATCTCGTAGGCGCGATCCCGAAGCGCTTCTCCGTCCTCGAGCCCATTCCACGTCGCGAGCCGGTGCTGTTTGAGACGGCCGGTGACGCCGTCGAATGCCGCCTGCACTTGGGGGTCCGCGAGCTGCCCGCGGGCGATCTGTCGGAAGCTTCCGGGCGGTCTGGCGAGACTCGTCAAGCGGCTACCCCCCTGGCGAGTGCAGTCGCGAGGTGGACCACCTCCAGCGCGCCGACTCGCTCCGACCGGCCGCGGAGCTGCATGAGGCAGCCGGGATCGGCCGTCACGAGCGCGTCCGCCCCCGCTGCCCCGGAGAGCTTGTCGTCCGCGAGCGAAACCGAGATCTCTGGCTGACGAACCGAGAACGTGCCGCCGAAACCACAGCAGAGATCGGGGCGGACGAGCTCCACGAGCGTCCCGCCCGAGGCTTCCAGCAGTTTCCGGGGTGCGTCGGAGACGCCGAGCTCGCGGAGCATGTGGCAGGAGTCGTGGTAGGCGACCCGTCGACCGGCGTTCAGCCGCGGAACCGGAGCATCGCGCGCGGCGAGGAACGCCGAGAGCTCCCAGATCTCGAAGGGCGACTGGTCGATCAGGTCGGGTAGGTGGTGTGCCACCATCGCAGTACACGAGCCGGAGGGGCAGACGATCGGCAGCTCGCGCCCGAACGCACGCGCAAAGCCACGCGCGACCCGGCGGGCGGCTGCCCGGTGGCCGGCGTTGAAGGCCGGCTGGCCGCAGCAGACCTGGCTGCGCGGGAACTCGACTTCGAATCCAGCCTCGCTGAGCAGCGACTCGGCGTCCGCGACTGCGTCGGGGAAGACGAGGTCTCCGAGGCAGGTCGCGAAGAGCTGGACGCGCTCAGCGATACGTCACCGTCTCCCGTTGGCCGGAATCGCTCGACCGCACGATCGCGTCGCAGATCTCGGCGGCGCGATACCCATCCTCGAACGTGGCTCCATGCGGCGCCACGTCGCCGTCACTGGCGATGGCGGTCAGGAGGTGGTGGATCTCATGGATGAACGAGTGCTCCCAGCCGATGATGTGCCCGTGCGGCCACCAGTGCTCCCAGAAGGGGTGGTCGGCCTCCGAGACCAGCACCTTGCGGAATCCCTGAGCCCGGTCGCCGGGCTTCGAGTCGCGGAGATGGACCTGAAGCTCGTTCAGGCGCTCGAGGTCGAAGACGAGCGATCCCTTCGACCCGTTGATCTCCCAGGCGAGGGAGTTCTTGCGCCCGGGGCAGAAGCGGGAGGCCTCAAGTGTCCCGACGGCGCCGTTCTCGAACCGGACGGCGGCCTCGAAGGCGTCGTCCACGTCGCGGCCCTCCTTGAACGTGCGCGTCGTGCCCGAGACCGACTCCACGTCGCCGACGAGGTAGCGCGCGAGGTCGATCACATGCGCGCCGAGGTCGCCGAGCGCGCCCGAGCCCGCGAGCGACTTGTCGAAGCGCCACACCTCGTCGTCGATGTCGCCCCACTCCTGCAGGTAGCGGCCGCGGAAGTGGTGGATCTCGCCGAGTTCGCCGGCCTCGAGCATCTCGCGTGCGAGCCGGACGGCCGGGACGAAGCGGTAGTTGAAGGCGCACATGTGCTTCACGCCTGTTGCGGCGACGCGCTGCCACACGTCGTAGCTCTCGTCGGCCGTCCGGGCAAGCGGCTTCTCGCAGATGACGTGCTTGCCGGCCTCGGCGGCCGCGATCGTCGGCTCGGCGTGAAGGTTGTTCGGACCGCTGTTGTCGAAGAGCTGGACCTCTCCGTCGGAGACGAGCTCGCGCCAGTCCGTGACCGCCTTCTCGAACCCGAACCGGCGCGCGGCCTCGGCTACGGCTTCCTCGGTGCGCCCGCCGATTGCGACGAGCCGAGGCGCGAGCGGCGGCGGCCAGGTCATGTAGGCCAGGGTCTTGTACGCGTTCGAGTGGGCCTTGCCCATGAACGCGTAGCCGAGCATCCCGACGCCGATCTCCTTGATCTCGCCAGCCCCGCCTGCCTGGCCCATCGTGACGAAGCCGACCTGCTTGTCCTCGGCCACGGTGCTCAAGCCTCCTTCTGGAAGGCGGCGTCGAAGGCGAGCGCCGAGGGGGCGAAGTCCGTGCGGCGGACGAACTCGAGTGCGTCGGGCGCGCCCCAGTCGCGATCCATGCCGGAGTCCTCCCACTCGATCGAGAGCGGGCCGTCGTAGCCGATCCGGTTCAGGACACGGAAGAGCGACTCGAAGTCAACGTCGCCGTGCCCCGGCGAGACGAAGTCCCAGCCGCGGCCGGGCTCGCCGAAGTTGAGATGCCCCCCGAGAATGCTGCTGCGCCCATCGAGCGTCTTTCGGGAGTCTTTCACGTGGACGTGGTAGATCCGGTCGGCGAACTCGGCCACGTACGCAGCCGAGTCGAGGAACTGGTGGGCGAAATGGCTCGGGTCGAAGTTGATCCCGAACCCCTCGCGGCGGTCGATCGCAGCGAGAGTCTTCCGCGTCGTCACGAAGTCGTAGGCGATCTCGGTCGGGTGCACCTCGAGCCCGTAGCGGACGCCCTCCTGGTCGAAGACGTCGATGATCGGGCTCCAGCGTTCTGCGAAGTCGGTGTAGCCGCGCTCGACGGCGTCCCAGTCGTTCGGTGGGAACGAGTAGAGCTGGTGCCAGACGCTCGAGCCAGTGAACCCGTTCACCTGGGTGACACCGAGCTTCGCCGCCGCCCGGGCCGTGTTGGCGACCTCCACGGCCGCGCGCTGGCGGACTCCCTCGGGCTCGCCGTCGCCCCAGAGCTCGGGCGAGAGGATCGCGCGGTGGCGCTCGTCGATCGGGTCGCAAACGCACTGGCTGACGAGATGTGTTGAGATCGCGAAGCACTGGAGGCCGTGGCGGTCGAGGATCTCCCGGCGCGTGTCGGTGTACCCGGGGTCCGCGAGCGCCTGGCCGACGTCGAAGTGGTCGCCCCAGCAGGCAAGCTCGAGCCCGTCGAAGCCCCAGCCCGCAGCTTTCTCGGCCAGCTCGGCGAGCGGCAGGTCGGCCCACTGACCGGTAAAAAGCGTGACCGGGCGTGCCATTGGCTACCTCCTAGTGGCCGCGACGGAGCGATCCGGTGCGCGGCTGGGTTGGACGAGGTTGACTCCAGCGCTCCTGTAGATCTCGACCGTCTGCTCAGACAGGCCGTCGTCGACGACGATCGCGTCGAGCTCCTCCGCCGCGACGATCCCGAGCAGAGACGACCGCCCGAACTTCGAGGAGTCGATCAGCCCGATCGTGCGCGTGGAGACCGCGCGCGCGGCGTTGAGCGTGTCGGCGAGCGGCCGTCGCGACGTCGTCAGGCCGAGCTCGAGCGTGACGCCGGCTGCGGAGATGAACGCTGCGGAGAAGTTCAGCCCTGAGAGGAACTCGGCCGCCCACCGGCCGCCGATCATGCGCAGGTTCTGGTCGACCTCGCCCGGAGTCACGATCAGATGAATGGATTCGGCGTGCAGCTCCATTGCGATCGTAGGCGAGTTGGTCACCAGCGTCAGAGCATTCGGCGGGCGCCGCTCGATTTCCCGGGCGAGCGCGAGTGAGCTGGTGGACGAGTCGATGAAGATCGTCGAACCGTCCTCGATCCACTCGATCGCCCGCGCTGCGATCGCCTCCTTCTCGGGCCAGGCACTACGCAGGCGTTGCGTCCAGTCGGTCTCGATCCCGTCCGGCTCGCCCTCGAGTGCCCGGGCGCCGCCGTGGATGCGCTCGACGAGGCCTTCGTGCGCAAGCCGCTCGAGGTCGCGGTGGACGGTGATCGACGAGACGTCGTGGACGCGTGCGAGCTCGGCGACCGACGCGCCTCCCTCACGCCGAATGCGCTCGAGGATCTGTGCACGGCGAATCGCGGCAGGCACGCCGTTACACCCGTTCCTCGAAGATGCGCCGGCTGATCGTCACTTCGAGCGGTCGGAACTCGTCGATTGCTGCGGCGAGGTGCTTGGCAAAGCGAGCGAACGCCTCCTCGCCCTTCTCTGCCGTCGCCCGCATCGGGTTGCCGATCACGCCGCTCTTCGAGAACTCACCGTGATCCATCGGGAAGACGAAGTACTGGTACCCCTGGAACTCGACGTCGGGAGCCCCGTCCTGCTTCAAGAATGTGTCCGGAAGCCAGGGGGGCGCGGCCGCCCGATCCTCCGCCGCGCGCTCCATGTGGACGAGGTCGGCATCGTGCGCGAGCACCTGGGACGTCTCGAGCTCGCTCGCGTGCCAGCCGGGGGTCTCGTCCGGCGGATTCTCGAGCAGGTCGGAGAGCATGCCGATGTAGCGCTCGGCATAGGGCTTGTAGAGCGCGACGAAGGCGCCGGTCTCGTACCTGATCCGGCGCAGGAGCGGATCGATCACCTTCGTGTTCGAGCCGTGCCCGTTCACGAACACGAGCTTGTTCCAGCCGTGGTGGATCAGACTCCGGGCCACGTCGTAGAGAGCGTCGTTGAAGGTCTGGGCGCGCAGGGTGATGGTTCCGACCGCGGCCTCCGGGTCCCGCATGTGCTGGGGCGAGTAGCCGGCCCAGAAAGGCGGCGCGTAGGGGACGTCCGCGAGCTCGGCCGCGCGCCGCGACACTTCGAGCGCCGTGATCGTGTCGGTCCCGAGCGGCAGATGCGCGCCGTGCTGCTCGCAGCTCCCGATCGGAACGAGCACGATGTCCGAGCGGTCGAGGAACCACTGGATGTCCGGCGGCGCCAGATCGAGGAGGCAGTGTGAGTTCGGGCGGCCGTCGTCGTCAGGCATGGGCGGGCTCCTGGAAGAGTGAGAGGTAGCGTGCAGCGACCCGGTCGGCGAAGGCGGGATCGTTAACGTGGGTCTCCACGAGCTCGAACGGGATCTCGGGTCGCAGAGCCGCACCGAGCGCCTCGATGAAGGCGGCGTCGGCCTCCGGATCCCAGAGGTCGCCACCTTCGACGCCGGCGAGTGAGAAGCCGAGCGTTGGGGCCACCACGCGCACCGGGCCGCGGGCGTCATTCAGCCGCGCGGCGACGAGCCGGCCGAGCTCGACCATCTCGTCACGCTCGAGGCGCACGAGGGTCGCGACCGGATTGTGGAAGTAGCTCTTCCTCTGCCGATAGCGGGGCGGCACGGTCGCCAGTGCGCCCTGGTTGAAGAAGTCGACGCAGCCGGGGACGACGATCTGCGGGATGCCGCGGTCGCCGGCGACGCGAAGCCGGTCCGGGCCGGTGGCGTGGAGGCCCCCGAGCAGGGTGTTGGCGAGCTCGGAGAGTGTGTAGTCGATGACGCCGTCGAGCGCGCCCACGCTCACCAGCTTTTCCATCGCCGGTCCGCCGACGCCGTTCGCGTGAAAGATGACGGGCGCGTGCCCGGCCTCCTCGAGGGCGGTTCGGATCCGCATCACCGCGGGCGTCGTGTGGCCCAGCATCGTGATGCCGACGCTTCGCCCGCCGAGGTTCTCGACCGGCCGCCCGGCATTCAGCGCCATGCCGGCGACCGCCGCGGCGGCATTGTCGAAAACCGTGCGGGCGATCGGGTTCAGGCCGAGGATGTCGACGACCGAGTGCATGACGAGGACGTCGCTTTCACCCACGAACGGCGCAAACGAACGCTGGCCCGAGGCGGCCGGGGACACGATCACCTTTGGGACGCCGACCGGCAGCGCCTGCATCGCGCCGGCGCCGAGGATCGCGCCCTCGGCGCCGCCGAGACAGAGTGCTCCATCGAGGCGGCCCTCGAGCCACAGCCGCAGGCACACCGCACGAACGCCTTGCTCCATGAGCTCCACTGCCGCTCCACGGCTGCCGGCCGCGCGGATCGCCGCGAGCGTCCGCCCGGCCTCGTCGGCCACCTGCTCGCGCGTGACGTCCGGCTCGACGCCGTGCGGCTCGCCGAGGATGCCCGAGTCGACGACGACCGGCTCGGTGCCGAGGGCACGGAGCCGGTCGCGAACGTACGCAATCTCCTCCCCCTTTGTGTCGAGGGTGCCGATCAGCGCGATGCGCGGGGGGTGAGATGCGGGCTCGGTCAGGCGGTGCTCCCGACGTTTGCGGCACCGATGTGCTGGCGCAGCACGTCGATGGACTCCTGTACGTACTGGTCGTAGAGGCTCTCGGGGACCGCGCCCGTGCCGTGGTCGCGCAGGAACTGCTCCAGGCCGACGCTAGCCTCCGCCTCCGATGCGTCCCCGATCTCCTTCCGCTCCGAGATGCGGCTGCGGTCGACGGTCGCGACGAACTCGACCGTCAGATAGGCGTCGTAGCCGACTGCCTCCAGCTCTCTCACGATCGCTCCCCAGTCGAGCGCGCCCTGCCCAGGCGGCATGCGGTTGTTGTCGGCGACGTGGAAGTCGACCAGGTTGTCCCCGGCCGCGCGAATCGCCTCCGCCCAGTCGGCCTCCTCGATGTTCATGTGGAAGATGTCGAGGCAAACGCCGCAGTTCCCGCCCACGTCTTCGGCGAGCGCGAGCGCCTGGTCGCCGCGGTTCAGGAAATACGTCTCGAAGCGATTGAGCGGCTCGAGTCCGAGGCGGACGCCCTTCTCCTCCGCGTGCGCCTGGCACTGCTTCAGGCTCTCGATCGCCCACTTCCATTCGTCCTCGGGCGACCCCATCGGGACGACCTTGCCGACCGTCGAGGGGACGACCGTAAGGATCTTCCCGCCGAGCGCCGCGATCATGTCGATCGTGTCCTTGACGTACTGGATGCTTCCGATGCGGACGTAGTTGTCCTCGTGCAGAAGGTCGCGGCCACCCACCATGAGCGTCACCGCTCCCCAGCACTCCAGCTCGTGCTCGTCGAGCAACGAGCGAACGTGTCCCGCGTCATAGACCGCGGGCTCTCCCGAGATCTCGATTCCGTCATACCCGGAGCGGGCGAGCCGCGCGATCGTCGTCTCGATCGGCTCGGGCCGCATCCAGTTGTGCATCGCCACCTTGAGCGCCATCGTCCCTCCTCGCTTTCGTCCGCTTACAGGCCGAGCTTTCCCGGATTCATGATCCCGTTGGGATCGAGCGCCGCTTTGATCCTGCGCAGGCTCTCAAACGCGGCTCCCCACTGCGCTTGCATGTGGTGCCCGAGCTTGAGACCCACCCCGTGGTGGTCGTTCATGACACCGCCCGCAGCCAGAATTGCGTCGACGGCGTCGTCCCAGAGCGCATCGTGGAGCTCGACAGCATCAGGGCCGCCGTCCGGAATCACGAAGCGGCCGTACATCATGGCGCCCCAGGGATACCAGTGGCTGAAGTGCGTCTTCAGCTTGAGACCCGCGCTTCGCTCGTACGGCTCGACCGCGGCGCGAACCGCGCGGTAGACGTCGAGCAGGCGCGCGTACGTCGCCGTGGCCTCGACTGTCCCCCACACCGCAGGCAGCTCGGGGTGGTGGGGCGGGTGGTAGAAGTCATAGCGACGTTCCCACCAGAGCTCGCCGAGCCCGGGTTCGAGCACCTCGGCTCCAGCCAGGCGTGCGAGCCCGAGAAACACCTCTGCCTCTGCGTCCGCAACGGGCGACTCGCCTTCGAAGCAGAGAAGTGTGCAGACCCCGTCCAGTTCGCGCTCGACGACCGGCCCCAGCGTCGTCCGCGTCGCCAGCTCGTCGTAGAGTCGAACGACCGAGGGGCGAAGCCCGAGTGCAAGAGCTTCGCGCACGGCTGCGAACCCGGGCTCGATGGCGGGGAAGGTGACTGCCTCGAAGCGGCGGTGGGCGGGGACGCGGGCAAGCTGGAGCGTCGCTCGCGTGACGACGCCGAGTGTCCCTTCCGATCCGATGAAAAGCTGGGTCAGCTCCGGGCCGGCGGCGTGCCGTGGAACCGGGAGCGTCTCGATCGGCTCGCCTGTCGGCGTCACGACCCCGAGCGAGAGGACGAGGTCCTCGATCTTTCCGTAGCGGGTCGACAGGACGCCCGAGCCGCGCGCGGCGACGTAGCCACCGACGGTCGCCCACTCTGCCGACGCCGGATAGTGCGGGAGCATGAGCCCGCGTTCGTTCAGCTCGTTCTCGAGGCGCTTCCCGTTCACCCCGGCCTCCGCAGTCACCGTCAGGGACTCCTCGTCGACGGCAAGAATCCGGTTGAGCCGGCCCAGGTCGAGCACGATGCCGCCGGCGATGGGAACTGCGCCGCCCTGTGTTCCCGATCCGCCTCCGCGCGGGACGACGGGCATCCGGCGGTCGTTTGCGATCCGTACGATCGCCGCGATCTCCTGCTCGGAGGACGGGCTCACGACGACGTCGGGTCGCCCGAGCGGTTCTCCGGCGGCTCGCGCTGCGATCGCCTTCCAGTACGCATCCGCGGAACATTCGTCCAGATGAGCAGGGTCGGTGGAGACGGCTTCCGGGTCGACGGCCTCCCGAAGTTCGTCGATCAGCTCGCTCACGGAGGCCGGGGGAGCGCTCACGCAAGAAGCTTTCGTTTTCGCGCGGAAGGCTTCACGAAGGTACGAAGAACCTACGGCGTTCTTGCAATTGCTGTCAACAGTGGGCTAGCGTCGCTCACGGTGCACAGGCTCCAGCACGTGTCGTTGCCCTACCCGCGGGGTCGGCAGGACGACGTTCGCGCCTTCTACGGCGAGCTGCTCGGCCTGAGTGAGAAGCCCGTCCCTGCGACGATCGCGCACCTCGAGCTCGTCTGGTTCGGCGCGGGTGCACACGAGCTGGAGCTTCACTTCCTGCCCGATGAGGTCGCGCCGGATCCGCGCGCGAGGCGGCATTTCTGCCTGGAGGTCGACGAGCTGGACGAAATGCGCGCCCGCCTCGAACAGGCGGGCTTCGAGATAACCGACCAGGAGCCGATCCCGAACCGACCGCGCTTCTTCTCTCGCGACCCCTTCGGGAACCTGATCGAGTTCACCACCATCCTGGGCGACTACCGAGGAGGGACATGAGCAACGGCCTGAAGACGAGTCTGGGCATCTGGGCGCTCGGCCCGATGGTCACACGGTTCGTTCCCGGCGGCTACAAGCCCGAATATGCAGCCGAGTCGACCGCGGACCGCGTTCGGCGAGCGGTAGAAGGGCTCGGCGATCTAGTTGACGGCTACGAGTTCCACTACCCGCAGGAGCTGAACGAGGACAACCTCGAGTCCGTGCGGGCGGTGCTCGGCGGCCACGACGTCTACTGCATGGCGACCGGGCTCCACCTCGACCCGCGGTTCAGTCGCGGTGGCCTCGTGTCTCCGGATCCTGCGACGCGCGACGAGGCAGTGAAGCGGACGCTGGCCGCGATCGACTTCTCCGGCACGCTCGGAGCCCACTTCATCATCTGGCCCGGGATCGAGGGCTACAACTACCCGTTCCAGACTCCGTACAAGGAGAGCTGGGAGTGGCTCGTCGACGGGATCGGCCAGGCCGCGCAGCGGTGCAAGGAGCACGGCATCCTGCTCTTCCTCGAGCACAAGAACTCCGAGCCGGCGATGAAGATCATGATGGGCAACGTCGGCATGACCCTCCATGTCATCCACAAGCTGCGGGCGCAGGGACTCGACAACGTGAAGGTCAACATGGACTGGCAGCACCTGATCATGAACGGGGAAAACCTGGCGGAGTACGCAGCGCTCCTCGCGGCGGAGGGCCTGCTCGGGCACCAACATGCAAACTCCGGCTGGGGCACGTTCGACGACGACAACATGGTCGGGGCGACCGCGTTCATGGAGACGCTCGAGTTGGCGATCGAGTTTCGGCGGGCCGGTTACGGGCAAAACGGCGAGCGGCTCGGCTTCGATCTCTACCCGTACACCGAGGACGCGGTCGCCGCCGTGCGCCGCTCCGTCCTGCACTGGCGCTTCATCGATGGGATCGCTGCCAAGATCGATGACGGAGAGCTCAGGAAGGCGCAGATGCGAAAGGACGCGGTGCGGGCGTACGAGCTCGTCTACGGAGCGCTCGGGGGCGAGTGACTGCACTCGTCGGCCTCGACGTCGGGACGACCGGCGTCAAGGCGCTTG
>DATLQD010000132.1:0-3655 GCA_035535315.1 Gaiellaceae bacterium
ACGACCGGCTGCGCTCGGGGAAGGGATTCGGCTCGTTCGCCGCGAGTGGCCGACGGACATCGGCCCCGTCGACCTCATGTGCCGCGACGGCGAAGGGGGCTGGCTCGCAGTCGAGGTGAAGCGCATGGGGACGATCGAGGCGGTCGAGCAGCTCTGCCGCTACCTGGAGCGAATCCGGCTCGACCCGGCGACGGCGGGCTGCCGCGGTCTCCTGGTCGCACAGCGGTTCCGCCCGCAGGCAGTCACGCTCGCGGAAGCACGTGAGATTCGCTGCGCCGAGGTCGACCTCGAGCTGCTGCGGGGCGAGCGCGAGCCCGAGCTCACGCTCTTCGCCCCCTAGGTTAGCCTCCGCATACCGTGCAGATCCGCTGCGAATGGGTGCCCGCGGGCGATCCGCTCTACGCGGCCTACCACGACGAGGAGTGGGGCGTCCCCTCACACGAGGACAGCCACCTTTACGAGATGCTGACGCTGGAAGGCGCGCAAGCGGGCCTTTCTTGGGCGACGATCCTGCGGAAGCGAGAGGGCTACCGCAGCGCGTTCGCAGGCTTCGACGCCACCGCGGTCGCGCGCCTCGGGCCGGCCGACGTCGAGCGGCTACTTGGCGACCCGAGCATCGTCCGCAACCGGCTCAAGGTCGAGTCGGCGATCATCAATGCCCGCTGCGTCCTCGCCGTTCAGGAGGAGCTCGGGAGCCTGGACGCCTACCTCTGGGGGTTCGTGGGGGGCGAGCCCCTGGTCGGGCGCTGGCGCACGCTTGGCGAGATACCGGCGGAGACGGCCGAGTCCCGCGCGATGAGCCGCGACCTGAAGCGGCGCGGCTTCCGCTTCGTCGGCCCGACGGTCTGCTACGCGTTCATGCAGGCCACTGGCCTGGTGAACGACCACGTCGTCTCCTGCTTCCGCTTCGGCGAGTCGGGCGGACGGCCGAACCAGTGAGCGGGAGGACACACGCGAAGCCGAGAAGCGTCAGGCGCTCACGAGCTCAGCGAGCTTCGTGACCGTCTTCCAGTTCCGGGTGGTGGCCGCGACGCCCAGTTGCTTCTCGAAATAGGCATTGGTGAGCTTCGACCTGCCGTAGCCGTTCGGGCAGTGGAGGTAGATCTCTTGTCCGACGACCTTGAACTCGTCCGGTTTGGCGCGTTCGGGATCGAGCTCACGCACGCGGGCGGCGTCTGGCTTTTCAGCCAGGAACGTGACGTGGAGCCTCGTCGACTCCTTCCTGCTTTTGGCGAACGGGTTGCCGGCATGCACCTTGGCCAGCTGTGGCCGCGTGCGTAAGAGGACGGTCACGCTGAGCCCAAAGTCGCGGCGAATGCTCTTCTCGATGGCTTCGGTCAGTTTCCCGGCGCCCTCGGCACTCTTGAAGATGACGTTGCCGCTTTGCACATACGTCTCGACGTCTTCGGCTCCGAGGCTGGCGAAAAGCGCTCGCAGGTCGGGCATCGACACCTTGTTGTGCCCGCCGAGGTTGATCCCGCGTAACAGCGCGACGTACCTCTTCCGGCTGCTTCCTGCTCCCTTGTCGCGCGGCATTCGCGACGACGATCGTAGCGGCCAACTACGTGGCAGGCGGTGGAGCGGACCTCCTCGGTCGACGCCTCGGCGTGCAACTCCGATTACTACCCCAGAACGCCTCGAACGCCAGACCGGTTATCGCATGTAGCGTCCAAGCCTGTGGCCAAGCTGACGCTTGAGGAAATGTGGAAACGGATGCTGACCGGCGACCTTCCTCGCCTCCAGCGTATGCGACGAATCTGGGGGGCGCTGCCATCGCCACCGCGCTGCAAGCTCTGCAACGCCCCTTTCGCTGGGCCCGGCGGCATTCTGATGCGGGCTATCGCCTACGGCCCCTCGCCACTGAACCGACGGCTCTGCAAGTGGTGCATACGCTCCGTTCACAAGCATCCCGGGGGCGCTGAGATCGAGATCTCGGTGCTGTTTGTGGACGTCCGTGGATCGACGGCCATCGCCGAGCGCATGCTGCCGGAGGAGTTCTCGCGCTTGATGGCGCGCTTCTACGGGGCCGCGGCGGGGGTCATTGATGAGAGAGATGGCATTGTCGACAAGTTCCTGGGCGACGGAGCAGTCGCGCTCTTCATCCCCGGCTTCGCCGGGAGCGATCATGCGGCAGACGCGATTGCAGCCGCACGGGGCCTACTCGAGCAGACCGGTAACGACGGGCCAGAGCCTTGGATTCCGGTCGGCGTCGGGGTCCACACCGGCAGGTCCTTCGTGGGCACCGTCGGGGAAGGCGATGCCAGAGACTTTACGGCCTTGGGCGACGCGGTCAATACGGCCGCGCGGCTTACGGGTCTCGCCCAGGCGGGTGAGATCCTGATCAGCGCCGAAGCGGCCACCGCGGGCGGCTTCGAGACGACGGGGCTCGAACGGCGGACGCTGGAGTTACGCGGACGGGAACAGAGCATCGACGCCTGGGTGGCAAGGGCTCGGACGTGAGCCTTAGATCCACCGTTGTAGGCCACATGCCATCGCATTCTTCGTAGCGTGCGCCGACACGGTCAGGTTCCGCCGAGCGAGATGCCGGGAGTTGAGTTGTGATGACCCGCTTTGTGCGCGACGCAGTAAGTCGGCGGTCGCACTAAGCCGTGAGGTCGGCCGCCATCTCCTCAAAGGCTGCGACGAACGCGGCGCAGTCCTCGGTCGCGTGGGCGACCGAGAGCGTCCACTCCTCCTCCCGGCCGGGCGTCATGAAGACCCCGCGGTTCATGTTGTAGAGCCAGGCGAGGTCGCAGAGCTCGCCGTCCTGGTGTGCCTTGTAGGTCTCGTAGTCGACGATCCGCGCCGGCGCGAAGGTCACGCAGCCCTTCGCGCCGACCCCGACCGCGTAACCAGGGAGGCGGTAGCGCTCGATCACGGCCTCACAGCCGGTCACGATTGCCTCGTTGAGAGCGTCCAGATGCGCGTAGGCGTTCGGCGTGAGTATCTCGAGCAGGCTCGCCCTAGCAGCCGCCATCGTCAGCGGGTTCCCGTTGTACGTGCCGACCTGGTAGACCCTCTCGCTCTCAACGACGTCGAAGACCTCCGCGGTTCCCCCGATCGCGCCGGACGGAAGGCCTCCGCCGAGCGTTTTCGCGAGCGTCACCATGTCCGGCCGAACGCCGAACCGCTCGGTCGCGCCGCCGGAGGCGATGCAGAGGCCCGTCTTCACCTCGTCGAAGATGAGGACGATCCCGTGCTTGCGCGTGAGCTCGCGGACGGCCTCGAGGTAGCCTGGCTCGGGGAGGATGACCCCGAGGTTCATCATCGCCGGCTCCATGATCACGCAGGCCGGCGGTCGTCCTTCCTCGACGAGGCGCTCGATCCGCCGTTCCATTGCCTCGGCGTCGTTGAACGGGACAGGGATCGTCAGGTCTGCGACGGTCTGCGGAACCCCGGCGCCGTAGGGGAGCGACGCGTAGTCCTCGCGGTCGCCGACGTTCTCGTAGGGGACGCCGATCGAGACCATCACGTAGTCGTGGTGGCCGTGGTACGAGCCGAAGATTTTCACGATCGTGTCGCGGCCGGTTGCGCCGCGGGCGATCCGGATCGCGTCCATCGTCGCTTCGGAGCCCGAGTTCGTGTAGCGCCACTTCGGGAGGCCGAAGCGACGGGCGAGCTCCTCCGCGACGACGATCGCGTCCTCAGTCGGCGC
>DATLQD010000133.1:0-85435 GCA_035535315.1 Gaiellaceae bacterium
TCTCGGTACCGGAGTTCCACGGGCCGCTTCCGCCCGGCGAGGTGATCGCGCTGGGCGCGAATCCGCGCCTCATGGCACGGATGACCGGCGCCGATGCCGAGGCGATCCGCGCCACGGCGCGAACGGCGGCCAACCCGGCCGACCTTCCGCCGGCGAGCGAGCTGATCGTCCAGATCGCAGATCTCTTCGGCATTCCGGCCGCCGAGGGCGGCTACGAGCAAGCGGTCGCTCGCGACGACGCGATCTTCATCGAGCGTTAGAACCCGGCGGCGTAGCCGTCCTTCCGCGGATCGGAGCCGCCCAGCAGCGCGTCACCCTGGACGACGATCGCCTGAGCGCCGCCAAAGTCCGGCTCCCGGCTCTTCACGACCCTGAAGCCGCGGCCCTCGAGCTCTCCGGCGCGCTCCCAGAGGCCCTCCTCCAGATGTACCGCATCGTCGCGAACCCGGAAGCGGGGGCGTTCGATCGCGGCCTGGGGATCGAGGCCCTCGTCGATGAGCCCCGAAACGAGCTGGACGTGGCCCTGCGCCTGCATGAACGCGCCCATGACGCCGAAGGGCCCGAGGAGGCCCCCATCCCGGAGGAGCAGGCCCGGGATGATCGTGTGGAAAGGTCGGCGCCCGGGCTCGACGCGACCGGACACGTCGAAGCCGGCGCCGCGGTTCTGGAGGACGATCCCCGTACCGGGCGCTACCACTTGCGAGCCGAAGTGGTCGTAAAGGCTCTGGATGAAGGAGACGGCCATGCCGTCCTCGTCCACGACGCAGAGGTAGACCGTGCTGCCGAGCGGCTCGGCGACAGTGGTGACCGACTCCCCACGGCGGCGCTCGAGGAACGCACCCTCGAGGAGGGGAGACACGTCGGCACCGTCTCGGACGTGCGCCAGAGCGTCGGCGAGAGCCAAGCGCACGCACTCGATTTGATCTGCGAGGGTCGCCTCGCCGAGGTCGAGCAGCCCGAGCCCCTCGAGGGCTGCGACGCCCTGCGTCGGCGGCGGGAGCTCGAGCACGGTGACGTCCCGGTAGCGGATTCGCAGGGGCTCGACCCAGCGAGCTTCGTAGCCGGCGAGATCCTCCTCCTCGAGCCAGCTCGCGTCCGCGATCGCCCTAGCCAACTTGCCCTCGTAGATCGCGGGCGATCCTTCCTCGGCGATCAGGCGCAGTGTCCGAGCGAGCTCGGGGAGGCGGAAGCGACCGCCGGGCGCGGGCGGTTCTGGGAACTCTGGAGGGCTCCCGGCCTTCTCCCAGGCGCGAGCTGTCACCATTCCCGTCGCGACGCCGCGGTCCGCTGCGTCGACTGCATCCGAGAGACAGGCGTCGAGCCGAAGACGGCCGAACCGCTCCGCGAGCGCGGCCCAGCCCGCGACCGCGCCCGGGACCGTGACGGACCGGGGGCCATGCTCGACCGGCTCCAGGGAGTCGGCGGTGGCCGGAGCCGGCCCGGCGGCGTCGAGGCCGATCGCCTTGCCGTCCCGCCAGACGATTGCGAAGGTATCCCCGCCGACTCCCGTCGACATCGGCTCGGCGACGCAGAGCATCCCGGCAGCCGCCAGGGCTGCGTCGACCGCGTTCCCACCGCGCTCGAGCGCTCGGAGTCCGGCCCGCGTGGCGAGCGGCTGGCTCGTGGCGACCATGGCGTTCGCGGCCACGGCAGGAGGCCGGGGCGGGGCCGGGCGCCAGGGCATATCGCTAGCATCGCAGAGGTGCTGACGCTCTACGATGCCGCCCGCTGCCCGTACTGCGCGCGCGTGCGGATCCTCCTCGCCGAGAAGGCTGTGCCGTACGAGCCTGTCGAGGTCGACCTCGACGACCGGCCGGCCTGGATCTACCGCAAGAATTCGGCGGGCCGTGTGCCGGTGCTCGAGGAGGACGAGGGCCTCGTGCTGCCAGAGTCGAGGGTGATCATGGAGTACCTGGAGGAGCGCTTCCCGGAGCCGCCCCTCTGGCCCGCCGACGCCGCCGCGCGGGCGCTCGCACGCCTCCTCCTCGAACGGTTTGACGACCTCTCCGATCCCTACTACGACCTGCTCAAGGACCGGCCGGGAGCATCGGAGGAGCGCCTCCGGAAGGAGCTCGCCAAGCTCGATGGGATCCTCGAGTCGCAGCCGTTCCTGACCGGAGCCGATTACGGACTCGCCGACGTCGGCTATCTGCCGTGGATCCTGCGCATCGAGACTCGACTGGGGCTCGACCTCGCTGAGTACCCGTCGCTTGCGGACTGGCGGGACCGCGTCGCCGAGCGGCCGTCGGTTCGGGCCGAGATCGAGCTTCTCGCAACCGCATGAATGCGCCCCTTCGGGGCTTCACGGCGCTCCTTCTCCACGCGTTCCCGCTCGACGCACGCATGTGGGACGAGACCCGGTCCGAGCTCGGAGAGGTCGCCGTCGTCGCCCCGACCCTGCCGCCCGAGGGTGGCGGGCGAACGCTGTCCGGCTGGGCGGCCGCAGTCCTCGGCCTGGTCGAAGGCGAGATCGTCCCGGTCGGGGTCTCGATGGGCGGCTACCTCGCGTTCGAGCTCTGGCGTCAGGCGCCCGAGCGCATCTCCGGCCTTGTTCTCTCCGATACGCGCGCTGGCCCGGAGACGGACGAGGGGCGCGCCGGGAGGGAGCGGACGATCGAGCTGATCCGCGAGCACGGCGCCGTCGGCCTCTGGGGGGAGATGGAGCCGAAGCTCTTTTCGCCCGCAGCGGAGCCCGAGGTGGTGGCGCTGGCGCGCTCGATCGCACTCGATCGAAGCCAAGACGATCTCGTCACGTGCCTCGAAGCTATTCGGGATCGCCCCGACTCGCGGCCCACTCTGCCGACCATCGACGTGCCGACCCTCGTCGTCGTGGGCGAGAACGACGAGCTGACGCCCCCGCACGAGGCGGCGGCAATCGCCTCGGGGATCGCAGGTGCGAAGCTCGTCACGATTCCGGAGTCGGGCCATCTCTCGCCGCTCGAGCGGCCAGGAGCATTCCTGGCAAGCCTCCGCGCGCTGCTCGCGGAGGTCGGTGCGTGACCGGCGACGAGCTGCTTCGCCGCCTGGACGAAGGCAGGGTCGCGGTCGTCGACGTTCGGACCCGGGAGGAGTACGAGGGGAACGCCGGCTACCCGTGCGATCCCCGTCAGGGCCATATTCCTGGAGCCGTCCACCTCGACTGGGAGGAGCTCTTCGCCGGGGAAGGGCGGCCACACGACCGCGAAACCTTGCTCGCGCTCCTTCGCGACCGCGGCGTCGATCCGGAGCTCGAGCTCGTCACTTATTGCCACTCCGGCCAGCGTTCCGCGTTCGCGGCCGTGGCGCTCCGGGCCGCCGGGTTCGAGGCCGAGAACTACGAGGGCTCGTGGCACGAGTGGTCGCGGCGCGCTCTCGATTAGGCTAGGCGCCCATGTTGCTCGACGGAAAGGTGTGCCTGATCACAGGCTCGGGTGGCGGCCTCGGCCGCGCCGCATCGATCCTCTTTGCGCGCGAGGGCGGGAAGATCCTTGTCACCGACATGGACGAGGAGGGCGGCCGGGAGACCGTTCGGCTTGTCGAGGAAGTGGGGGGCGAGGCTGCCTTCTTGCCTGGAGACGTCTCGGACGACGACCAAGTGCGCGCCCTCTTCGACCAGGCCGTCGAGCGCTTTGGACGACTCGACGTCAGCTACCACAACGCCGGGATCATGCACCCGGACGACACGAGCCCTGTCGACACGCCGCTCGAGGTCTGGCGAAAAACGATCGACATCAACCTCAAAGGCGTCTTCCTCTGCTGCCGGTACGCGATCCCGAAGCTGGTCGAGTTTGGGGGCGGGTCGATCATCAACGTCGCCTCCTTCGTGGCGCTGATGGGCGCCGCGAACCCGCAGATCGCCTACTCGGCGTCGAAGGGAGGCGTCCTCTCGATGACGCGGGAGATGGCCGTCCAGTACGCGCCGCAAGGCATCAGGGCGAACGCCCTCTGCCCCGGCCCGGTTAAGACGCCGCTCCTCGAGCAGCTTCTGAAGGACGATGAGCGGCGTGAGAACCGCCTGAACCACATTCCTCTGGGCCGCTTTGCGGAGCCCGAGGACATCGCCAAGGCCGCGCTTTTCCTAGCGAGCGACCTCTCCTCCTACATGACCGCGACGGAGTTCGTTGTCGACGGCGGTATCACCGCCGCCTATCTGACCAAAGGGCCTTAGACACGATGGAGGAAGACGCTCGGGCTCGCGCAACTCGCCTCGGGCCCGAAGCCTGATCTAACTCGCTCGAGGGGACCAGATCCACGCGTCGTCGAGAAGCGTGGCATCGAAGCTCTGGGACTTCCAGCGCGCGCCACCGAAAACAAGCAGGTCGGAGCCGGCTGGGACGACGGTCCTTTCGGTGACGAGCTCGCCGGTGTCGAGCGGCGGTACCTGAATCCATGTGTCGGTGGCCGCGTCGAGGATCCAGCCGCGGTAGCCGAAGTAATGGCCGAGGGACTCGGTGAGGACGCCGCTCGCGAAGTCTTCCTCGCCGTCGGGCGGGTTGGGAAGCGCTGACCACCTACCGCTTGCAGGTTCGAGGATGCCGCCGTAGGGATAGGTGCGACCCCAGTTGTTGGTGTCGCCGCCGTCGGCGCCGCCGAGCATAGGGTTGATCAGACGCCCGTCGTCGATCACCCAGGGTCCCGAGGCGAGGATCTCGGAGTCGGGCAGCCGCCGCCATGAACCGCTCTCGAGGTCGAGCGCGGCGGCGCGCGTGAGGGACGGCTTCTCGGAGCCGGGGTTGGGGACGAGCTCGTGGTCGAAGAGAAGGAGCTCCTGGCCGCTCCAGGCCATCGAGCGATCGAACGACGGCGAGAGCGGATCAGGCGGAAGCTTGCTCCAGGAGCGTGTGGCCGGGTCGAAGACGAGATCCGGCTGCTCGCGCTGCTCATCGGTGCCCGTATACGCGACGACCCTGTCGCCTGCCTCCACGATGCCTGCGAAGCGGTCGGAGTCGCCTGCCGGTAAGGGAAGCTCCTGCCAGCGGTCTTCCCGAGGGCGATATGCGAGGAAGGCGCTCTCTGCGTTCGGTCTGCCTGGGCTTCCGGGGATCCAGAGGTACGCGGTCGTCCGGATGACTACAGCTTGGGCCCACTCGAAGGGCACCGGAGCGTCGGCGATCCGGCGCCACGTACGGGTCTGCGGATCGAAGGCGGCGCCATCCGCGAGCGGGGGCACGTCAGGGGGGACACAGGAGGCACTAGGGGGGCAGGGGGCCGCGTCGCTGCCGCCGATGAGTAGAACCTCGCTTCCGGTCCAGAGCCCGAGCGCTCCCGTGCGAGGGCTCAGCGGACTCGCCGGAACCGCCTGCCACGGGGATGAGTCAGGCGCCCCATCCGGTGCCGCGGATCCGCCGCTGCCACAGGCTGCCAGAAACAGCGACGCCGATGCGGCCGCGAGCGTGAAGAGAATTCCGAAGCGGCCTCGCATGCTGATTAGACAGTCGGAAGGCTTCCTTGGTTCCCGGTCGCCGCTGCACGTTTCGACCTAGGAGGGATTGGTGAAACGTCGCTCGTCGCCGGGGTGCGCTGGTCGTTCCGAGGCAAGGACGCAGGGAGCGCCGATAGCAGCGCTATCGAAGCGACTGAGGACGCCGCCTCGGGGCGAGCAGCGCGGCCCGACGGCACTGCTGCGTTTCGTCAAACCCTCCTAGCCAACTAGAGCCAGACTGGCTCGTCCCATAGCCGCTGCTCGGTGCCGAGGCCGAGTTCCTCGGCCCGGCGAAAGACGTGCGTCGCCCAGGCGACGTCCTCGATGCCCAGACCGATCGGCGAGACGACGATCAGCTCTTCGTCAGAGGTCCGGCCAGGATGAGCTCCAGCGAGGATCGCGCCGAGCGGGACGACGGCGTCCCGGTCGAGCACGCCGGCCGCCTCCGCGCGGGCGAGCGGGCGCGAAGCATGGCCGGTCTCGTGGGCGACGTCGTCCGCGACGACCAAGTGGGCGGCTTCGATCACGTCCACGGCGAGGTCGAGCGAGGAGACCGAGAGGACGAGCGTCCCCGGCCCGAGCCAGGTCGCCGGGATGAACGGCTCAGCCGCCATCGTGGCGGGCACGAGGACGTCGGCTCCGCGCACGGCCTCCTCGGCGCTCGCAACCGCTCGGCGCGAGGGACCGTCCGAGCGGGCGGTCGCCAGCTCATCCGCCTTGCCGGCTGCCGGGTCGTAGATCCGGATCTCCTCGAGGGCCGGGAGCGTCCGCTCGAGCGCCATCAGCTGCGTCCGGGCCTGGACGCCGGCGCCGAGTAGCCCGAGGACGCGGGCTCCGTCGCGCGCCAGCGCCCGCGCTGCGACTCCGGAGACGGCTCCGGTGCGCATCGCCGAGACGACCGTTCCGTCCATGAAAGCGACGGGCAGCCCGGTCTCCGGGTCGGAGAGGAGGATGACCCCGATGCCGCGCGGTAGCCCGCGCGCGGGGTTCTGCGGCACGCTCGGAATCCACTTGAGGCCCGCCATGCGGGTGTTGCCGCCGACGTACGCAGGCATCGCCATGATCCGGCCGAGCTTCTCGTCGCTATCGAGATCGTCGCCCCAGTGAATGACCGCCTTCTTGGGAGAGACGGTCTCTCCGCGATGGTGCAGGACGAGCGTCGCCCCGATCACCTCGAGGCAGGCGTCCATGTCGAGACCTCCCGCCTCGACGACGTCTTCTTGGGACAGGCAGCGGTAGGAGACCGGAGTCAAGCGCCGGCAGGAGCGGCGGCGCGCTCCTCGACGTACGTCACGAAGGCGCTGGACAGCCGGCGGCCGAGCACCTTCCACTCGTCGATCCGCTCTGCAAGCTCTCTCCGTGTCCTGTCGGGGTCGAGTCCGAGCTCGACCGCGCCGGGATCCGACCCGGAGTGGCTGATCCACGTCTCGACGATCGGTCGAGTCACCTCGCAATGGAACTGCGCGCCCCAGACCGACTCACCGACGCGATAGCCCTGGAGGCAGCTGGAGTTGCGCGCCAGCTCGACGGCACCGGGTGGGAGCGTCGACTGGTAGCTGTGCCACTGGAAGGCGGTGAAGCGCTCGGGCAGCGGGCCGAAGACGGGGTCCCGGGCAGCGTCGGGTGCGAGCTCGACCTCGAACCAGCCGATCTCGGGCACCGTGACCCGGCTCACCATGCCGCCCGCCACCTCGGCGACCAGCTGGCTGCCGAGGCAGACGCCGAACGTCGGCACACCCGCCTCGAGGAGCTCTCCGATCGCCTCCTTCTCGGGCCGGAGCCAGGGGTGCGTCTCCTCCTCGTGCGCGTTCATCGAGCCGCCGAAGATCATGGCCGCGTCGTACTCGGCGACCGGGTGCGAGGGCGGCTGCTCGCCCGCGTAGTTCGCCTGGTGGAGCTCGTGGCCCGCGTCCCGCACGGTCTCGCCGAAGACGCCCGCCTTGGAGTCAGGCCCGTGGACGATGGAGAGAACCCGCATCGCGTCTAGCCTAACGATGCCTCGCGACGCAGTGCCTCCTGGAGTTCCTTGGCGGCCGGGCCTGGAATGCCTGACCCGAGGGACGAGCCGTCCAGCTCGACGACAGGCATGACCTCCCGGATCGACGAGGAGGTGAACGCCTCCTCGGAGCCCGCCAGGAGCTCGAGGGGAAAGGCACCTTCCCGGACCTCGTAGCCGAGCTTGCCCGCTCCCGCGATCAGCGTCGCCCGTGTCACGCCCGCGAGGATGCCGAGCTCGAGGGCGGGGGTATAGAGGGCGCGCTCCCGCCGCCACCAGACGTTGGTCACAGGACCTTCGAGGACGACGTCGCCGCTCGCCAGGAAGACCGCGTCGTCGGCTCCCCTGCGGCGTGCCTCGGCCTCTGCGGCCATATTGACGGCGTAGCTCGTCGACTTCACTCCGCCGAGGAGCCACGGGGCGACGGCACGCAGGTCGGCCTCGAGCCCGAGAGGCAGCGAGATCATCCTGATGCCCTCCCGCCGGCGCTGCTCGAGGTCCTCTGGAAGCGAGCTCACGAGCGCGAGCGCCGTAGGCTCACCGACGCCCTCCCGCCCGGCCGTCCAGTAGAGCCGCAGGGCGCAATCGGGGACGTCGGCCGTTTCCAGGGCGGTGACGGCAAGCGAGTGGCACTCGTCGCGGTCGACCTCGGGCAGTCCGATGCGAGCCGCCGAGCCGGCCAGGCGGTCGAGATGCTCGTCCAGCTTGAAAGGGCGGCCGTTGTAGACCCGCGTTGTCTCGAAGGCCGCGCGGCCCCGGATCAAGCCCTCGTCGTCGGCATGGAGGACGGGCTCCTCCGGATCGACAACGCCGCGGCCTCGGACCGCGAGTGCGAGAAGCGTCATGCGAGCGCCGGCTCGGGCAACGGCGCGCCGATCGCCGCGAGGAGGGGGCGTGCCTTCACCCAGGACTCCTCGATCTCGGCCTCGGTCTCCGAGTCCCAGACGATGCCGCCGCCGACCCAGAGATGGATGCGGCCCTCCGCGACTGCGAACGTCCGGATCGTCAGCGCCAGGTCGAAGTCGCCGTTCGGATAAATCCGGCCGATTGCTCCCATCGACGCCCCGCGCCCGACGGGCTCGAGTCGCGCGATGTGGTCGACGGCCGCGATCTTCGGTGCACCCGTGATCGAGCCGCCCGGAAAGGTCGCCGCGAGTATCTCCGCCAGGCCGACGCCCTCTCGCAGACGGCCCTTGACCGTCGACACGAGGTGCGAGACCCCCGCGAGTCGATGCTCTTCGAGCAGCTCCGGCCAGCGAATGCTCCCGGGCTCGCAGACCCGCGAGAGGTCGTTCCGCTCCAGGTCGACAATCATGACGTGCTCGGCGGTGTCTTTCTCGGATGCCGCAAGCTCGCCCGTGGAGCCGAGCGGGCGCGTTCCCTTGATCGGCTTCGTCCAGAGGTGGCGGCCGCGCCGGGCGAGGAAGAGCTCGGGGGAGGCCGACACGATCGCCCACCCGCTGCCGAGTAGTGGCTCGCCGTGGAGCGGTGCCAGCGGCGCCAGCCGGGCGGCCAGGCTTGCTGGATCCCCCTCGAAGGGCGCAGACAGGTGCTGGACGAGATTCACCTGGTAGACGTCCCCGCGTGCGATCGCATCCTGCACCGCCTCGATCGCAGCTGCGTAGCCGGCGTCGGTCCACGAGCGGCGCCAGGCGCCGATGCGAAAACCTCCGGTCCCATCGCTCCGCTCGGTCGAAGGACGGATCCTGCACGCGGCGAGCGGCAGCCGGCACGGCTCGTCCGGCAGGGGCGGGGTCGCATCGCGACGGAGGATCTGCGAGAGGCCGTAGCCGAGGAATACGTCGGCGAGCTGGTCCCCGCCGAAGAACTCGCTCTGACGAAGATAATCCTCCACCCGCGCGAAGGCGTCCTGCGCGTCCCAGAGCTCGAGCACGGGCCCTAAGGTAGTAGAAGAGCGCCACGGCGCGGTCCACGGGCACTCGTAGAATCATTCTGTGGACGGGCGGCCGATCGGCATCTTCGACTCCGGGGCGGGCGGACTCACAGTCCTGCACGAGTGCCTCGTCACCATGCCCCACGAGGACTTCGTCTATCTCGGCGACGGTGCGCGGTGCCCGTACGGCCCGCGTCCGGCTGACGAGATCCGCCGCTTCGCACTCGAGATCGCCTCCTACCTCGATCGCTCCAACGTCAAGCTGATCGTGGACGCCTGCAACACCGCCACGGCTGCCGCGCTTCCGCTTCTCCAGGAGCAGCTCTCCGTCCCGGTTGTCGGCGTCCTCGCCCCGGAGGCGCATGCGGCCGTCCAGGCGACCCGGAACCGGAGGATCGGCGTTCTCGCGACTGCCGCGACGGTGGAGAGCGGGCGCTACGCGGCCACGATCCGGGCGCTCGATGCAGGCACATCGGTCGTCTCGGTCGCCTGCCCGAAGCTTGTCCCGATGATCGAGGCTGGCGCCGTCGACGAGGGCCTGCACGCAGCCGTCCGCGAGTACGCGGCCCCGCTCAGAGATGCCGGGGTCGACACGGTGATCCTCGGCTGCACTCACTTTCCGCTGATCCGGCCCGTGTTCGAGCGCGTCTTCGGGCGTGGCACGGCGCTCATCTTCTCGGCGGACGAAACTGCGCGAGAGGTCGCCGAGACGCTGGCCCGGCGCGGCGTCGCAAACGACGTCTCGCGCGAGGGAGGGTGTCGGTTCCTGACGACGGGCTCGCCGGAGGAGTTCCGTGCGCTCGGCGAGCGCTTCCTGCAGCTTCCGGTCGGGGCCGTCGAGCAGATCGCGGTCAGCGAGCTCGAGCTCGCAGCGGCATGACCGTCCCGCGCCTCCGGCTCGCTCCCGCGGGGGAAACCATGTTTCCCCCGCGAGCCCCCTGCTTACTGTCCAACGTAGAGGAACCTTCCGGTTCCCCCACACCCCGTCCACGCGCTCATAGGCCAAAGGTCGGCCCATGAGCCGCGAGGGTCGCCGCCCCGACGAGCTTCGCCCCGTCTCGATCGACACGGGCTTCCTCGAGCAGGCCGATGGCTCGGCCCTCATCTCGTTCGGCCGCACGCGCGTCCTCTGCACGGCCTCGATCGAGGACAGCGTGCCGCGTTGGCTCGCCGGCAGCGGGCGGGGCTGGCTCACCGCCGAGTACGGGATGCTCCCGGCCTCGACCGGCCAGCGGATCCGCCGCGAGGCCAGCGAGGGAAAGCAAAAAGGCCGGACGGTCGAGATCCAGCGGCTGATCGGGCGCTCGCTCCGGGCTGCTTACGACATGCAGACGCTCGGGGAGCGGACGGTCTGGCTCGACTGCGACGTGATCGAGGCCGACGGCGGGACCCGGACCGCGGCGATCAGCGGCGCCTGGGTCGCGCTCGCATGCGCGGCGGCGAAGCGCGGGTTGCCGGCTCCGGCCGACGTTGTCAGCGCCGTCTCGGTCGGGATCGTGGAGGGCCAGCCCTTGCTCGACCTCGATTACGGGGAAGATTCGACCGCGGAGGTCGACATGAACGTGGTCATGACCGGCGACGGTCGGCTGATCGAGGTGCAGGCGACGGCGGAGCAGGTGCCCTTCAAGCGCGCGCAGCTCGACGAGCTGCTCGGCCTCGCCGCTACCGGAATCGACGAGATCGCCGTCGTGCAGCGAGAAGCGGCGGCGTGAACTGATTCCGGAGATCTCGGACTGGGAGATCGCGCTCCGACTCGTGCTCGCCGCGGGTCTCTCCGGCCTTGTCGGCCTCGAGCGCGAGCTGCGCGAGCGCGCAGCCGGCCTGCGGACGCACATGCTGGTCGGACTCGGCTCGGCGCTCTTCACGGTCGTCTCCGCCTACGCCTGGGGAGACTTCACCTTCGACCGCTCACAGGGGACCGTGCTCGACCCGACGCGAATCGCAGCCCAGATCGTGACCGGGATCGGATTTCTCGGCGCAGGCGCCATCATCCGCCAGGGACTCTCGGTCCGCGGGCTCACGACCGCGGCCGGACTCTGGGTCGTGGCCGCGATCGGAATGGCAGTCGGTGCCGGCTTCTATCTGCCGGCACTGATTACGACCGGCCTCGTGCTGGTGGGGCTCGGGCCCTTCCGCTGGTTCGAGGGCTCGCTCGGGCGGTTCCGCCGATCGGGGCGCGTCCTGGAGGTCGACCTTCGCCCGGAGCAGCCCATCTCGGGCGTGCTCGCGGTGCTCGAAGGGCGGCGCAGCCGTGTCGACAACGTCGAGCTCGAGGACGAGGAGGACAGCCGAAAGCTCCGGATCGAGCTCGACCTCCCCTTCGGCGGGAGCGGCCGGGACGTCATCGAGCAGCTTTCGGCGCTCGACGAGGTGATCGGCGTCCGCTGGAGACAGTAAGGCTCGTCCTCGCCTCCCGGAACCCGCACAAGGCGCGGGAGCTCCGCGCGACCCTTCCCGGCTGGGAGATCGAGCTGCTCGAGACCGACCGAGATCCTCCTTCCGAGACGGGCTCTACCTTCGCCGAGAACGCGCAAGGGAAGGCCCGGTTCGGCCGGGAGGTTCTCGCCCGGGACGACGTCTGGGTGCTGGGCGAAGACTCGGGGCTCGAGGTGGACGCCCTTTTCGGCGCGCCGGGCATTCTCTCGGCTCGCTACGACGGTGAGGGAGCGACTGACGAAGCAAACCTGGGAAAGCTCCTCGACGAGCTCGCGGGGCAGACCATGGGCAGGCAGGCGCGCTACGTCTCCGAGCTCGTGGGGCTCGGTCCGGGCGGCGCCGAGATCCGGGCGACCGGCGAGCTCAGAGGGCGAATCGCCGAGGCGCCCTCGGGCTCGGAAGGCTTCGGCTACGACCCAGTCTTCGTGCCGGAAGGAGAAGAACGCACGGTGGCTGAGCTCGGCGACGCTTGGAAGGCGGAGCACAGCCATCGCACGCACGCCGTCCGAGCCTTCGCACGGGCCTTGGAAGCGACCTCCCCGGTCGAGTAAGGTGCGCCGGTGTCGCTCTTCTCACACGACACGAAGGCCGAGGCGCTCGGACGCGTCCCGCTCTTTTCGGGCCTGTCGAAGAAGGAGCTGACCGAGCTCGCGAAGATCACCGAGGACCTCGAGGTCCCTGCCGGCAAGGTGCTCTGCCGCGAGGGCGAGACCGCGCGCGAGTTCTTCGTCATCGTCGAGGGCGAGGTCGAGGTCACCCGTGGCGGCGAGATGATTGCAACGCTCGGGCCGGGCGACTTCTTCGGTGAGATCGGGCTCTTCGAGCACATCCCACGAACTGCGACCGTGACGGCGAAGACTCCGCTCCGGTTCTTCGTGCTCCACAGCCAGGCCTTCTGGACCCTGCTCGATCACGAGCCGGAAGTGCAGGGCAGCATCCTCCGCGCGCTCGCGAAGCGCGTCCTCGCCGACTCTACGATCTAAGCGAGGCCGACCGGCGGCTCCTCGGCCGGCTTGCGGGCGCGTGCGACCCACCAGTTGATCTCGGCGCCCAGGACCAGGATGTTCGCCATCACGTAGAGCCAGAAGAGGAGCAGGACGAGCCCTCCGAAGGCCTGGAGGGTCACGAGTCCCTCCGTTGCCCGCACGAACAGGGGCAGAACCTGGAAGCTGGCCTGGAGGAGGAGGGCCGCGAAGGTGGCTCCTGGGAGGGTCTCCCGCCAGGTGAGGGGCTCGTTGGTGAGGATCCGGTAGACGCTCCACGCGAACCCCAGCACGAGCAGCGTGGAGACGGCGATGCCGTAGACGTACGCGAGAACCGGTCCGATGTACGTCGTGTCCTTGGCGAGCTCAACGCCGAACGAGCTGACGATGAGGGCCACGAAGAGCACCACCAGTGCCGTGGCAGTCAGGAGCAGGACGAGGAGCTTCTGGTGGACGAAGGAGCGGTTCGGGAGCCCGTAGACGATGTTGAACGCCGACTCCAGCACGCTGAAGAATCCGAGCGCGCTCCAGAGAAGGCCGACGGCGCCGATGATGCCCACGGTGCCGGCGCTCTCGCGGATCGAGTCGACGACGGAGAGGAGACGGTCGACTGAGGTTTGGGGGAACGCACGCTGGAGCTGCTCGATCAGGTAGCTCGACTCGTTCTGCTCGCCGGTCAGCGCGACGAGTGAAAGCGCGAGGAAGAGGAGGGGGACGAACGAGAGGAGTGCGAAGTACGCCACCATCGCGGCGAGGTGGGTTCCACGGTCGCGCAGGAACTTCCCCAGGATGGCCGAGACGCCGCGCATCGCGCGAGTCTAGGAGGGATAGAGGCTGTGGTAGGTTGGCCGCATGGACGCCGCACAGGCGCTCGCCGACCTGACAGAGATCTCGACCCAGATCCAGGCGGCGCTGATTGCGGACGAGAAGGGGGCGGTGCTTGCGTCCACGTTCGCCGACGACGCGACCGCCGGCCAGGCCGCGCGGTCTGCGCTCGACCTCCTTGCCGCGGCCGAGGACGCCGGTCGAAACGGCACCGTGCGCCTGACGCAGCTTCTGGCGGCAACGCGCGACGGTTCAGTCTTCGTGGTGCGGGGAGAAGAGCGGATCGCCACCGCGATCACGGGCCCTGAGCCGACGGTCGGGCTCGTCTTCTATGACCTGAAGACCTGCCTGCGGTTGTCTGCCGAGCAGCCCGAGAAACCCATGCCGTCCCGGAGTAAGAAAGACGAGGGGGAGAGCGTCGATGCGTAGTGCCCTCCGATGGGGCGTCGTCGCTCTTGGGTCGGCTGCCGGCCTCGCGCTTTGGCGCCGGTCGTCCGGCAAGGACCGCGAACGGGTCGAGCTCTATTTCTCGGACGGCTCGATGGTGTCATTCCCGGAGGACTCGACCGAGGCGGCGAGGCTCATACCGCTCGCGCGCCAGGTCCTCACCAACGCACGCGGGTGACGGACGCGGAGCTCGCGAAGCGAATCCGCGAGCGCGCGTACCTCGAGGGCGACTTCGTTCTGCGCTCGGGCCGCCGCTCCCGCTACTACCTGGACAAGTATCGGTTCGAGACCGACCCGGAGCTCTTGCGCGAGCTCGGCGAGCGGATCGCAGCCTTTGTCGGCGAGAGTTCCGAGCGGCCCGACCGGTTGGCGGGCCCCGAGCTCGGCGCCGTCGCGCTCGCCGCTTCCGCCTCGCTTGCATCCGGGCTGCCCTTCCTAATCGTTCGAAACGGGGCGAAGGGTTACGGAACCAACCGTGTGCTCGAGGGTGTCTTCGAGCCCGGCGAGCGCGTCTGTCTCGTCGAGGATGTCGTGACCACCGGGGGCGCCGCGGTCAAGGCCGTGGAGGAGCTCCGGGCGGCCGGCCTCGAGTGCCGGACGGCGGTCTGCGTGGTGGATCGGGAGGAGGGCGGAGTGGACGCCCTCGCCCGTCAGGCCGTCCGGTTGACGCCGCTCTTTCGCGCCAGTGAGATCGCTGCGGCCGAAAAAGACCCGTAAACCCGCATCATTGCGTGGAATCGCGCCCCCTGTTAGTCTGGTGCCGCTTCACCACGGACCCAAGACGGAGGAGGAGAGCGCAGTGACGAAATCCGAGTTTGTCGAGAAGGTGGCCTCCAAGGCTGACCTTTCGAAGCGCGATGCCGCCAAGGCGGTGGATGCCTTCCTCGACTCGGTGCAGGAGACCCTCGTGAGCGGTGAGGCAGTGTCGTTCACCGGTTTCGGCAAGTTCTCGCCGCAGCGGCGGAACGAGCGCCAGGGCGTGAATCCCCGCACCGGCGAGAAGGTCACGATCCAGGCAGCAACGGTCCCGAAGTTCTCGGCAGGCAGTGGGCTGAAGAGCGCCCTTCGCAACACCTAGCCAGCTCCGCCCTCCAACGTTCCGACGAGGGCCGCCGCGAGGCGGCCCTCTGCCTTTGGTCCTTAGGGGGTGAGGTGCACGGCACCGGTCTCGTCGAGTGCCCACCGCGGGTTATGCGCGATTTCCCACGGGTGGCCGTCGGGATCGGTGAAGGCGCCCGAGTAGCCGCCCCAGAACGTCGCCCCGGGTCTTCGAGTCACGGCCGCCCCTGCATCCTCGGCCTCGGCGACGACCGCATCGACCTCGGAAGGGGAGCGCACGTTGTGGGCTAGCGTGATCCCGCCGTAGCCACCCAGGTCGTCCACGCCGGAGTCGGCTGCAAGGGCCTCGCGGTCCCAGAGAGAAACCACGAGGCCCCCGGTCTGGAAGAACACCACGTCGTCGTCGGCCGCCGCCCGGGTTGACCATCCGAGCGCCTCGTAGAACGCCCGGGCGCGGGCCAGGTCACGCACACCTAGCGTCACCACGCTGACTCGCTGCTCCACGTAGGAAGCCTGTCATGGAAAAGCCCGCAGTTGAAGGCGAACATATGTTCGTCTAGCATCTGGTCCATGCAGCTCAGGCTGGACGCGGCCGACCGGCTCGTGGAGCTGGTCGAGGAACAAGGCGGCGTCCTGCCGGTCGAGGAGGCGGCCCGGTCGCTCTTCGCCCTCTCGCGGGCACCAGCGGGGCTCGCACGCGATCTCCTTGCAGACATCGTCGCCGCGGACTCGCGCCTCGACTGGAGTGGCCGCTCGGTCGGCCTTGCCGGCTCGCAGCTTGCCGCGCTCCCGCTCGAGGCGGCCACGTACGTGGTCGTCGACCTCGAGACGACGGGTCTCGCCCCGGGTCGCGCCCGCATCTGCGAGATAGGCGCCGTTCGTGTCCGCGGCCTCGAGCTCGCGGCGGCATTCGAGACCCTCGTCGATCCGGCCATGGTCTTGCCCGCGAGCATTACGGCGTTGACGGGCCTCTCGGACACTGACCTCCAGGGAGCGCCGTCATCCGGGGTCGCTGTCGCCCGCCTCCTCGATTTCGCGGGCGACTGCGTGCTCGTGGCCCACAATGCGCGGTTCGACCTCGGCTTTCTGAACCATGAGGTCGAGCGGCTGCATGGACGGCGGCTCGGCTTGCCCGTCCTGGACACGGTCTGGCTGGCGCGGCGGCTTCTCGCCGGCCGCGCCTCGCGCGTGGGCCTTGCGTCGCTGGCGCACTTCTTCGGCACCTCGACGGAGCCCTGCCACCGGGCGCTGCCTGACGCCCGGGCGACGGGCGAGATCCTCGTCCACCTGCTGGGGCTCGCCCAGGAGCGAGGAGCGCGCTCGGTCGCAGACGTCCTCGAGCTTGCGGCGCCCCGGGCGCGCCGCGTGCACGCCAAGCGCGGGCTCGCTTTCGGCGCCCCCGAGCGCCCAGGCGTCTACGTCTTCCGCGATGTGCACGGACAGGCGCTCTACGTGGGGCGCGCCCGGAACCTTCGGACTCGGCTTCGTTCCTACTTCCGGTCGGAGAGGCAGCGTTCTGCGGTCGAGGCCGCCCTCGCCGTGCTCGATCGGATCGAATGGACCATCCTCGGCTCGGAGCTCGAGGCCGGCCTCGAGGAGCTGCGGCTGATCCGCGAGCTCCGGCCACCGGCGAACGCCCGGAGCGCTCGGCCGGACCGCTACGTCTACCTTCGCAAGCGGGGAGACGCGATGGTTGTCACGAGCCGACCGAGCGAGCTCGGGCCGATCCGGAGCCGGCGCCGGGCCGAGCGGGCCGCGCGAGCGCTGGCGGGAAGCTCGGAGGAGGAGCTCGCGGTTCTCCGGTCGGGGGGCGCGTTGCCACGTCTCCGGGCTCGTCTGCGCGACCTGTCCGAATCGCTTCGCTACGAGGAGGCGGCGAAGCTGCGCGACCGCATCAGGGCGCTCGAAGAGGTCGTGCGCGACCTGCGGACGCTCGATCGGCTCCGGTCCCTGGGCGCGTGCCTGGTTGTCCCCGGGGAGGAGCAGGGCTCTCTGCGCGGCGTCTTCGTCGCCGGCGGGAGGGTCGCCTGCGTGCGGACGCTCCCGGCGGCGGGGACCGGGGCGGTCCTCGAGGTGCGCGCGGGGCTCGCCATCGCCCGGGCGGCGCAGGCGGAGGGGCCTACGTTTGACGCCGAGGCTGCCGACGAGCTTCTCCTCGTCGGCACCTTCCTGCGCCGGCCGCCGCCCGAGCTCGCGGTTTCCCCTCTCGACGAGGAACGGATCCTCGCCGTCTGTATAGGTAAGGGTCGTCTTTGGGCAGGTGTAGCCTAAGCTCCGTTCATGAGGCAGGAGCTCGAGGCCGCCGCCACGATCTCGGCGGGAGCATTCGCTGACCGGGTGGCCGAGGCGGTGGAGCGGAAGCGGAGCCAGCTCCTCGTGGGACTCGACCCGCGTGCAGAGCTGCTGCCGGTCGAGCTTCGGGCCGGCGCCCATGCCGGCCGCGCAGCGGCGGCCGATGCCTGTGCGCGCTTCTGTACGGGACTCGTGGACGCGGTGTGCCCGTACGTCATCGGGGTGAAGGTCCAGCTGGCGTTTTTCGAGGCGCTCGGCGCCGACGGGGCACGTGCCTTCGAGGACGTGTGCGCCTACGCCCGCACCGCCGGCCTCGTGGTCATCGCCGACGGGAAGCGGGGCGACATCGGCTCGACAGCGCGGGCGTACGCGGATGCGTACCTCGAGGGACGTGAGGACGGTTCTCCTCCGGCGGTCGATGCGCTCACCGTGAACCCGTACCTCGGGAGCGACTCCGTCGAGCCGCTAATCGCGGCGTGCCGGCGTTCCGGCACCGGCATCTTCTGCCTCGTCCACACGTCGAACTCCGGGAGCGTCGACGTCCAGGACCTCGCAACCTCCGACGGGCGCCGAGTCTGGCACCACGTCGCCGAACTCGTCGATCAATGGGGCGCGGAGCTCGTTGGGGACAGAGGCATCTCGAGCGTCGGCGCGGTGGTCGGCGCCACGTATCCCCGAGCGGTCGGGGAGGCGAGACGGCTGATGCCGAAGGCCATACTGCTCCTGCCCGGGATCGGCGCCCAGGGCGCGACACCCGCGGACGTGGCCCGGGCGTTCACCAGCGGGCCTTCGAGTGCGCTCGTGCCGGTTTCACGCTCGATCATCTACGCGTTTCGGGTCGACGGCGCCGACTGGCGCAAGGCTGCGGCGGCTGAGGCCGCCCGCCTGCGGCGGGAGGTCTGGGGGGTGGCCGGGTGGTAGACCCCGAGCAGATCCGCGATTGGGGCCCGCGCCTGCTCGCGCCGCTCGCCTTCTTCGTGGCGGCAACGGTGCTCGTGCTCGTCGTCCACCGCGCTCTGAACGCGGACAGTGGCGCCACCCCGACGCCGGCGCCCAGGGTCACCGGGCCGGGGACGAGCGCGACCCAACCGTCGACGAGCACCAAGGACGAGGCGCCGGCCAAGAAGAAGTTCTACCGTGTGCAACCCGGCGACACCCTCGATGCAATCGCGGCGCGCTTCAAGACCACGACGGACGAGCTGATCAGACTGAACCAGAGCATCGACCCGCTGTCGCTGACCGTCGGCCAGCGAATCCGCATCCGCTAAATCTTCGGCGTAATCAGGTCCTTATGGCAGTGGTGGTTCCTCGCGCGCGGAGCGCTCGAGCTCGCGCCGTTGCCGCTCGGAACTGACCTTCTTGGCCGCGTAAACACCTGCGAGTGCGATCGTCATGAGCGGGTTCCCAAGCGTGCGGGCACGCACCACACCGACCTCGACGCGCCGCTCCCGGCGAGAGATTCTGAGGTTGCGCGGAGGGCTGTCGAGGGGAATAACACGCTCCCGGCCCTTCCGCTCCTCGCCGGCCCAGACGAAGAATCGGGTCGGACGCAGGTCGAAACCACCCAACGACCCGATCTGCACCTCGAGTGAGCGCTCGACCCCGCGGATGCGCGCCGGCTTCGTCTCCCGCTCCTCGGACCCCATCGCGGGTCATTCTAAGGAACTAGCTAGATTGGCCACCGTGCGCCGCCGGCTCCTGTTCGTCCTCGTCGTTCTGGCGGCTGCGACACCGGCCGAGGCGGCCGTCGACCCCCCACCCTCGAGCGCCCGGGCGGTGCTCGTCGCGACGGGAGCGGGAGCGGTTCTCTACGAGCGGAACGCGGAACGCGAGCTGCCCATGGCGAGTATCACGAAGCTGATGACCGCCATCGTCGTGCTCGAGCGCAAGCGGCCCGGTGACGTGATGACCGTCCGTGAGACGGCAGCGGCGGTGGGCGAGTCGAGCGTCCACCTTCGGGTCGGCGAGAAGCTGAGGGTCCGCGACCTTCTCGCCGCGGCGCTGATCCAGAGCGCGAACGATGCCGCCGTCGCGCTGGCGGCCGGCACTACAGGCGACGTCTCGGAGTTCGTCCGGCTCATGAACGTGAAGGCACAACGACTCGGTCTGACGCACACGCACTTCGTTCGCCCTGACGGCCTCGATGTCCCCGGCCACTATTCCTCCGCGCGCGACGTCCTGAAGCTCGCGCGTGTGGCGATGAAGAAGCCGTTGGTCCGGCGCCTCGTTGCCATGCAGAGCGCGACGATCGCCGGCGGCCGCTCGCTGTTCTCCTGGAACGACTTGCTCGGTCGCTACCCCGGGCTGATCGGAGTCAAGACGGGCCACACCGACGCGGCCGGGTGGTGCGAGGTCGCAGCGGCACGACACGACGGCGTCACGATCTACACCGTCGTCCTCGGGAGCCCGAGCCGTGCCCAAAGGAACGCCGACCTGGCACGCCTGCTCGCATGGGGCCAGGACTTTTTCGGCCGCCTTCAGCTGATCTCCACCGGTCACACGTACGCGACGTCGGCGATCACGCTCGGGGAGGACCGCCTGCCGCTCGTCGCGGTCAGACCGGTGAGTGCGGTGGTTCGAGTCGACAAGCCCCTCGTCGAGACCGTGGTCGCTCCTGCGCTCGTGTCCGGGCCCGTGGAGGCCGGCGCGAGCCTCGGCGAGGTTCGGGTCGCGCAGCGAGGCCGGGTCGTGGCGAGGGCGCCGCTCGTAGCGGCCCGCTCAGTCGAGGAGCCGGGATTCGGTCACAAGCTGTCCTGGTACTCTGGGCGGACGCTCGACGAGGCCAGTGATCTGCTCGAGCGAGTCTTCGGAAGCATCTTATGATCGTCACCGTCACGCTCAATGCGGCCATGGACCGAACGCTGTCCGTGCCGAACCTGCAGCTCGGCCAGCGCCACCGCGCCAGCCTCAGCTTCGCGAGCGCCGGCGGCAAGGGAATCAACGTTGCCAGAGCGCTCAAGCGGCTCGGGGTCCCGGTCGTGGCGACCGGCCTCGCCGGCGGGCGGAACGGCACGCTGATCGTCGAGGACTTGACGAGCGAGGGCATCCTGAACGACTTCGTGCGGATCCGTGGTGACTCGCGGACGTCTCTCGCAGTGCTCGACCCGATCTCGAATGCCCACACCGAGATCAACGAGTGGGGACCGGAGGTCGACGAGAGCGAGCTGGAGATCCTGCGCGAGAAGCTCGACTACCTGACGAGCGGGGCCGAGTTCGTCGTGCTCGCGGGCTCGCTTCCTCGCGGCGTCGACCCGGGGTTCTACGGCGAACTGATCCGGGACCTGAATCGTAAGCACGTTCTCTCCGTTCTCGACTGCGATGGCGAGCCCCTGCGCCTCGGAGTCGAGGCCGAGCCCTACCTCGTCTCACCCAACATGACCGAGGCAGAGCCGCTCGTCGGTCACGAGTTCACGGATCCAGAGGATCTCGTGACGGGACTCGACGAGATCGCAGAGCTCGGGGCGCGAAACGTCGTCCTGACGGTGCCGGACGGCTGTTACGCCCTTCTGCGGGAGGATCGCAGCGAGCACCGGCTGCGTGGCCGAGCACCGATCCTGGAAGCTGTCTCCGCTGTCGGCGCGGGGGACGCTCTGCTCGCAGCCTTCATCGCAGCCCGTGCGGCCGGCCGTCCGCTCGAGGATGCCGTGCGGAGCGCCGTCGCGACCGGCGCGGCCTCGGTCCTCGAAGCAGGAGCCGGACGGTTTGACCCGAGGGAGGCGAGCCGCCTCACGGGCCTCGTCGAGGTCGACCAGCTCGACCCCGTCGGCCAGGACGTCTAGATCACAAGCCGCCGAGCCGTCTGGCCCGGCTGGTACGATCCTGTCACTTGAGAGGCTGTAGAACCAGCGGTTTCAGGAACCCAGGCGAGCAAGAAGCGCCTGGGTTTTGTGCCTCAGAGGGAGCCCGATAGCAGTGGAGCTCGAGCTGGGACGCGCCGAGATCGAGCGGCTCCTCACGCTCGAGCGGAAGTTCGCGAAAGAGGGGCTCACCTTCGGTGACGTCCTGCTCGTTCCGGCCGAGTCCGATGTCCTCCCCGGCGAGGTGTCGACGCGGACACGCTTTGTCCGCGGGATCGAGATCGAGATTCCTATCGTCTCCGCCGCGATGGACACGGTCACGGAGGCGCGGATGGCGATCGCGCTTGCCCGTGAGGGTGGCATCGGCGTTGTGCACAGAAACCTCCCGGTCGCCGACCAGGTGGCCGAAGTCGACAAGGTGAAGCGATCGGAGGCCGGCATGATCGTCGAGCCCGTGACCTTGAGGCCCGACGCGCTCGTCTCCGAGGCCCAGGAGCTGATGGGCCGCTACCACATCTCCGGCGTCCCGATCACGGAGGAGGACGGCAAGCTCGTGGGGATCTTGACCAATCGCGATCTGCGCTTCCAGGACGACGTCGACCGGCCCGTCTCGACCCTCATGACCTCGGAGAGCCTCGTCACGGTCCCGGTCGGCACGACCCTTGAGCAAGCACGGGAGACGCTCCACCGTCACAAGGTCGAGAAGCTGCCGGTCGTCGATTCGGACGGCATGCTCCGAGGCCTGATCACGGTGAAAGACATCCAGAAGCGCGTGCAGTTCCCGCATGCGACGAAGGACGAGCGAGGCCGGCTCCGGGTCGCGGCCGCCGTCGGTGTCGGCACAGACGGGCTGGAGCGCGCGGAGGCGCTGCTCACCTCGGACGTCGACGTGCTCGTCGTCGACACGTCTCACGGCCATTCGATCGGCGTCGTCGAGACGATCCGGGAGCTCAAGGGCCGAACCGACCTGCCGGTGGTCGGCGGCAACGTCGCAACTCGGGAGGGCGCCGAGGCGCTCGTCGACGCAGGCGCAGACGCGATCAAGATCGGGATGGGTCCGGGCGCGATCTGCACGACCCGGGTGGTGGCGGGGATCGGCGTCCCGCAGGTAACGGCCGTCTACGACTGCGCCCAGGTCGCGGCGAGGCACGACGTCCCGCTGATCGCGGACGGTGGCATCCAGTACTCCGGCGATATCGCGAAGGCGCTCGCCGCCGGAGCCGACTGTGTCATGCTCGGCGGGCTCTTGGCCGGCGTCGACGAGAGCCCGGGTGACGTCGTCCTGCATCAGGGAGAGCGGTTCAAGGAGTACCGGGGGATGGGCTCACTCGGCGCCATGAAGTCGCGCTCGTACTCGAAGGACAGGTACTTCCAGGCCGACGTCGACGAGGTCGAGAGGCTCGTGCCTGAGGGGATCGAGGGCCGCGTCAGCTACAAGGGGCCGCTCCGACCCGTGCTCCACCAGCTGGTCGGCGGGGTGCGCCAGGCGATGGGCTACTGCGGTGCGGCGACTGTCGATGACCTGAAGCGAGCCACCTTCGTTCGCGTCACGGCGGCCGGCATGCGCGAGAGCCATCCGCACGATGTCTCGATGGCGAAGGAAGCCCCGAACTACCGGGGCGTCTAGAGATGGCCGATCGCCAATTACCACACACGCGGATGGCGGCCCAGACACGGCGCCAGACCGCACCCTCGCCCTTGTCAAGGCTTCTAGCCTTGCCTGCGGACGACGGCGCACCCTGGCTTGGCCTGACCCGTCCCCGCGGGCGTGCCAATTACCGATCGGCCATCGTCTGATGGGGCAGGTGCTTCCGATCCCGGAGCCGCCCGTCGAGGAGCGGCCCGTGCTGGTCGTCGACATGGGCGGCCAGTATTCGCAGCTGATCGCTCGCAGGGTCCGCGAATGCCGTGTCTACTCGGAGCTCGTTCCGCACACGATGTCTGTGGACGCGATGCGCGCCCGCCGCCCCCTCGGACTGATCCTCTCCGGCGGGCCTGCCTCGGTGTACGCGGACGAGGCGCCGCAGCTCGATCCGGGAATCTACGACCTCGGAGTGCCCATGCTTGGCATCTGCTACGGCATGCAGCTGATCGCACACCAGTTGGACGGTGAGGTCGATCACACCGACCGCGCGGAGTTCGGGCGCTCGGAGCTCAAGGCGGAAGCAGGGAGCGCTCTCTTCGAAGGGCTCCCGGCCGAGCAGGCCTGCTGGATGAGCCACCGGGACTCGGTGGTCGCGCCCCCGTCGGGCTCACGTGTCACGGCGTCCTCGCCTTCGGCTCCCATCGCGGCATTCGAGGCGCCCGACCGCGGCCTTTACGGCGTCCAGTTTCACCCCGAGGTCGTGCACACGCCCCACGGCATGGACATCCTCAAGAACTTCCTCTTCCACGTTGCAGACGCTCCGCCGGTCTGGACCCCCACGGCCGTGATCGAGGAGGAGACAGCGCGCATCCGCTCCCAGGTGGGAAGCGATCGCGTGCTCTGCGCGCTCTCCGGGGGAGTGGACTCGGCGGTGGCGGCGCTCCTCGTTCATCGCGCGGTCGGAGAGCAGTTGACCTGCGTCTTCGTCGATCACGGGCTGCTCCGAAAGGACGAGGCAATCCAGGTCGTCGAGACCTTCGAGCGCCACTTCCAGGTGCCGCTGGTGCACGTCGATGCCCGCGAGCGGTTCCTCGCCCGGCTCGAAGGCGTCACCGATCCGGAGGAGAAGCGAAAGCGGATCGGCGAGGAGTTCATCCGCGTCTTCGAGGAGGAGTCGCGCCGGCTCGGCACGATCCGCCACCTCGTCCAGGGAACGCTCTACTCCGACGTGATCGAGTCGGGCGGGTCTGGGGACGGCGTTGCCGCAACGATCAAGTCGCACCACAACGTCGGTGGGCTCCCGGAGGAGATGGATTTCGACCTCGTCGAGCCCCTGCGCATGCTCTTCAAGGACGAGGTGCGCCGGGTCGGTGAAGAGCTGGGCCTCCCCGAGGGAATGGTCTGGCGCCAACCGTTTCCCGGCCCGGGGCTCGCGATCCGAATCATCGGCGAGGTGACGGAGGAGCGGCTCGAGCTCGTGCGGGAGGCCGACGCCGTCCTCCAGGAGGAGATCCGCCGCGCGGGGCTGTACAAGGACCTGTGGCAGAGCTTCTGCGTCCTTCCCGCCGTCCGCTCCGTGGGCGTGCAGGGCGACGGTCGCACGTACGCCTATCCGATCGTGATCCGGGCCGTCACGTCGGACGACGCTATGACCGCCGACTGGGCCAGGCTCCCGTACGACCTGCTCGAGACGATCTCGAGCCGGATCATCAACGAGATCCCCGGGATCAACCGCGTGGCGCTCGACCTGTCGTCAAAACCGCCGGCGACGATCGAGTGGGAATAGCCCGCTTCTTCGACTAGTCGACGGCGGTTTCAGCCTCTTCGGCATCCTCGCCGTGCTCGACGATGTCTCCGGGTTTGAAAAGGACCTTCTCAAGGGCGACGTGCCACTTCTCCTTGCGGCGGATGAGGAACTCCAGATCCATCGCGAAGTGCTTGAACTCCTCCTGTTGCGCGTTCTCCATGATCGCGCGCGCCTCGGCGTCCTGCTCGAGTGCGAGGCGCTGCTCGTACCAGCCGATTGCCTCCGCCTCCTCGATGAGCGAGGTGCACATGCGCGCAAACGTCCTGGTCTCATCCGGCAGCTCGGCCGCCGGTTCGTGGTACTGCTCGAATCCCACCTGATCCTCCTTCTAGTCGGCGTGAAACCCGCGGAGCCCCTCGGGCTCCTCCTCGACGGTATCGACCCGGTCGACGCGGGCGCCCGGCGGCCCCTCGCCCGCGACGGCGAGGAGCCGGTCGACGGCGTCCGGCTCTCCCTCGAAGACGGCCTCCACCGTTCCATCGGGCTTGTTCTCGGCCCACCCGGCGACGCCCTCCTGCTCGGCGTGGTGGGCGAGCGTCGAGCGGAAGAAGACTCCCTGGACGCGCCCGTGGATGACGAGTCGGCGGCGGATCACGCCTTGCGCTCCGCGTACCGTGGGAACCAGGGCAGGAGGAGCACGGCGACCAGGAGCGAGAAGCCCGCGGCGAGGTAGAACGGCGCGCGGGTGTCGAGGTCGAAGAGCGGGACGTAGATGAGCGGTGCGATCGCGACCCCGGCGAACTTGAAAGCGCTGTAGACGGAGGTCGCCCCGGCCCGGTTGTCGGGGAACGACTCGACCGTGATCGTGTTCAGTCCGGCCCATGTGAACGCCGAGGCACATCCGACGGCGAGGTAGACGAGGGCGAGACTCCACGCCGTAGGAGCGAAGGCCATCCCGAGGACTCCGGCGGCGCAGGCGAGCGCTCCCGCGAGAGCTGTTCGGGGCCGCCCGAGCCGGTCGACTGCGGATCCTGCGTACCGGCCCAGGGCGATCGCCCCGACGCCGTACCCCGCGACAACGAGGCCCCGTGTTCCCGAGCCGAGCCCGAACTCCCGATCGGCGACGAGGACGACCACGAACCCAATCGCTGTGAACCCGAGGTAGCCGAGCATCGCTTTGGCTCCGAGGAGCGCGATCCAGCGGTTTGCGAGGGAACGGAAGCCGCCCTCGCCGCGGGCGTTTTCCTCGATCGCCCCGAGGGACCGCCGCGGGAGCGCCAGCACGGTCGAGACGACCGCGACGAGGACGAAGGCGAGCCGCCACGACACCTCGCCCAGGGCGCCGCCGATCGCGGGAGCGAACGTCATTCCTGCAGCCTGCCAGGCGGCGAACGTTCCGACGCTTCGCCCGAGCACTTCGGGCGCCACGACCTCCGAGAGTGCCGCCAGAAGAATGGGGGAGAGGAACGCGTTGGCCGCTCCCATGAGGGCACGGCCTGCGAGGAAGACCCAGATCGACGGGGAGAACGCGCAGACAAGGGCCGCGCCGCCGTAGACGAGGTAGCCCGCCCGCACGATCCGTCGCGGCCCCAGCCGGCTCGCGAGCGTCCCCGACACGAGCTGAAGGGCGGCGAACGGCACCATGTAGGCGGTGATCCCGCCGGCGACGAGTGCGAGCGACGTGTCCAGGCCCTCGGCCACGTTCGGGATCAACGCGATCAGCATCGCGCCCCCGAACGGACCGAGGAAGCCGCCTGTGTAGAGGGGGAAGGTCAGTCGCACGCGCCTAGGCTACGCAGGGCTGTGGTGGATGCCCTCGCACAGGCGCACATCGGCGAGACGTTCAACTTCTACCGTCGCGGTCGCGGGGCGGGCCTTCGCCGGGCGCGGCTCGCGGCCTATCTCGAGCTCCATGCCGACGCACCTCTTCTCCTGGTCGCCGAGGCGCCGGGCTTTCGCGGTACCCGAATCAGCGGCGTCCCGCTCACCTCGGAGCGCCAGCTCTCCGGGTCGGGTCCCTCCGAGGCGACCGCGACGATCGTCCACCGCGTCCTCGCAGAGCTCGGGCTCGGGCAGCTCGTCCTCCTGTGGAACGCCGTACCCACGCACCCACACCTGCCCGGGAACCCGGCCTCGAACCGCCGCCCGACGCAGACGGAGGTCGAGGCCTCCCGCCCCTTCCTCGACGCACTGGCACGTGGTCGCAGCGTTATCGCGGTCGGGAGGGTCGCCGAGTCAGCCCTCGGCATACCCGGCATCAGGCACCCCTCGCACGGTGGCGCGATCGCCTTCCGTGCGGGGCTGATGGAATACGCCTGTGAGCTCGGTCTCGGCCGGTAGCCCGGCCCCTCCCGTTACCAGGAACACGATCCTCCTCGCCGCGTCGCTCGCGACCGTCTCGGCGATGCTCCAGCTGGGGGCGGCAATCGCGACGATCACCTTCGTCCTCGTCACAGGGGTCGACGCCCTGCTGGGTCTCGGTCCGGCGATCCTCCTGTCCAGCGGGGCGCTCGCAGCTCTCTTCGCCGGGCGGGCCATGGACAGGCTCGGCCGGATCCCGGTGCTTGCGGCGGGCTACGTCGCAGGGATGGCCGGCTCCGGCCTGATCGCCCTCGCCGCACACGCGGAGTCGTCGTTCGCGCTGATTCCCGGCCTGGCTCTGGTCGGAGCGTTCGCCGGGGTCGCGAACCTGACGCGCACCGCGGCCGGAGACATGTATCCGCCGGAGCGCCGCGCGCGCGGAATCTCGTTCGTCCTCTTCGGCTCGGTGTTCGGAGCGATCCTCGGGCCGGCGGTGTTCGCACCGCTCTTCGCGGGTCGTGACCTCGAGGCGGAGTCCCTCGTCGTGCCCTGGCTCGCGGGCGGCGGCTTCCTGATTGTCGGGCTCGCGCTCGTCCTCGCCGTCCGCCCGGATCCAAAGCGGATCGCCGAGCTGCTGGGGACGTCGCGCGGTGCCCCGGCCCCCGCCGCTGCCGCGCCGCTCTCCGAGATCCTCCGGCGCCCGGGCGCGATTCCCGCCCTTCTGGCCGCACTCGCGAGCTTCGGCGTCATGGTCAGCGTCATGAACCTGACCGGCTACGTCGTCGTGACCGAGCACGGGCACCAGCAGAACGACGTCTTCCCGATCATCGGCGCGCACGTGCTCGGGATGTACGCGCTCGTCCTCTTCGTGGGGCCGGTGATCGACCGGATCGGCCGCACCCAGGCGCTCGTGGGTGGGCTCGCGATCATGGCCCTTTCCTGCGTGCCGCTCGCCTGGGTGGGAAGCGTCGGCGTCACGGGTGTGCTTCTCTTCGGGCTCGGGCTTGGTTGGAACCTCTCCTTCGTGGCTGCCACAGCACAGCTCGCCGATCTCACGTCCCCCGCCGAGCGCGGGAAGCTACTGGGCTTCAGCGACCTCCTGTCCGGGATCCTCGGTGCGTCGCTGGCCCTGCTCGGAGGCTTCGCGCTCGAGGCGGTCGGGGTCGTCGCACTCGCAGCCGGAGCGACCGCGATCGCGCTTGCTCCGGTCACGCTCATCGTGCGCCGCCGGAAGCGGCAAGACCCCGCTCTTGCTACCATCTCCGACCGCTGAGGCGGACCCGCGTCCGCCCTTTTCTGCGATGAAGACCTGGAACGCGAAAGCGCATGAGATCGAGCGACGCTGGTACGTCGTCGACGCCGAGGGCGAGACCCTTGGCAGGCTGGCGACCCGTATTGCCGACACCCTCCGCGGCAAGCGGAAGCCCGAATTCACGCCGCACGTCGACACGGGGGACTTCGTCGTTGTCGTCAACGCCGAAAAGATCTCCGTGACCGGAAACAAGCTCCAGCAGAAGCGCTACTACCGCCACTCCGGGTACCCGGGCGGTTTGCGGTCGCGAACGCTCGCGGAGCAGCTCGACCGGCGTCCCACCGAGGTCATCCGCAAGGCCGTGAAGGGGATGCTCCCGCGTAACCGGCTCGCGAACCGCCAGATCACCAAGCTGAAGGTCTACGCGGGGCCCGACCATCCGCACGAGGCCCAGGACCCCCAACCCCTGCCCGAGTCATGAGCCAGCTCGCGCAGTACCAGGGCACGGGCAAGCGCAAGACCTCGGTCGCTCGCGTCATCCTTCGTCCAGGCGACGGCCAGACTTGGATCAACGGCCGGACACTCGAGGAGTACTTCCCACGCCAGGTGCTTCGCACCGTGGCCACCATGCCGCTCCGGACCGCCGGCGTCGAGGGCACATTCGACATCAGAGCGCGACTTCACGGGGGCGGGCCCGCAGGACAGGCGGGCGCACTTAGGCACGGGATCGCCCGAGCGCTCATCGAGGCCGACCCCGAGCTTCGCACCGTGCTGAAGCGCGAGGGATTCTTGACGCGCGACGCTCGCATCGTCGAGCGCAAGAAGGCCGGCCTTCGCAAGGCCCGCAAGCGCCCGCAGTTCTCCAAGCGCTAGAGCCGGTCGCGGATCGAGTCCAGGTCCGGGTCCCCCGCGGCGTGCTCGCGTAGCTCCGGGTTGAGCTCGAGCGCCCGCTGGACGTGCGCGGTTGCGGCATCGAGGTGCCCGGCAAGCGCCTCGTAGCAGCCGAGGTTGTAGAGCAGGCTCGGATTGTCGGGGTGGTCAGGCATTCCGGCCGCGACCAGCTGGGCGGCCTTGTCGTACTCGCCGGCTTCGACATGAGGCCGCGCCGCGAACCACAGCTCCCAGGCCGAGGGGTGGAAAGCCTCGCCGCGCGGACCACCGACCGCGAGGACCGTGGACTTTGGCTCCTTCGCCACGGCGTGCCGCCTCACGGCCGCGTCGCGAATGAAGACCAGGGTGCCCTCGGGAGCGTCCACCTCTTCGCCGCCGACCGAGAAGGTCGCGTGGCCCGAGGCTACGTAGTAGAGCTCCTCGTGTTCGCCGCCGCCGCTCCCGAGCTCGTCGTGGTCCTCGACCAACTCATCACCGACGTTCGCCGCCGTGTAAGCGTTGACACCGAAAGCGCCGATGTCGAATCGCCGGCGGATCGGTCTCCAGACGAGCGTGCCCGAGACCGGGATGGCATCCAGCTCCGAGAGATGAGCGGTATCGAACGATTTCGCGTCCATGCGCGGAAAGTCTCCCACACGGCTACCGTTCCGCGGTCGTGCGCCGCTATTTCGGAACGGACGGGGTCCGAGGGGTCGTCGGCGACGACCTCACGGAGGCCCTGGTCGAGCGACTCGGTCTTGCCTTCGCCGTCTGGTCCGAGGGCAAGGCGGTGCTGATCGGCCGCGACACCCGAGGCTCCGGGCCGGCGCTCGAAGGTGCCCTCGCACGAGGGCTCGTTGCGGGCGGCTCGGATGCGATCCTCGGCGGCATTCTCCCGACGCCCGCGGTCGCCTTGCTCGCGGAGAGCCGCGGCGTGGTCGTCTCGGCATCCCACAATCCGGCCGAGTACAACGGCCTCAAGTTCTTCGGCGCCGAGGGGTCGAAACTCGGCGACGACGAGGAGGAGGCGATCGAGGCGCTGCTGACGGCAGACCCCCCGCACGGCGGGGAGATCCGCCAGGCTGAAGGTCTCGAAGGGCGTTACGTGGATCTCGTCTGCGAGCGCTTCGGGGCGCCGCTCGACGGGCTTCGGCTCTGTGTCGACTGCGCGAACGGCGCCATGTATCGAGTAGCCCCCGCCGCGCTGGGGCGACTCGGCGCGGACGTGACGACGATCGCCGCCGCTCCGGATGGAACGAACATCAACGCCGGTTGCGGCGCAACCGACCTTCGCTTGCTCTCGGAGACGGTGAGGGCCGGTGTCTTTGATCTAGGGGTCGCCTTCGACGGCGACGGCGACCGGCTGCTGGCCGTCGATGCGGAGGGAAAGCCAGTAGACGGCGACGGAGTGCTCGCCGTGCTTGCGCTCAACCTGGGCGTGGACCTCGTAGCGGTGACCTCGATGACGAACCTCGGCTTTCACCGCCTCATGTCCTCCCACGGAATCCGGGTGGTCACGACAGACGTCGGCGACCGATACGTGCTCGAGGCCCTTCGTGCCGAGGGCGGTGTCCTCGGAGGCGAACAGTCGGGACACGTCCTCTACCTGGACGGACACGTGGCGGGCGACGGCCTCGTGGCCGCGATCCTCTTATCGCGCGCACTCGGCGAGACCGGCAAGCCGCTGGCCGAGCTCGTCGCGCCGCTGGTTCGCTTCCCCCAGGCAAAGCGCGACGTCAACGTGACCCGGAAGGAGATCTCGCCGGCCCTGCAAGGCGAGGTGAGGCGTGCGAACGCAGATCTCAAGCATGGCCGAGTGCTCGTCCGCCCTTCGGGAACCGAGCCGGTCGTCCGCGTGCTCGTGGAGGCGGAAAACCAGGCCGATGCGGAAAAGCTCTGTGATACCATCGCGGCCCTCGTAAATCAGGAGCTCGGCTGACGCCGGGCTTCAGTTTTCAGGCGGTATTTGCAGGGAGAAGAGCGGCACCAACGTGGCGACCCGACGACGGGAGAGGAGGCGGCTTCAGTGTGCGGAATCATTGGATACGTGGGCTCGAGAGCCGCCAAGGAGCTCCTTCTCAGTGGTCTGGAGCGCCTCGAGTACCGAGGCTATGACTCCGCCGGGCTCTGCCTCATCGAGGACGAAGGTCTCGACTTCGTTCGGGCGGTTGGCAACCTCGACCAGCTGAAGGCGGCCGCGGGGCCGAACGGCTCGGTCTCGACGACCGGCGTCGGGCACACGCGCTGGGCGACGCATGGCCGGGTCTCCGAGGAGAACGCCCACCCGCTCGAGGGCTGTGTGCCAGGCGAGCTCGCGCTCGTCCTGAACGGGATCGTCGAGAACTTCGTCGAGCTTCGCGCGTCGCTCGTCGCCGACGACCACACGTTCACGTCGGAGACCGACGCCGAGGTCGTTGCCCACCTCGTCGAACGGCACTACCAGGGCGACCTCGTCGAGGCTGTGCGAGCAGCGTACGCCGACATGGAGGGGCACTTTGCCTTCGTCGTCATCCACAGCGGGCATCCGGGCTTGCTCGTGGGCGCGAGGCTCCAGTGCCCGCTGGTCGTCGGTGTCTCCGACGGCGAGACCTTCCTCGCATCGTCGATCGCGGCCTTCCAGCGCGAGACCCACCGCGTCCAGCTGATCGAGGACGGGGAGGTCGTCGCGATCACGCCCGAGGGCGCCACCTTCTTCTCGCCTGACGAGGGCATTCGAAGCCGCGACGAGCTTTTGGTCGACTGGGACGACGAGTCGGCGGAGAAGCTGGGCTACGAGAGCTATATGTTGAAAGAGATCTACGAGCAGCCTTGCGCCGTGGAGCGCACGATCGAGGAGTACTTACGGAACGGTTCCCTCGATCTCGACCTCGGGCTCACCGACCTCGAGCTCCAGAACCTCCGCCGTGTCGTCGTCCTCGCCTGCGGCACCGCCTACCACGCAGGCGTCGTCGGGCGCTATGTGATCGAGGAGTGGGCTCGACTCCCCTGCGAACCCGACATCGCGAGCGAGTGGCGCTACCGGCATCCGGTCCTCACGAAGGACACGCTCGTGATCGGTATTTCCCAGTCAGGCGAGACCGCGGACACGATCGCAGCTATGGCCCGTGCTCACGAGTCGGGTGCGCGAACGGTCGCCGTCACGAACCTTCAGGGGACCCAGATCACCCGCGAGGTCGAGAAGGTCCTCTACACGAGGGCGGGGATGGAGATGGGCGTCGCTGCCTCGAAGACGTTCACTGCCCAGCTTGCGGTCATGTTCCTGGTGGCGCTGAAGCTCGCCCAGGTTCGGCGCACGCTTCCCGACGACGAGATCGCCGGCCTCCTCGAGGAGGTCTGTGCGTTGCCGGACAAGATGCGCGCCTACCTGAACGCCGACCATCCGATCGAGGAGATCGCGCAGCGTCACCACGAGAAGCCCTTCTTCCTGTACCTGGGTCGCCACATCGGCTTGCCTGTCGCCCTCGAGGGGGCGCTGAAGCTGAAGGAGATCTCCTACATCCCGACGGAGGCGTACTCCGCGGGCGAGATGAAGCACGGCCCGATCGCGCTTCTCGATGCGTCGACGCCGGTCGTCTGCATCGCGACCGACTCGCACGTCTACGACAAGGTCGTCTCGAACATCCAGGAGGTGCGGGCGCGGGCGGCACAGGTGATCGCGATCGCGACGGACGGGAACGAGGACATCCAGCACCACGCCGACGACGTCATCTACGTGCCACGTTCCCACCCGTTCCTGCAGGCTGCCCTGGCCGTCATCCCCCTCCAACTGCTCGCGTACCGGATCGCCCGCATCCGCGGCATGAACGTCGATCAGCCGCGGAACCTGGCGAAGACCGTCACCGTCGAGTAGGGGACGCTTGCCTTCGGGGCGGCATCGGTCTTAGGATCGTGCGTTCCGAACGAGGGAGGGCTCGCTTTGCCGCTTTACATGGACGTGCACACCATGGACGGAGGGGTCTCGGCAGAGGACGTCGCCGGGGCGCACGCAAAAGACCTCGAGCATCAGCAAGACCACGGCGTGGACTTCAAGCAGTACTGGGTGGACGAGAAGCAGGGGAAGATCTTCTGCCTTGTCGAGGCGCCGAGCCCCGACGCTGCGGTGACAGTGCATCGCGAGGCGCACGGTCTCGTCCCGGACGAGATCTACGAGGTCAAGGAAGGCAGCTAGGCCCCCTACTCGTCAGGGGGCGGCCGCCGCAACCGCTTCCGCGAGGCCTGCTGCCGCTTCTCCTCCAGGCGTCGCTCCCGGGCAGCCTTACCCGGCCTGGTCGGGCGGCGCTTCCGCTCGACCCTGAGACCGTCTCGAATCGCGTCAGCCAGCCGGCCGAGCGCCAGCTCGCGGTTTCGCCACTGGCTGCGCTCGTCCTGGGCGACCGCGCGGACGACCGGCCCGCGCTTGCCGAGGAGCCGAAGCTTCTGGGCCGGGGTGAGGGTCTGAGAGGCCTCGACGTCGAAGATGGCCTCCACGCGCGTCTCGGTCTTCTGTGCGTGCTGGCCGCCAGGCCCGCTCGAGCGGGAGGTGCGCAGCTCGACCTCCGCGAGCGGGATCTCGAGTCGTGGCGTCACCTGAATAGACTCGCCTGCGATGGCGGCCATTCTCGTCGACATCGATGGCGTCCTGCACGTCTCCGGCGAGCCGATTCCCGGCGCGGCCGAGGGCGTCGAGCGACTGCGCGCCGGCGGTCATGCTTTGCGCTTCGTCACGAACAACACGACGAGGGCGCGGGCGCGCTTGGCGGAGGAGCTCCGCGCGATCGGCGTCCCGATCGAGGAGAACGAGATCGAGACGACCCCGCTCGCTGCGGGCAAGCTGCTGGCCGGGCAGCGGGTCCTGGCGCTGGTCATGGCTGCGATCCGGCCCGACCTGGAGCGGAGCGCCGCGCTGGTCGACTCGGGCGCCGACGCGGTGCTGCTCGGCGGTGCCGACGAGACCGAAGAGACCGAGCGCATCTTCGCCTATTCGAATCTGAGCCGGGCGTTCGCCGAGCTCGAAAACGGCGCTCGCCTCGTTTGCCTGCACCGGAACCGCTGGTGGCAGACCTCGCGCGGCCCGCTCCTCGATGCGGGCGCGTTCGTCGCCGGTCTCGAGTACGCGGCCGGGGTCGAAGCCGAGGTGGTGGGGAAGCCGACGCGCGCCTACTTCGAGGCCGCCCTCGGCGAGCTGGACGTGAAACCTGGGGACGCGGTCATGGTCGGCGACGACATCGAAGCCGACATTGGCGGCGCGAAGGCCATCGGCATGCGGGCGGTGCTCGTCCGGACGGGCAAGTTCCGGGAGGACACGCTCGCGGCTTCAGAGCAGAGTCCGGACGCCGTCCTCGACTCGATCGCCGACCTTCCGGCCTGGCTGGCAGGGGCAGCATGAGGATCGGCATCGACCTGATCGAGATCGCCCGCGTCGAGCGCTCGCTCGCCCGCTACCAGGCGTTCCGGGAGCGCGTCTTCACGGAGGAGGAGCGTCGCTACTGCGACTCGCGGTCGAACCCGGCGCAGCACTATGCCGCCCGGTTCGCCGGCAAGGAGGCTGTCGGCAAGGCCCTCGGCTGCGGCGTCCGCTTCACGTGGCGGGAGATCGAAATCGCGGGCCGGCCCAAGCCCGGTGTCCATCTCTCGGGCTGGACGAAGGGCTGGGCCGAACGTGTGCAAGCGGGTGAGATCGACCTCTCGATGACCCACTCGAGGGACCTTGCTGCAGCGATCTGCGTCGTCGGCGATGTGGACTGAGCCGCTCTACACGGCCGCCGAGATGCGAGCCGCCGAGGAGGCCTTCGAGGGCACCACGCTCGAGTTGATGGAGCGGGCGGGAGCTGCCGCCGCTGCGGCGGCGCTACGGCGGTTCGCCGACGCGGAGCGCTTTACCGTCTGGTGCGGGACCGGTGCGAACGGAGGGGACGGCTTCGTGGTCACCCGGATCCTCCACGAGGCCGGGCGCTCGGTCGAGGTTGTTCTTGCGGGGGCCGAGGAGAAGGTGAAGGGAGATGCAGCGGAGAACCTGGCGCGCGTCAAGGCGCTCGGGATCAGGTTCGCCGAGACAGGGAGGAGCGCCGACGTGGTCGTCGACGCGCTCTTCGGGACGGGCTTTCGCGGCGCCCCACGGGCGGACTCGGCGCGCCACATCGAAGAGATCAACTCTCTCGGGGCGCCGGTTCTCTCGCTGGACGTTCCGTCGGGCATCGACGCCTCGACCGGGGAGGTGGCCGGCCCCGCGGTGGAGGCTGAGGTCACGGTCACGTTCCACGGGCTGAAAGTAGGCCTTGCGGTCGCGCCTGGGCGATTCCGCGCCGGAGAGGTCGAGGTGGCGGACATCGGTCTCGCCGCTGGCGCAACCCGACACCAGCGGGTCACGGAGGAGATCCTGGCGGCCGTTCCCCGCCGGAAGCAGACGGACAACAAGTACACCGCCGGCTCGGTCCTCGTCGTCGGCGGCTCGACCGGCTTCACGGGGGCGCCCTCCCTCACCGCCGAGGCCACCCTGCGGGCGGGAGCCGGGATCGTCACCGTCTGCGTGCCCGCGCCCAGCAACCTGGTATTCGAGGTCCGGCTCCTGGAGGCGATGTCGCGCCCCTGTCCCGCCGACAGCGAAGGCCGGATGACCGCGGAGGCTGCGGACACGATCATCGAAGCGGCCAGGCGTGCCGGTGCGGTTGCGATCGGTCCCGGCCTGGGGCGGAGCGATGGTACTCGCGAGCTCGTCCGGATCCTCCTCGACCGGCTCGAGGTGCCCGTCGTGCTCGACGCAGACGGGCTCTGGGCGCTGGCCGGGCACCTCGACTGGGTTTTTTCGCGCGACGCGGGAACGGTGCTGACGCCCCACGCGGGCGAGCTGGGTCGCCTCCTAGGCCGGACCTCGGACTGGGTTTCCGCACACCGCCTGGACGCCGTCCAAGGTGGCGCGGACGACGTCGGCGCGACCGTGCTCCTGAAGGGCGCCGATACCCTCGTTGCCGCGCCGGGCCGGGGCGTCCTCGTCTGCGACCTCGGGAACCCGGGCTTGGCGACGGCAGGGAGCGGCGACGTCCTCACCGGCATCGTGGCCGCCTTCCTGGCCAAGGGGATGAAGCCGACGGAGGCGGCGGCGGCCGCCGCCGCCGCAGGAGGCGTCGCCGCCGGCCTGGCCGCGCAGAGCCACGGAACCACCGGCATGCTCGCCCGCGACGTCGTGGAGGCGCTTTCGCCGGCGCTCTCGTCCTCGGTTGAACCGAACCTGTCCGCCGACTAGTTTGACGCTCGTGCTCCCTCGGGCACTCGTCCTCGCAGTCGTAGTTGCGCTCGTGGCAGCCGGTGCAGCTTCGGCCGCCTTTCCCGGCCGGAACGGGAAGATCGCGTTCAGTCGCAGCACAGATGTCGCACTCCACTACGACGTCTTCACGATGCGCTCCGACGGAACGGTCAAGAGGAACATCACGTCGAGTGCAACGGACGAATTCGACCCCGCCTGGTCGGCTGACGGAAAACGGTTTGCATACGTGCGCGGGGCAGGCGGGAACTTCGACGTCTTCACGATGGAGGCCGACGGCAGCAACCGAATCCGGGTCGCCGGTGGCCAGGGCGTTCAGTGGGAGCCCGCGTGGGCCCCGGACGGCACGAAGCTCGTCTTCTCGAGCGATGCTGACGGCGATTTCGAGATCTGCGTCGTCGACCTGGCCACCGGCGTGATCACGCAGCTGACCTCGAACGCCGTCTCCGATGGCCAGCCGGTCTGGTCGAAGCAGGGCCGGATAGCGTTTGCAAGCGACTCGGACGGCGACCTCGAGCTCTACACCATGAAGCCCGACGGGAGCGATCTTCGCCAGGTCACTCACAACCTCGTTCCGGATGCGGCGCCCAACTGGGCGCCGGGCGGCGTGCGGCTCGCGTTCGTCCGCGGAGTGGGCGCGAAGAGCGAGATCTACGTCATCAGAGCGGATGGCATGCGAGCGGCGCGTCGCCTGACGAGGAACCAGAAGACGGATTCCGCCCCGGCCTGGTCGCCGAACGGGAGGAAGCTCGCTTTCCAGCGCCAGTGGGACGAAACGGATCTGAGTGGCCGAATCTGGACGATGCTGAGGGATGGGACAATCCAGCGCGTTCGGACGCCTCGCTCCTCTGACGCGAAGCAGCCCGACTGGCAGCCACTCCCGCTTCTGTAGGAACGCGCCCGGCCTCGCCACTATCGTTCGGCGCGATGCGCCGGTCGGAGATCACCATCGACCTCGCGGCGCTGCGGCGGAACGTCCGGCGGCTCCGCGAAGCGGCCGGGGAAGCTGAGCTCTGGGCCGTGGTCAAGGCAGATGCATACGGGCACGGGGCTGAGGATGTGGCCGCAGCGGCGCTCGACGCCGGTGCGGCCGCTCTTTGCGTTGCGACCGTGAGCGAGGGCGAGGCTCTACGCCGGCTAGACCCCGAGGTGCGGATCCTCGTCATGGGGCCCCTCGAAGTTGGGGAGGAGGACGCGGCCCGGCGAAGCCGTCTGGAGGTGACCGCGCATCGCCGCGACATTCCTCGTGGGCTTCCGGTGCATCTCAAGGTGGACACGGGCATGGGCCGCTGGGGCATGTCGCCCGAGGAGGCGCTGAAAGCTCGCCGAGAGGGTGTCGTCGGCCTCATGAGCCACCTTGCGACCGCGGATGAGGAAGACGAGGGCTTCGCTCGCGAGCAACTCGAGCGCTTTCGCGAGCTGGCGGAGCAGTTCGACGGAGTCGTGCGTCACGTCGCAAATAGCGCCGCGACGCTGCGCTTCCCGGAGGCGCGCTACGACGCCGTTCGCTGCGGTGTGGCGCTCTACGGCCTCTCGCCCTTCGGCGACGACCCTGCGACTCACGGCCTCGAGCCCGTGCTCTCCTGGCGGAGCCAGGTGGCTCTCACGAAGACCCTGGCGCCGGGGGAGAGCACGGGCTATGGGCGTCGATTCGTCGCCGAGCGAGCGGCTCGGATCGGGCTCGTTCCGGTGGGCTACGGAGACGGCTTTCGGCGCGGGCTGACCGGGACCGAAGTTCTCGTGGGCGGCTCGCGCCGCCGGATCGTCGGGACGATCTCGATGGACGCCCTGGCAGTCGAGCTGGGCGACGAGCCGGAAGGGACGGAGGTGACGTTGATCGGGAACGGCGTCCTTGTCGAAGAGCATGCCAGGCGGCTAGGGACGATCAACTACGAGGTCACCTGCGGCATCCGCTCGGCGCCCGAGCGGGCGAAGAGGCAGATCGTCGATGGATGAGCGGCTCCGCCAGGCGGTCGGAGGTGAGGAGGCCTACGTCGTCGGTGGCGCCGTGCGGGACGAGCTGCTCGAGCGGCCGGTCATCGACCTCGACATCGCATGCCCGGCGCCGGCGGAAGCCGCGCGCTCGTATGCGGGCCTCGCCGGAGGCGCCGTGTTCCCCCTCTCCGACCGTCACGGCGCCTGGCGGGTGGCCTTTCGGGACGGCCGGACAGTCGACTTCACGCCGCTCCCGGACGGGATCGAGGCAGATCTCGGCACGCGCGATTTCACGATCAACGCGATCGCGATCCCCCTCGCCGGAGGAGAGCCGGTCGATCCCTTCGGCGGCCGCGACGACCTCGAGGCCGGGGTTCTCCGGGCGGTTTCGCCACAGATCTTCGCGGACGACCCGATTCGCCTCCTGCGCGCCGCCAGACTCGAAGACGAGCTCGGAGCGCGCCTCGATGAGGAGACTGAGCGTCTGGCGCGCGCTCATACGGAGCTCGTAACGAGCCCTGCCGGGGAGCGCATCCTGGGCGAGCTCATCCGTCTCTCGCTTCCAGGCTTCAGGCGGCTGGACGGTTTGGGTCTCCTCGCGCCGCTCGGAGGCTCGCTGGAAAAGCTCGATCGGGCCGAGGGCGTCGAAACCCCCGGGTTTTCTCTCATCTGTGTCTTCGGCCCTGCCCTCGACGGCTATCCCGTCTCCAACCGCCTCCGGCGCCAGGCCCGCACCGTGCTCCGGGCCGAGCGTCCGCCGGACGCATCGGCTCGCTCGCTCCACCGCTTCCGACGGGCGACGGAGCCCTGGAGCCGTGAGGCACTTGCATACCTGGGTGCGAACGACCTGTTGGCCGCGCTCGAAGAGTCGCGCGCCTCGGATCCCCCGGAGCCCCTTCTTCGGGGGGACGAGCTCGGGTTGGCGCCCGGCCCCGAGATCGGCCGGCTGCTCGAGCTGATCGCCGAGGAGCGCGCCGCCGGAACGATCTCGACGCGCGAGGACGCACTCGACCTCGTCCATCGAGATCGCAGCACGTGAGCGGCGACGATCCACTCCGGCGCCGGTTTGCGGCGAGCGCCCCACTCATGGCCGAGCAGACCGCCAGCAATGCGGCCGAGCTCGGCGATCGCGTCGCGCGGTTCGCCGGCCTGGCCGGCACTGAGCGTGTCCTGGACGCCGGCACCGGAACCGGCACGCTGGCGGTCGGGATCGCACCGCATGCGCACGAGATCGTCGGGGTCGATCTTGTACCGGAGCTCCTCTCGGCGGCGCGACGGCTCGCGAGTGGCCAGGGGAACGTCTCCTTCGTCCAGGCCGACGTCCTCGCGTTGCCGTTCGAGCCGGAGACCTTCGACCTTGCGGCCAGCTCTCGGACGCTCCACCACGTCGCTCGGCCCGAGCTTCTGGTCTCGGAGCTCGCTCGCGTCACACGGCCGGCCGGTCGGGTCCTCCTGATCGACCAGCTGGCCTCGCCCGACCCCCTCGAGGGCATGGCGCACGACCGGATCGAGCGTCTCCGGGATCCCTCGCACACGCGGACGCTCTCGGATCAAGACGTCCGTGGCCTGCTCGAGGCGAACTCCCTCGTTCTCAGCCGGTTCGAGACCTTTCGGGAGGAGCGTGACCTGGACCGCTTCCTTGACCTCGGCGCCTGCCACGGCGCCCCTCGGAAGGCGGTTTTCCAGGAGGTCGAGCGCCTGGTCGAGCAGGGAGACCGGGCAGGCATCGACCTGCGCCGCACGGCGGAGGGCTACGGGCTGACGGTCACCGTGGGCTTCTACCTGGCGGCGAAGCCCACCCGCTGATGCCCTTACTGTACGACGCCGTCGGGTTCGGGATGTGGGCGTACTCGCGCTCGGCGTTCCGGGTTCGAACGCTCGGGCGGGAGCGCCTCAATCTAGAGCCGGGCACCTTGATCGTCTGTACGCATCGCCGCGAGACGGACGTGCCGCTCGTCTGCGCCTCGATCTACTTTGGGCCGGGCGGGCTTCTGGCAGACCGCTCACGGCGGATGAGCTTTGCCGCACGGGAGGACCTGTTCGCGCAGGGATTCTTCGCGGGGTTTCCATCCGGGCTCCCGCTCTGGCTCCGGCGTCTTCTCTTCCCGGTCGGAATCGACCCTTACTTGCGGGGCCTGACGCTCTTTCCAATTCGGAGTGCGACGGTGGTTCGGCTCGAGGAGGTCTTCCGCCGGCTGCCCGAGCTTGAGCTCGCGGACGCGTTGCCGCCCGAAGACCTCGAAGCCCTGCGAAATCGTGCTCGCGAAGTGGGCCTGCCGGAGCCGCGACTCGCGAGCGAGGCCCTTCGAGGCGAGTACGCCGACCTCCTGTGGAGGTCGCACACCCGGGCCCAGCTCGACGCTCCGGCTCTCGAGCCGGTCTGGTCGCGGCGGGCCTCGGACGCCGTGCGGGACTTCCGCGAGCTCGTTGACGTCGTCTCGCGGGGGGCAGTCCTCCTGATCTTCCCCGAGGGGCGCCCTTCGCCCGACGGCGAGATCGGCCCGCTTCAGCGCGGGCTCGCGTCCCTCGTCCGGCGGGCAAGGCCGAAGGCCCTGCAACCGGTCGGCCTTGCCTACGATCCGCTCGTTCCCGGCCGGACGCGCGCACTCGTCTCCTTCGGCGAGCCGCTCGGGCCGCCCGCAGAGGAGCTCGAGGAAGCCGTGCTCTCGGCTCTCCGCCTTGCGATGCCGCTCACCTGCGGCCCCGTGGTCGCCGCGTGGATCCGCTCGGGACGGCACGGATCGGCCGGTGCTGCGCTCGAGGCGGCGTTCGAGCGCGCGGTCGCCGAGGGTAGGAACGTCGATCCGGAGCTGCTCGATGCGGAAACGCGCAGCCGGAGGCTCCGCCTCGCGCTCGGGTACGCGGACACCTTGTCCGACGACGACCCGGCACTCGCCTTCCTCGCGAGGGAGCTCGAGAGCGCCCGCTCCTAAGCAGCCTCGGCGCCGCGTCCGCGGAAGAGGCGCGGAAGGGCGGGGCGAACGAGCAGCGCGCCGAGCACCGTGACGGGAAGAACGGTGAGCGCGTGCATGGTCAGGACGTAAGCGGTCGCGGTGTTCTCCGGCACGTCGATGCCCCGCGCCGCCACTAGCGTCAGGTAGTCGAAGCTGCCGATTCCCGCCGCAGTTGCGGGCACCGCCAGCGCCAGGTTTCCGATCCCCTCGAGGAGAAAATAACCGCCCGTCTCGAGTTCGAGATGAAAGGCGTGTCCGACGATCGCATACATCGCGACGTCCGCCAGCCACATCGCCACCGAGGCGCCGAACACGGCAAGCACGCGTCGCGGGTGCGTAAAGCTCCCGAGACCCTCGACGAAGTTCGATGCCGATCGCGCTACGCGCGTGTGCCACCTAGGGGGCAGACGCTTGGTTGCTCGCCAGACCACGCGTTCGGCCCGGTTCGGGTCCCGTGCGGCGAGTGCGACGAGCACGACGCCAAGCGCCGTTCCGGCCGAGAGGGCGATCCCCGTAAGTAGCAATGCCCCTCCCTGGCCGAGGAGAATGGCCCCGAAGACGATCCAGGCTGCGAGCACGACGCCGTCGAGGAGACGCTCGGCGAACAGCGTTCCCGCGGTCACGAACGCCGGAATGCGCGCCAGCTCGCGCATCGACTCGATTCGGATCAGGTCGCCGCCCCGTGCCGGCAGGATGTTGTTGGCGCCGCGCCCCACGGACACGGAGGAGAAGAGCGCGCGCAGAGAAACGCGGTAACCGGCGCCGTCCAGAAGGATGCGCCAGCGCAAGGCCATGAAGACGACGTTCACGAGGACGAGCCCGAGCGCTCCGAGGATCGTCAGGCCGGGAAGCTCGCGGATCTGGCGCCACGCCTGCCCCAGATCCACCTCGCGGAGGAAAAGAAAGAGGAAGGCCGCGGTCGCGGCAGATCCGACCACGAGACGTATGAGCTTTCGCTTCACGACTTCAAGGTATCGCCTGCGTCGCCGGATAGGTGGGAGAATCCGGCGTCCATGGGCGGACGGGACAGTCGGGCTCGCAGCTTCTCCGGTCGGCGCGAGGCCACGATCGGACTGGGCATGTACGCCATCTACCTGCTCGTACGGGCCGCGGTCGTGAACGACAGCGGCCGGGCGCAGGCCCGCCGAAACGCAGAACGGATCGTGGCGGCCGAGCGAAGCCTTCGGATTCATGTCGAGCCAAAGCTCCAGCAGGTGCTGCTGCCGCGGACGCGCCTGATCGCAGTCCTGAACGTGACCTATGCAGTCGCGAACGTTGGGCTCAGCGTCGGGTGGCTCGCGCGGCTCTTCTTCCGACGCCGTCCCGAGTTCCATCGCCTGCGGCGCGCGGCCGTCTTGACGACTCTCGGTGCTCAGCCGGTCTTTCTGCTCTTCCCAACCGCCCCTCCGCGGACGCTCGACCATTTCGTCGACACGATCGCAGAGGTGAGCGGCTTCGACCTCGACTCCGGCCTGATCGCGAAGCTCTACGACCCCATTGCCGCCATGCCATCGATCCACGTGGCTTACGCCGTGGTCACTGCGACCGGGATCGTCGAGACGAGTCGCAGCCCTCTCGCGCGGCGCCTCGCGCCCGCCTATCCGCCGCTTGTGGCGCTCACGGTGCTCGCGACCGCGAACCACTACGTCCTGGATGCAGTTGCGGGCGCGGCGCTCGGGTTCACGGGCCTGCGGCTCGCTCGCGAGCTCTAGGCGACGTTTTCGATTGCGGCCGAGTCTTCCTCCTCGAGCAGATCGAGAACGGCCTCCTCGATCGCGCCCTGTGTCGAGGGCTCCCCGAACCGGCTCTCGTCGCCCAGGCGATCGAGGGCGCCGCCGATCGTGACCCCGTCCTCGAACCGGTCGAAAACGCGAGGGTCGATGTACGAGGCCCGGCAGACCGCGGGCGTGTTGCCGAGGTAGTGCGAGACCTCCTTGATTGCTCTCGTGACCGCGCGCTTGCGGGCCGTCGGCGTGCCGGCGGCCCGGCCGGAAACGGCGAGCCCGACGGCGGCGAGCACAGTGGCGCTCCAGGTCCGGAAGTCCTTGGCGGAGAAGTCCGCCCCCGTGACCTCCTTGATATAGGAGTTGATGTCCGCGGAGCGGACGTCGACCCAGCGGCCGTTCGGCTTGTAGGCGAGGAGCTCACGTCCGCTCCGCCTGCGCTTCAGCTCGCTGATGACTTCGCAGACGTCCGGGTCGACGAGCGACTGGACCTGCTGCTTCCCGCCTTTGGCTTCATAGTCGAATGTGATCAGCCCACCTTCGCCGACAGTCACATGGCGCTTCTGCATCGTCGCAAGGCCGTAGGTCTGATTCTGCTCGGCGTAGTCCTCGCCGCCGATCCTGAAGAAGCCCCGATCGAGGAGCCGGACGGCACAGGCGAGCACGCGCTCACGCGGCATCCCGCGGAGCTTGACGTGCTTCGCCGCGACTGTGCGCACGTGCGGGAGCGCCCGGGCGAATGCGAGCATCTCGTCGAACTTCTCCTGGTCTCGCCGCTGGCGCCACTTGTCGTGGTAGCGGTATTGCCTCCGGCCGGCGACGTCCGTACCGATCGCCTGGATGTGGCCGGTCGGGTAGGGACAGATCCAGACGTCAGCCCACGCGGGAGGAATCACGAGCTCGCGGATCCGCCGGAGCACCTCCGGGTCCTCGACGCGCCCGCCGAACTCGTCGAGGTACTCAAAGCCGCGGCCACGCCGGCGCCGGGTGATACCCGGGCCGGAGCAATTGGCTCGTCGCAGTCTCGACATCGGCAGCGAAATGTTCCCCGCTATCGCGTGCCTCAACCCAGCTCATCGCTCCCGGGACCGCTTGCCCCACCGGCCGGGCCCCCGGCGGATGCCGAGCTTGGTGACGAGCCCGGGGACGAGCCCCTCCGCGGCGGCCGCGAACCGCAAGAATCCCGGCACGAAGATCTCTACGCGACCCCGATCCAGGGCCTCGAGGGTCGCGTCGGCCACCCGCTCGGGAGAGATCACGAGCCGGCGAGAGAGCCGTCCGGCGAGCAGCCGACCCTGCGGGAACCCCTCGGTCTCGACCGGGCCGGGATTCACGCTCAGCACGCGAATCCCGTGGGGGGCGAGTTCGGCGGCGACATTCCGTGAGAACGCGAGCTGCGCGTGCTTGGCGGCCGTATACGGCCCGTACGAGCCGACCGGAATCGCCCCAGCGATTGAGGCGACATTCACGACCGCGGCCGGGCGACCCCGCTCGAGGAGCGGTAGGAACGCCCTCACGCACCAGACACCCGCCAGGTAGTTCGTCTGGGTCACAGCTTCGATCCGCACGGCGTCGAGCTCCAGGAAGGTGCCTCCGGCGGGAATCCCGGCGCTGTTGACCAGGAGCCGGATTGCCTCGTGTCGCTCGCCGACCCGCCCGGCGAGCTCGTCGACCTGCGTCCGATCCGTGACGTCGCACGTCTCGAACTCGCCCTCGATCTCTGCCGCAACGGCCTCTAGCCGCTTCCGCCTCCGAGCGACGAGAATGCAGCGCCATCCCCGATCGGCCAGGCGCCGCCCGAGGGCGGCGCCGATACCGCTCGATCCACCCGTGATCACCGCGACCGGAATGCGCGAAGCGTAGACTGCGGCGCCGTGACTCAGGACTTCCAGGGGAAGCGGGGACTCGTCCTCGGCGTCGCGAACCGCCGCTCGATTGCGTGGGCAATCGCCCAGCGACTGGCGGCCGGCGGCGCGCAGCTCGCCTTCACCTTTCAGGGTGAGCGCATCGAGAAAGGCGTGCGCGAGCTCGCCGATTCAGTCGGGAGCCCGCTCGTGACGGAGTGCGACGTTCGCTCGGACGATGAGGTCGCACGCGTCCTCGGCGAGGTCGGCGACACCTTCGGCGGGGAGCTCGATCTCCTCGTCCACTCGGTGGCCTTCGCCGACGCGCGCGATCTCGAGGGACGCTTCACCGACACCCCGCGCGACCGCTTTTGGCTTGCGCTCGACGTCTCGGCCTACTCGCTCGTGGCTGCCGCCCGCGCCGCTGAGCCGCTCATGGAGGCGGCGGGAGGCGGGTCGATCCTGACCATGACGTACCTCGGCGGCGAGCGGGCCGTGCCGCACTACAACGTCATGGGCGTCGCGAAGGCTGCTCTGAACGCCTCGGTTCGCTACCTGGCCTGGGAGCTCGGCGAGAAGCAGATCCGCGTGAATGCCGTCTCGGCGGGCCCGGTACGGACCCTGTCTGCGCGGTCGATCGCAGGCTTCCCGACCATGGAGGCGATCGTCGAGGAGCGCTCTCCGCTCCGCCGGAACATCGAGGCGGACGACGTGGGCTCCGCGGCGGCCTACCTCCTCTCAGACGAGGCCAAGAACGTCAGCGGGACGACGCTCTATGTCGACGGCGGCTACCACGCCATGGGCATGTAGCCGAGCGCAAGCGCGGGCCGTTACTCCCAGCCGTCGCCGGAGTCCGCGAGGAGCGGCGAAGCCGGCATGCTCTGCTCGCGGCTCCGCAGCATCCCTTGTACCTGACCCACGTAGGTGGACAGCTCCGACTCCTTCTGGGTGAGCCTCTCGTCGAGGACACGTAGGCGGGACTCCTCGTTTGCGAGCCTGTCTTCGCGAGCCTGCGTGTCGGCTTCGAGTCGCGCGAACCGTTCATCCAACTCGGCCTCGCGTGTGTCGAGATCCGTCAGCCGGTCACGGACTGTCTCCTCGGCGTGGGAGAGACGCCGCTCCTGATTTTCCGCGTGCGACCGGGCCGACTCGGCAAATGTCTCCGCGTTCGCCGCCTCTGCCTCGCGCTCCCGCAGCGCCGACTCGCGCCGCTCCAGCAGGGCGGCCAGCGCTTCGACGTCCTCGCGCCGAGCCTTGAAGTCTTCGATCTGTTGAGCTGCGGCCTCGCGCGCTCGCACGTCTTCCTCCCGGCGAGCCACCGCTTCCTCGCGCTCGGAGAGCTCCCGCGTCCTCGCGTCGAGCTCGGAGGTGAGCCGCGATCGCTCGTCTTCGCGTTCTCTGAGTAACTCGAGCTCTCGGACGAACCGGTCGAGCTCGTAGCGGTCAGCCTCCTGCGTCGCGACTTGCTCGCGGAGGAGCGCGATCTCTTGCCCCTGCTCCCGGACCTCGCGCTGCGTGTCGGCGATCTGGTCGTCACTCCGGGCCAGCTCTGCGAGCAGCCTGTCGATCTCGTCCGGATCAGAACGGTCGGAATCGGCTCCGAGCGCACCGAGGCGTATTTCCAGCTGCTGGGCGCGCGCTTCTGCAGCTTCGACCTGCTCCGTGCGCGCATCGAGGGTCGAAAGTAGCTCGGCGAGCTGCTCGTGGCGCTGATCCGCCATGTCGTCGACGATCTCGCTCGCATTTCGGAGGAAGAAATCCTCCATCCGATCCCAGAACTTGAGCATGTCCGGCGCTCATCGGCACCTGCCGAGCCAGGCTGAACCTCAATGCAAGGGAAATACAGACAAAGGCATGTCAGTGCCACGGAAAGCTAATGCGTGTGAGCCTCAGTCCGTACGGAGGGTCCGTTTCGTAGATACCCGGAATCTCGACCAGCAACGGATGCCAGTGCTCGCCTGTGAGAGGAACCCGAATCGTGTCGGTTTTCGCGATCGCGAAGCGCCGCTCGCGGTGCCCGTCCAGCCAGAGTGTCGCCGTCGTCGGGCGGGGAGCAACGAAGTCGAGCGTCAGGACGCCCTGTCCCCACACCCAGAACGGTGCCTGGGGCTCGCTGGTCCGCCGGTCGATCCAGCCCCGGCAAAAGTAGGGCTCCTCGCGTGCCGGCTCGCCGAAAGGGTTCGACAGGTCGGCGCGGCCATTCGGGCCGAGGAGCGTGACGGCGCCGTCCCGGGCCACCGGGCGATATCCAGCCGCGAGCACTCCGCGCCACGCGAACCATCCGCCCGGAACACCGCTCCGGAAAAGCCCGCGGTGGAACAGGAGCTGCTCCACGCCGAGAGCATCGAGCCGGTTGCGGTCACCGTCGAGCCAGACGCCGCATGACACGCGCCCGAAGCGGTAATAGAAGTCGAAGGCCGCCTCCGGCGCCAGTGTCGAGTAGCCGGTTGGTTTCTCGCGCCCTGCTTGCAGCGTGTAGAGGTCGTACACCGACCCCTCCTGCCGGCCCGGGTCGAACGTCGGCACCTCAAGAATCCGGCCGGGGGGAGAGCGGCGCGCCGCGGCGTAGGCTTCGTTGGATCGGTCGGCGGGGGTTGGCGCGAACGGCATTACCGTGAGATCGGCCGCCACGAGCAGAAAGGCGGCTACGCCGACCAAAGCTCGTCGCCTCGGCACGCGCTCGAGGAGCGCTGCGAGCGCGAAGGCCGCGAGGGCCGCGAGCGCCAGGTCCGCAATGGGCATGAACCGCCCAGGGACGCGAGCGCTTTGGAGCGGCGGCACGACCGATCGAAGCGGAGCGTAGAGCGGCAGGTTCGTTCCGAAGGCGATGAGGACGGGAACCAGCAGGGCGAGCCCGAGCAGGATTCCGAGGCCGCGGCGAGCTTGCAGGAGCACAGCCAGCCCGGCGACCGCGAGGATGAGCGTGAGCCACCCCAGATAGACGAGCTCCTCGCTCGGGGCGGTGTGGAAGCGGTTCAGGAAGTCGAGCGCCTCCGCCGAGTAGGCATCCACACTCGAGAGGGATCGCCGATCCGCGAGCCTCGAGCCTTCCACGACGGTGTAGCGGAGGGCGAGTCCGGCGGCGGCCGAGGCCACGACGCCCCCCGCTATCCACATGGCGGGCAGCGGCCGGTAGCGCACGGCAGCGTAGGCCGCGACGAAGGGGAGGACCCCGAGCGCGAGGTGGAGCTGGCCTGAGAGCGGGAACGAGACGAGCGCAACGGCCGCGAGGGCTCCCCACGCATGCGCACTCCTCCGTGTCGGTGCCGCGCGTGCCCGCTCGACGGCCAGGAGGCTGAGCGGGAGGAAGATCGCGATCCAGCCGAGGAGGTGGTCAGCACTCTGGGCGAGCCGGTAGGGGGCGATTGCGAACGCGAGCCCGCCCACGAGTGCCGGCACGAAGCCGAGATCGAGCGCGCGGAGCCAGGCGTACGCCAGAAGGCCTCCGGCGACCACCGTGGCCAGGAGCAACAGGTTCCACGCGAGCACGGGTCCGAAGACGGCTTCGAGTGGCCAGAAGGGGAGACCGAAGGGCCAGCCTCCCAGCGCGGCCTGAGGCTCCACCAGTGGCTGGAAGCTGTATGGATCGCGCCACGGAGCGTGCGAGGCCGCGAGCTGGTGGCCGAGGAGCCAGAAGCGGTAGACGACCTGACCGTGATCTCCCGGTGCCGTCTCCCCGTATCCCTCCGCCCCGCCGGCGAGGTAGGCCGATCCGAACGATGCGAGGCCGGGCCAGGCGGAGACAAGTGCCGCTGCCGAATAGAGGAGCGCTACGAGGCCGAGCGGGCCGAAGCCAGGAGCTCGTCGAAATCGGGGAGCTCGCCGACCTCGTATCGCCATGCAGCGATGATCATGCCGTCTCCGTCGAGCAGGAAGGCGGATCGCTGGGCTACGCGTTCGAGGCCTCGGTAGTTGAAGGCGTTGTCGAATGCGTCGACAGCGTGCCCGTTCCAGTCTGAGAGCAAGGGCACGTTGATGTCGAGCGCCTCGCGCCAGGCGCGGTGCGACCAGGGGCTGTCCCGCGAGATCCCGAAGACCGACGTGCCCGCCGCTTCGAATTCGGCCCGCCTGTCACGCAGGAGGACGAGCTCGTCAGTTCAGGTACTCGACCAGTCGAACAGATAGAAGAGGAGCAGCACGCGCTCCCCTTCGGCCGGAAGCTCGCGGAGCCGCACGCGCTCGTTCGGAGCGAGCCACACTTCCACGTCACGTGGGTGCTCTCCGGGGGAGATCACGCGGTCACCGGTGGGCCGACCTGCTCCGTGACGTCGGCGATCTCGCTCACCACCTCGGCCAGATCGCGATTCGCATTCCAGACGCGGAGCTGACGGTCGGCGCCGTTCCCGCGCGCCAGGATCTGGCGTATCCCTTCAAGCTCGCGCTCGGATCCGAGCTCACGTGCGTGTGGCTCGATGTCGCGGAGGGTGCGGCGTACGAGCTGCGCGACCGGGACGCGGTTCCTGCGTCCGGTCGTGAGGTCCATGACGGGCGCTTCGAGACCGTAGCGCGCGGCCAGCCACTTGTTCTCGGTCACAAGGATTCGATGGTAGGACGGAAGCTCGTGGCCGGCGTCGTAGCGCTCGGAGTAGAGCTTGACGATCGCCTGGATGTAGGCGGCTAGGGCGACCGCCTCCTCGACGCGGGTGACTGCGTCCATGATCCGGACCTCGACGGTGCCGAAGCGCGGGTGGAGCCTCACGTCCCACCAGATGTGGGTGTAGTCGGCGATGCATCCCGTCTTTTCGAGCTGGCCCACCACCTCGGCGAAGTCCGCATAGTCCCGGAAGCGGGGCGGGGGCCCGGAACGGGGGAACGCGGCGAAGATCATCTGGCGGCTCGACGAGAGGCCCGTCGGCTCGCCGCGCCAGAACGGCGAGTTGCCCGAAAGAGCGAGGAGATCCGTCAAGTGAACGAGGAGTGCGCTCTGGATCTTGATCGCCTTCTCCGGGTCGTCGATCCCGACGTGAACGTGCATCCCGAAGATCAGCTCCCGCCGTGCCACGTACTGGAGCTGGTCGACGAGGTTCCGGTAGCGGTCGCGGGCGGTGATCCGCTGGCGCTCGAAGAGGCTGAAAGGATGGGTGCCGGCTGAGCCGACTCGGAGGGCTCGCGTGCGGGCGATCTCCGTCACGTGTGCCCGCAGCTTGCGGAGCTCCGCGTCGACCTCCGGGACGGTCCTGCACACGGGCGTCGCGATCTCGAGGACGGACTGCATGAGTTCGGGCGCGATCTGTGTCTCGAACTCGCTGCCTGCGGTGGCGCTCAGGATCGTGTCGACGTGCTGAACGAGATCGAACGACTCCGTGTCGAGCAGCATGTACTCCTCCTCGACACCGAGCGTGTAGGGGTCGCTCTTGCCGAAGTTGTGGTCGAGCACGCTGCCGCCCTCGGCGAAGCTCTTACCTGTGATAGTCGCGGGATAGATCTGCTTCACGGCTTGACTGTATCCCGGGTCGGGCTGGCGAATCGACGGTTCAGGTCTCGTGCGAGAGAACCGCGTCGGCTTCGATCTCCACGAGCCAGCGTGGATCCACGAGCTCTTTGACGGTCAGCGTCGTGTTGGCGGGGCGGATCTCGGAGAACGCCTCGCCGTGTGCGCGCCCGACGCCCTCGAAGTCCTCGGTGTGGACGAGGTACACGCGCGTTCGAACGACGTCGGCCAGCGAGCCGCCTGCCTCCTGGAGCGCTCGCTGGACGATCTCGAGACAACGCTTTGCCTGCGAGTACGCATCGGGAGGCGGATCGCTACCGTCAGCCATGATGGGGGCACAGCCGGCGATCCAGACCTGGCTCCCGACCTGGACCGCACGCGAGTAGCCGACAACGGGCTCGTAGGGCGATCCGGAGGAGATCAGACGCCTGTTCAACCGCGTCTAGTATCGCTGTCCGTGCCGGCCCTTGCCGCTATCGAGGAGTGGGGCGCCGACCACGCGGCGGCCGGAGTCGTCCAGGGCGGGCGAGTGGTTGAGACGCACGGTGAGCGAGAACACGTCTTCCACTGGGCTTCGATCACGAAGCTCCTGACAGCAAGCGTTGTCCTGGTGGCGGCCGAAGAAGGGATCGTCGACCTCGAAGAACCGGCCGGCCCGGAGGGCTCCACGATTCGACATCTCCTCGCGCATGCGTCGGGCTTGCCGTTCGATGGTCTCGATCCGATCGCCCGGCCGGGTGAGAGGCGGATCTACTCCAACACGGGCTTCGAGGTGCTCGGCCTGTTTGTCGCAGAGCGTGCCGAGATGGCCTTCGCGGACTATCTCCGGGAGGCGATCCTGCAACCGCTCGGGATGGACGCGACGCACCTGCGAGGGTCACCCGCATCGGAATGCCATGGACCGCTCGACGACCTGCTTCTCTTCGCACGAGAGCTCCAGGCCCCGTCGTTCGTCGCTCCGGAGACGTTCCAGGAGGCGACGCAGACGGTCTTCCCCGGGCTCGTCGGGGTGCTGCCGGGTCTCGGTCGGCAGGACCCGATGGACTGGGGCCTCGGGTTCGAGTTGAAGGACGCCAAGAGCCCGCATTGGACCGGGACTCGGAACTCGCCACGGACATTCGGCCACTTCGGCGGCTCGGGCACTTTTCTCTGGGTTGATCCGGAGCGCAGCCTTGCGACTGCATGCCTCACGGACCGGGAGTTCGACGGGTGGGCGCTCGAAGCATGGCCCGCCCTTTCGGACGCAGTGCTGTCCGAATTCTCCTAGGCCGTGAAGAGCGGGCGGACGATTTCGTCGAAGGTGTCGCGGTCGCAGCTCGCGACGACGGCGGGCGTCATGCTCTTGACGGTCGCGGTCCGCGGCACGTCCATGACCAGCCCGACCTCGCCGAAGTAATCGCCCGGCCGGAGGAGGTTCCGCTGGCCTCGCTCGGCCTGTGAGACGCTCAGGAGACCGGAGAGGACGACGAAGAAGCGATCACCCGGCTCCCCCTCGGCGACGACCTGCTCGCCCGGGGTGACGGTGTGACGTTCCATCCGCTCGCCGAGCTTTGCGAGCGTCTCGCCCGGAAGTCCCGCCAGAAGCTCGACCCGCGCAAGCTCGTGCGCCGTTGCGGACTGGTGCCTCACTCGTCGGGCTGGGAGCCGGCCGACGCGACGCTATCGGGGTCTTCGTGTCCCGGCCCGCGTTGCGCGTCCTCTTCCCGGCGTCGCTCGAGGGAGGAGTCCTCTTCCTCCTCGCTCGGGTCCGGACCCTCGGCGTTCGGCTCGATCTCGCTCATGGATTCATTCTAGGGACGGAGCCCAGCCAAGAGGCCTGATGCGAACGTTCCGCCGGGCCGGATGACGCGGCGCTGGATCAGCACAACCTGTCACGACACGTAGGGCTGCTACGCGCCGCAAGCGGCCGCGGTCTGGAGCGCCCCGACCGCTCCTGAATTTCGTATCAGCCCGCTCGCCGGGGTACCGTGCGCGCGTGGGCGAGCTCGAAGGCTGGAAGCATTGTCCGCGCTGCGGGTCGGACCTGCGGACCGAGGCTGGCTCGGTGCGCTGCGACTCGTGCGGGCTCGTGGTCTACGCGAAGCCCGCGCCAGCCATCTGCGGCCTCGTCGTCGATGACGGAGGGCGGGTCCTGCTCGGCCGGCGGGCGCACGAGCCTGCGGCGGGGCGCTGGGACATCCTCGGCGGCTTCATGAACGAGGACGAGCAACCGTTCGACACCCTCAAGCGCGAGCTGCGTGAGGAAACGGGCCTCGATGTCGAGCCCGGGGCGTTCGTCGGCGTCGTCACCGATACCTACGGGGAGGGGGGCAACGCCACGCTCAACCTGTGCTGGACGGCCAGGATCGTTTCCGGAAAAGCGGCACCCTCCGACGACGTCTCCGAGCTCCGCTGGTTCGAGCCAGACGAGCTTCCCGGCAAAGAGGAGCTCGCGTTCTCGAACACGGTGGAGCTGCTGCGCGCCTGGCGAGCGAGCTAGGCCAGGAGGAGCCGGCAAATGGGCCAGACGGCCCATTGTCGCTTCTGGCTCCGCTGCCGATGATCAGGTCATCGTGAGCGATTCGAACGTGCACCGCATCGACGATTTCCTCCATGAGGAGTGGATCGACGAGTGGGCGAGCGAGGTCGTCGTTCAGGTCGAGGACTACCTCGCGAAGCACGCGGCGTTCCACGCATTTCTTGAAGACGGCTCCAGCACCGCCGGCGCGGTCTAGGCCTCGACGAGACCTAGGTTCCGCTCGAGCATGCCCTTCGGCTGGGCGCCCACGGCCGCCGCGGCCGGCTTGCCCTCGCGGAAGAGGATGATCGTAGGAATGCTCATGACGCCGTAGCGCTGCGCGAGCGCAGGCTCCTCATCGATGTTCACCTTTGCGATCCGAAGCTCACCGGATCGCTCCTCGGCGATCTGATCCAAGACCGGAGCGACGGCATGGCACGGGCCACACCACTCCGCCCAAAAGTCCACCACGACCGCCTGCTCGCTCTCAAGCACCTCGGCTTCGAATGTCGTCTCTGTCACTTCAGTTGTCATTGTTCTCCTTCTGGATTTGGGGCCGGCCGCGAGCCACCCTCCGGCTTCAGCCTATTTTCGTGTTGCGCACCGATGCCGCACAATTGTGTCTAAAGCGTTAAACGACGAGACGGATCGGGAAAATCCCGCGCCGGACCGGCAACTAGACTGGCCTCATGGCGCCTGAGCCTGTCTTCACGCCCCTTCCCGCTGTCCCTGATCACCCCGCCCTAGAGCGGGAGCTCCTTGCCTGGTGGGACGACGCGGACATCTTCCAGAAGCTCAGGGCGCAAAATGCGGGCAGCCCCACCTGGAGCTTCATCGACGGCCCCGTCACAGCCAACGGCCCGATGGGCGTCCACCATGCGTGGGGCCGAACCCTCAAGGACGTCTTTCAGCGTTACAAGGCGCTGAACGGATTCGATCAGCGCTACCAGAACGGCTTCGACTGTCAGGGGCTCTGGGTCGAGGTCGAAGTCGAGAAGGCCCTCGGCCTGAACTCGAAGCGTGAGATCGAGGAATACGGCCTTGCCGAGTTCTCCCGTCGTTGTCGCGAGCGGGTCGCCGAGTTCTCGGCGGTGCAGACCAGTCAGTCGATCAGGCTCGGCCAATGGATGGACTGGGACAACGACTACTACACCTTCTCGGACACGAACATCAGCTACATCTGGGGTTTTCTGAAGGACGTCTACGAGCGCGGCTGGCTCTACCAGGGCCACCGTTCGATGGTCTGGTGCCCCCGCTGCGGTACGTCCCTTTCCCAGCATGAGCTGATCGACTCGTATCGCGACATCACCCACCCGTCGCTCTACGTTCGGTTTCCGCTCAAGGATCGCGAGGACGAGGCGCTCGTCGTCTGGACGACCACACCCTGGACCCTTCCGGCGAACGTCGCCGCAGCGGTGCACCCCGACGCGCGCTACGCGAGGGTCGAGACCTCGGCCGGGATCGAGATCGTCGCCGAGGAGCTCGTTGAAGCGGTCCCGCTGGCCGGCGAGGTTCGCGACACGGTGGTCGGGTCCGAGCTCGTCGGGCTCGAGTACGAGGGACCGTTTGACGACCTCGAGCCCCAGCAGGGAATCGTCCACCGGGTGATTCCGTGGGAGGAGGTCTCCCTGGAGGAGGGGACGGGAATCGTCCACATCGCGCCGGGCGCCGGAACAGAGGACTTCGAGCTCGCGCGGATTCACGACCTGTCGGTGCTTGCTCCGCTCGACGAGTCTGGGCGGTTCTACCCCGAGTACGGCTGGCTGCACGGGCGCTCCACGGACGAAACCGTCGGCCAGATCATCGGCGACCTAGGCGAGCGCGGCCGGCTGCTGGATGCGGGCGAGATCACCCACCGCTACCCCGTTTGCTGGCGCTGCTCTACGCCACTCGTCTTCCGGATCGTCGACGAATGGTTCATCTCCGCGGACGAGATCCGGCCCAAGATGATGGCCGCGAATGCTTCCGTTCGCTGGACGCCCGAGTTCTACTCGAGGCGGATGGACGACTGGCTTCGCAACATGGGCGATTGGTGCATCTCGCGAAAGCGGTACTTCGGGCTGCCGCTTCCCTTCTACCGCTGCGAGGAATGCGATATCCTGAACGTCATCGGCTCCGAGCAGGAGCTGCGGCAGCGCGCTGTGAGCGGAGTGGAGCAGCTCGAGGAGCTGCACCGGCCCTGGGTGGACGAAGTGACGATTGCTTGCGAAGGGTGCGGCGCAGAGCTTCGGCGGCTCCCGGAGGTCGGGGACGCTTGGCTCGACGCCGGCATCGTCCCGTTCTCGACACTCGGTTGGCAGAACCCGGAGTACATCGAAGGCGGGTACGCCACGGGCGCGGCCCGCGGACTAACCGGGGCCGACCTTCCAGACCACGCGTATTGGGAGAAGTGGTTCCCGGCAGACTGGGTCTCCGAGTCCAGAGAGCAGATCCGGCTCTGGTTCTATTCGCAGCTCTTCATGTCGGTCGCGCTAGTGGGCGAGGCGCCGTACCGACAGGTTCTTGCGTACGAGCGGGTCACCGATGAGACGGGTCGTGCCATGCACAAGTCCTGGGGGAACGCCATCGAGCTGAACGAGGCGCTCGAGCGGATGGGCGCCGACGTGATGCGCTGGCTCTACTGCTCCCAGGTGCCGAGCCAGAACCTCAATTTCGGCTTTGGACTAGCCAGGGAAGTGAAGCGCGAGCTCCTGACCTTCTGGAACTCGGTCAGCTTCCTGATCCTCTACGCGAACGTCGAGAGGTGGCGTCCCGAGGCCCAGCTCATCGAGTCCGGGCCGGCCAGGGACGATTTGGCTCAGCTCGATCGGTGGCTTCTCGCCCGCGTCCAGAAGCTGGTCGCCGAGGCGAACGAGGGCTTCGAGCGCTTCTGGACGCCGGCCATCACGAAGGCGTTCACGTCCTTCATGGGTGACCTCTCCGACTGGTACGTCCGGCGTAGTCGTCCGCGTTTCTGGCGTGGCGAGGAGGCTGCCCTCGAAACCCTGTGGTATGCGGTCGTGCAGGCGCTCCGCACGATCGCTCCGCTCATGCCGTTTCTGTCCGACCACCTCTGGCGAAATCTCGTCGCGGGCCCCTGCGACGACGCCCCCGAGAGCATCTTTCTCGCCGGCTGGCCCGAGGTCGCTCGAGACTTCGAAGACGAGGAGCTTCTCGTCGAGGTCGAGGAGGTTCGGCGGATCGTCGGCCTCGGCCATTCCGCCCGTCAGCAAGCGGGCCGGAAGGTGCGCCAGCCGCTCCGCCGGATGGTCGTCGAGGGGGCGAGCGCGTCCTCGCCTCATTCCGAGGAGATCAAGGCCGAGCTCCGTGTGAAGGAGCTCGAGTTCGGACCGGTAGAAGGCACGTATCTGCGTGTGAAGCCCAACCTCCCGGTCCTCGGGCCCCGGCTCGGGAAGGAGCTCGCGACGATCCGCGCGGAGCTTCAGGAAGGGCGGTTCGAAGACCTCGGAGGAGGACGATTTCTCGTTGCGGGTCACGAGCTCGGGCCGGACGATGTCTTCGTGGAGAGGCTGGCACCGGACGGCTGGGCGTTTGCCTCGGAGGACGGCCTCGCGGTTGCGCTCGATACGCGCCTCGATCCGGAGCTCGAGCTCGAGGGACGCGTGCTCGACCTCATCCACGCGATCCAGCTGATGCGAAAAGAGGCGGGGCTCGACGTGACCGACAGGATCGTCTTGACCCTTCCAGGGAATGGGGACGATGTGCTCCAGCATGCCGACTGGATCAAGCAGGAGACCCTCGCCACCCGGATCGAGCAGGGCGAGGAACTCGGAATCTCCAAGGCCTAGGCCTCCAAGGCCGCCGCTCTTGGACTGAGCTCGGCCGGGAGCTTGAAAGCGAGGTTCTCCTCTTCGCCGGCCAGTGTCTCGACTTCGACGTCGCCGCGTTCTCGAAACCAGGTGACGACGCGGCGGACAAGTGCTTCGGGCGCAGAGGCGCCGCACGTGATTCCGACGGTCTCGACACCGGAGAGCCAGTGCTCCTCGATCGCGGCCTCGTCTTCGATCAGATACGCGGCCACGGCTCCGCCACGGGCGACCTCGACCAGGCGGTTCGAGTTCGAGCTGTCTTCCGACCCGATCACGAGCAGAAGGTCGATCCGTTCGAGAATCCGCTTGACTGCACGCTGGCGGTTCGTCGTTGCGTAGCAGATGTCCTTGTGCTCCGGAGCTTCAATGCCGGGGAAGCGAGCCCGTAGGACGCCGACGATCGCCTCTGTCTCGTCGACAGACAGCGTCGTCTGCGTGATGTACGCGAGTGGCCGGCCGCAGGCCGGTTCGAGCCGATGAGCCTGGTCGACGTTCTCGACGAGGACGATTGCCTCCGGCGCCTCCCCGATCGTTCCCTCGACCTCCTCGTGGCCGGCATGGCCGATCAGGACGACGGTGTAGCCACGGGCAGCGAAGTGTCGTGCCTCCGCATGCACCTTCATGACCAGAGGGCACGTGGCGTCGATCGTTCTGAGGCCGAGCCTCCTGGCGTTCGCGCGGACGGCGGGGGAGACGCCGTGGGCGGAGAAGATGACCTCGGCTCCGGTCGGGACGTCCTCTTCGCTGTCGACGAAGATCGCGCCGCGCCCCTCGAGTTCACGAACGACATGCGTGTTGTGGACGATCCGCTTGCGAACGTAGACGGGGGCTCCCCGGAGGCGAAGCGCTTGCTCGACCGTCTCGATCGCCCGATCGACCCCGGCGCAGTACCCGCGCGGAGTTGCAAGAAGAATCCGCTTGACCACCGGTGGCCACTGTAATCAGGGGCCTGTTCAGCTCGGGTTAAGGAAGGCCCGCCACTCGGGGGGGTTGTGCGGCGGGCCTTCCAGAAATGCGCCGTGGCCCTTTATCGCCAGGACACCAGCCACGGTCGCATCGCCCAGTAACGGCACCGTATCCAGCGGGCTTCTGGCTGCCAATAGGCCTATCGGCCCATCTTCGTAAGGCATGCGACCCGGGCTTGTCGGGAGGGAAATCGTAGACGGAGGTTCGTCGTCCTACCTATCATCAGGGTGCCCAGTGACGAACGAGACGACGACGTTGCTCCTCAATACGGTGCCGCTTCTTGTTGCCGCGGCGCTCTATCTCGCTCTGTCCGCGCTCCTGTTCCGCTCTTTGCTTGGAGCTGGCCGGCGGCCGACAACGACCGGTTTCGCGCTGTGGCTGCTCTTCACGGTCGCCGGCGTGACGACTGCCATTCTCGGGGTGGCGAAGCTCGGCGACTCTGAGCCGCTCGCGTCCTCCAGTCCCTGGCCCGCATTTGCCTTGACTCTCCTGGCCCTGGTGCCCGCGATCCTCCTGCTGGCCAGGCGCGACCGCAAGCTGCTCGTCGATCCGGCGGGGCGGGTACGGGAGGCTGAAGAGGTTGCAAGCGAGCGGGAGCGCGAGGCGGGGGCGATGTCGCGCCTCTCGAGCGCACTTTCGCGCTCGCTGAGTGCAAGAGACGCATCCGAGAACCTGTTCGACGAGCTGGAGCAATCGCTCGGGATCGAAGCGGCGCTGCTCGCGGTCGTGGACGACACAGAGCGCCGTGCGACGGGGTTTGCGGCCAGGGGCGCCGATGAGGATTGGTGGAAAGGGATCGAGATCGATCTCGTCGAGGATCCCGGTGGGATCGCGGCCGTTGCGCGTGAGCGGGCCGCGTTTGCCGTGTACGACGTCGAGGCCGCGCCGCACGTGAGCCGTGCTCTCGACACGGTGCCGGCGAAGAGCGCTGCCTTCCTGCCGCTGGTGTCCGAGGGCAGGCTCACCGGCGTTCTCGTCGTGGCCGTCTTCTCGGAGCGCCGTTTCTTCTCGGCGGGCGAGCTCGAGCTCTTCCAGCGGCTCGCGAACGAGACGGCGCTGGCCCTCGGCCACAGCCGGTCCTCCGAGGCGCTCGAGGCCGCGCTCGAGCGCGAGCGCCTTGTTGCCGCGATCTCGCGCAAGGTCCGATCCGAGCTCAACCTCGACGACGTGCTGGCAGTCGCAGTGAGAGAAACCGCGCGGGCGCTCAAGGTCTCACGGTGCTTCATTAGCTTCGCCGAGCCGGGCGGAGCAATGCAGATCCACTCCGAATGGACGGCCCCCGGTCACGATCCCGTCGGGGGTGCGGCGCCGCGCCTGCCGGCGTCCAACCTCGCGGCGCGAGAACGGCGCACGGTCTCGATTGGCGACGTCGAGTCGTCGCCCGAGCTTGACGACCCCGGCCTTGGCGGCCGGGAGACACTGGCCGAGCTCGGAGCAAAGGCCGTCCTCGCAACGCCAATTCTCGTCTTCGACGACGTGATCGGCGTCTTCGCACTCCACCGCTCCGAGGTCGGCCGCTGGACCGAGGGCGAGGTCGCGCTTGCCGAATCCGTTGCCGGGGAGGCCGGGCTCGCGATCCACTCGGCCCGCCTGCTCAGAGAGGAAGGACAGCGGGTCGACCGCCAGAGCGCGCTTCTGAAAGCGGCGCAAGTGGTGACGAGCGATCTTCGCTTCACGTCGGTGGTGAAGCGCCTAGTGGAGGAGGTCGCCGAGCTGCTAGGGGCCGATGCAGCCGATTGCTGGATTCTCGAGCCCCACCGCGACTCCCTCCGCTGTCGGGCCGTCTTCGGGCTGCCGGAGGCGGCCGTTGGCCGAAGGATCGCGGCGGCCGGGACACACGCGGCGGCGATCCAGGGTGGAAAACCCGTGCTGAAGCGCAACTTCCGCGAGACCGAGGATCCTCCGCCCAGCACCTACTACGCGCAGTTCGAGGACGTCATGGTCGCTCCCATCACGTGGCTCGGCGAGGTGCGGGGCCTGCTGGGTGTCTGCTCCGCGGAGGCCGGGAGTTTCGGAGAGACGGATCTCGAGCTCCTCGATGCCTATGCCCGCTTCGCTTCGCTCGCCTTCCACAATGCGGAGAGCTTCGAGGATCGTGAGCGGCAGGCACAGATCCAGCAGGGCTTCTACCGGATCGCCGAGGCGCTGGGGTCGCCCCTCTCGCTCCACGAGACGGTCACCGCGCTGGCCCAGGCGGCTACAGAAGCTCTGGGCGGCATCGCGGCATTCGTCCTGCGGCCTGCGGGCGACAAGCTCGTCCTGATGGGCTCTTATGACGTCCACGACGAGGTCGAGGCAGCGCTTCGCGACGGCATCAAGGATGACGAAGCCCCGCTCGCTGCGGCCACCCGGGAAGGGCGGCTCGTCACCGCGAGCAGCCTCACCGAGGACGAGCGCTTCGATAGCCGGTGGAGGGAGCTTCTGGCGGCCAACAACGCTTGTGCGCTCCTCGCAGCCTCGGTGGAGGGCACGAGCGGCGAGCCGGGCTCCGTGGTCGTCCTCTTCGGAGAGGAGCGGGCTTTCACGGACGATGACCTCGCCCTGGCGCGGCACCTCAGCCGCGCGGCCCGAGGAGCCCTGGAGCGTAGCGAGCTGTTCGAGACCGAGCGTCATGGGCGCAGGCTCTCGCAGCGACTTGCAGCGATTGGCGCCCGCGTCGTCACAGTGCTCGATCCTTCGGTCGTCCTCGAGGAGATCGTGCGCGAGGCGCCCGTCCTCCTCGATGCGGACGCGGCAACCGTCAGGCTTCTCGCCGGCGAAGAGCTCGTCATCCGGGCGGCCTTCGGTGTGGAAGGGGACACGGCGCACGATCTGGTCGGAACGCGCGCGGCCGTCGGGACCGGCCTCCTTGGCGATGCCGTCCAGTCGCGCTCCCCCGCGACCCTCGACGACGTGGGCGCGCGGCCGGATCTCGGACAGGAAGACCCCCTCCTCGCGCGTGGGATGACGGGGTGCATCGCGGTGCCGATGATCGCCCATGGGGGCGGCCTCCACGGCGTGCTCTCCGTGTACACGGAGAGGCCAAGAGCGTGGCGCGAGGAGGAGGCGCAGGCGCTCTCCGCGCTCGCCGCCGTCGCGTCCGCCGGTCTTTCGAACGCCGAGCTCTACCAGCGCGTCGCAGAGGAAAAGGAGCGTTCGAACGCTATCCTCCTCAACATCGCCGACGGAATTGTGGCCGTCGATCGCGAAGAGCGAGTCGTCCTCTGGAACGCTATGGCCGAGCGGATTACCGGCGTCCCCGCGGCTGAAGCTCTCGGCAGGCGGATCGTCGAGGTCATCCAACGCGACCTCGCTGGGGCAGGGCGCGGGCAAGGGAGGGAAGAGCCGGTCACGATCAGCAGGGGAGGCAAGGACGTCTTCCTCTCGCTGACAGAGGCCGTGATGCTCGACCCAAGCGGGGATGTCGGGGGCCGCATCTTCGCTTTCCGGGACGTCTCGGGGGAGCGCGTAGTCGACCAGATGAAGTCGGACTTCGTCGCGACCGTGTCTCATGAGCTCCGGACCCCGCTCACCTCGATCTACGGGTTTGCCGAGACGCTTCTCAGGAGTGATGTTGCATTCGGGGACGAGGAGCGCGCGACATTCCTCGGCTACATCGCCTCGGAGTCGGAGCGCCTGATCGGAATCGTCGACGACCTGCTGAGCGTCGCGCGGCTCGAGGCCGGCACCCTGCGGTTGGATCTGGCGCCTGTCGACGTGGCCGAGGTTCTGGAGTCGGTGGGCGGACGCGCCCAGGGCTACATCGACGGCTCTCACCGGCTGGAGATCGATGCTGCCGAAAGCGGTCTCTACGCAGAGGCAGACGGGGAGAAGCTCGCCCAGATCCTCCTGCACCTGGTCGACAACGCCATCAAGTACTCGCCCGAAGGAGGCACGATCTCGCTTGCTGGCCGCAGGAAGACGGATGCCATCGAGGTCAGGGTCAGCGACGAGGGCATCGGCATCCCCATCGACGACCAGAGCCGGATCTTCACGAAGTTCTATCGGGCGGGCACAGCTCCGCTGACCGGTGCCCACGGCACAGGGCTCGGCCTCTTCCTCGTGCGCGGGCTTCTGGCGGCGATGGACGGGCGCATCGCCGTCGAGTCAGTCGAGGGCGAGGGGTCGACGTTCGTCTTCGAGCTCCCTGTCTCGAAGAGCGCGCTACAGGGTAGAGAAGCCCAAGTGGAACCGGCGGGACGCTCATGACGAAGGTTCTGATCATCGACGACGAGGCGCCGATTCGCCTGCTGTGCAGGGTGAATCTCGAGGCGGAAGGCATGGAAGTGGTCGAGGCACCCGATGGTCCGACCGGGCTGGTAGTCGTCGAGAGCGAGCGGCCGGATGCCATCCTCCTCGATGTGATGATGCCGGGCCTGGACGGGTGGTCGGTGGCCGAGCGGCTGCTCGAAATGGAGGACACGCGGGAGATCCCGATCGTCTTCCTGACCGCGCGGGCGGACCTCCGCGACCGCGCACGCGGCATGGATCTCGGCGGCCTCGACTACATCACGAAGCCGTTCAATCCGGTCGATCTCGCCTCCCTCGTCGAGGAAGTGGTCTCAGCGGTCGCGCGCGGAGAGCGCGAGCAGCTTCGTGCCGACAAGATCGCAGAGCTCCGCGTCCTCTTCGAGGTCTAGCTCGTCCTTAACGAGGGCCACTCTCGGCTTCTGCCCCGGTCGGCTCGACTTCGCGGGCCGTCTGGGCAAGGACGATGCCCCCGAGCACGAGGAGCGCGCCGCCGATCTGCTGTCCTGTGAGCTCCTCTCCGAGCCAGGCGTAGGCGACCGTGGCGGCGAGAACGGGCTCGAGCATTGCGACGATGACCGTGCGGGTCGGCGAGATGTGGTGGAGCGCGTTCACGATCAGGACGAAAGGCACGACGGTGCCTATGACGACGACATATGCGAGCAGGAGCCAAACGGGCGCCGAGAACTGGTCGAGACGGCCGAGGAGCGAGGCGCTCTCCCCGACGCTTGCGACGGGGAAGCTCCACCACGGTTGCACGACCGCCCAGAAGATGCTCGCAAAGAGGAACCCGTAGGCAAGCAGCGAGGCCGCGTCGCGTCCGCCGCTGAGGCTCCGGTCGGCCATGACGATGTAGAGCGCATAGGCGACCGCGGCCGCGAGGCACGCGAGGACGCCCGTCGTGCTGAGAGTCACTCCGCTCCAGAGGTCGACCACGAGCGAGAGCCCAGCCAGGCTGAGCGCGATCGCGGCCCAGAGCCGGCGCCGCACCGGCTCGTGGACGAAGAAGCGTGCGTACAGCGCCACGAGGACCGGCGCGACGTACTCGATCACGAGGGCGATGCCGATGTTGAGCCGGCTCAGCGCCACGAAGTAGAAGAACTGGACAAGGGCGAGGCCGAAGATCCCGAAGACAACGAGGAAGGCGAGCTCCCGCCAATTAGTTCTCAGGGAGGCGGGACGGAGGATGGCGACCGCGACGAGGAGAATGACGGCGGAGCCGCTCGCCCTGACCTCGGAGAGGCGAAGCGCCGAGAGACCGGCCGAGTCGAGGACGATCTTCGAGACGGTCGCGTTGACTGACCAGAGCAGGACGGCTGTCCAGACGAGGACGTACCCGACAAGTGGGCGGCGAGTTCGGGTCAGCTCGCGAGGCTAACCGAGGAACTGTCGAGTCGTGGCGCGGTCTACACTTCGCGCCAGCGGGACGTGGCGCAGCCTGGTAGCGCACCTGCTTTGGGAGCAGGGGGTCGCGAGTTCAAATCTCGCCGTCCCGATAGAAAAGGCCCTGGAAGCAGGGCCTTTTCGTTCGTCAATTACGGGCGAGATCTATCCGAGAAGGCGCGCCGCCGAAGCCGATCTCGTTCCCCTCGGCATCACGGTAGATGGCCTTGCGTACTCCGTTGGAGTAGGTCTCGCGCTCGGCGGGGCTGATGCCACGGGAGGCGATCTCCGACACGAGCGAATCGAGGTCGTCCACGAAGATCGTATGGAGAGCATGTCCGGCGCGCTCAGCGTGTTCCAAGACGAAGATCGAGCGACCCTCGGCCAGATCCCAAACGGCCTCAGTCTCGTGCGCGAGGAAGGTCGGCTCGGAGCCGAGCAAGCGCTCGTACCATGGTCTCGCCGCCGCGTAGTCGCTGACGCAGATCCCGGCGTAGAGGTCGAGTGCCACGGGCCGATCGTAGCCCTGTGCGGGGCATGCTGCTGTGGAATCTCGTGGAGAGAAGCTGGAAAGCCGCGGCGGCGAGCAGGGCGCGACTTCTACTTCACCCTGGAAGGGATTTACGGCTTTTGGGCTGCCGTCTGCTACCACAGGTGACCAGGGGCGAAGGGCAACTGCGACTTGGGAGCAGGGGTCGCGGGTTCAAATCTCTCGCCGTCCCGATCGCAGGAGGGGCCTGGAAGCGGGGCCTTTCCCGTCGTAGCGGAAGCGGCGGGGACCTCAACACCTTCTTCGGTGTCGACGGTAGGCTGTCGCGTCGGTCGCGCGCCGGCACGACATGCACGAGAAGCGGGCTCGCCGGCAAGTAGTCTCTCGCGGGTGAACGAGCCCTGTGCCGACGTCGTCGAGGAGGGCCGGCGGCTCATAACCCTCGCCGAGCAGGAGAACCTGCCGCTTCGCCTCCTGGGGGGTGTGGCCATCAGGCTCCGCAGCCCCGGGACGGGCCACCCGGCGTTCGAGCGCACGTACGCGGATCTCGACTTCGCAGCCGCCAAGGGCTCGTCCGCGAGAACCGCGTCCTTCTTCGAGTCAGCCGGCTACGTCCCGCATGTCGCCTTCAACGCTCTGCAGGGAAGCGAGCGCCTGCTCTTCTTCGACGACGCCAACAGGCGGCAGGTGGACGTGTTCGTGGGTGCGTTTTCCATGTCGCACAAGATCCCGCTTGCGGAGCGCCTCGAGCTCGAGCCGGTGTCGGTCCCGCTCGCCGAGCTTCTCCTGACGAAGCTCCAAATCGCCGAGCTGAACGAGAAGGACGTGCGAGACGCGCTGGCGCTTCTCTACGAGCACCCGGTCGGAGAGGAGGACGGCGACACCGTCAACGCCGCCCGAGTCGCCGTGCTCTGCGCCGCGGACTGGGGACTCTGGCGCACTATCACCGGGAATCTCGAGGCAACGCTCGCCCGTCTGGACGACTATGCCCTTTCGGCGGACGAGAAGCGCACCGTCGCGGCGCGGGCGCAGGCGCTTCTCGACCGCATCGAGGCCGAGCCGAAGTCTCGCGCCTGGCGCCTTCGCGCCCGCATCGGAGAGCGAAAGCGGTGGTACGAGCTACCGGAAGAGGTTGCCGGAGGCCCCTAGAACCTTGAAGGAGTGTTGCAAGCGCGGCTACGTCGTTGCAATACTTGCGTCGGTGCAATCCGCAGACAAGGCACTCGCGATCCTCGCCGCCTTCACCGAGGCTCGACCGGAACTCGGTGCAACCGAGCTTGCCGGGGAGCTCGGGATGCACAAGAGCACCGTCTCGCGGCTTCTTGCAACGCTCGAAAAACGAGGTCTCGTGCGCCGAGCCGGCGACCGCTTCCTTCCGGGACCGGAGCTGGCTCGGCTCGGCTCGCTCGCCGCGCGCGGCCTCGCACTCCTCCCAACGGCCCGTGATCCGCTCGCGCGCCTTGCGGACGAGACCGGCGAGACCGTGAACCTCGCGATCCGGGAGGGCGATCGCGTTTTGAACGTGTACCAGGTCGAGACCTCCCACTTCGTCGGAGTGAAGAACTGGACCGGCCGCACGACGCCGCTCGACACGACCGCGAACGGCAAGGTTCTGCTCGCCTTCGGTGACGGCGGCGCCTCCGCGGAGCTCGAACGCATTCGTGGGTGCGGATATGCGACGGCCGTTGAGGAACTCGAGCCGGGCCTGAACTCAGCGGCAGCGCCGGTCTTCGATTGCACGGGCGCTTGCGTGGCCGCAGTCTCGGTTGCAGGGCCCTCCTATCGCGTCACCGAAGGGCGGCTCGCAGATCTCGGCCTTGCGTGCGCCGCGGCCGGAAACGAGATATCTGCCGGCCTCGGACACCGGAAAGCTGCCTGATGGCCTGGGAGGTGCGCACGTTCGCTCCTGACGTGCTTGCGCCCGACGTGGGGCGCATCGAAGACCTGACGCGCGCCGAGCCCGCTCTCGCTGGCGTCGACGTCGCGGTCGTCGAGCCCGGGGAGCCGGTGCGGGTCACGCACGTCCTCGATGCGGTCGAGCCACGAATCCGCTCCGACGGTCGAATGGCATTTCCAAGCGAGGAGCGAGCGGGCGAGGGCGTAACGAATCGGATCAGCGACGTCGTCGTACTCTCCTGCCTCGATTTTCCCGGCGAGGAGCGTCCGCTGCACGAACAGGAGTCGATCGTCGACCTCTCGGGCCCGGCCGCCGACCTGACGCCTTTCGGCTCGATGCGAAACGTCGTCCTGACGTTCCGCCCCGGCGAGGGTGCGGGACACCAGGCCATCGACAGCGCAGTCCGGCGCGTGACACTCCGCGTGGCCGAGATCCTGGCCGAGCCGACCCTAAGCGCCGAACCGGTGCACACGCACACGTTCGCGCTCGGGCCGGCCGACGATGCGCTTCCGGCCGTCGCGGCACTCATACAGCTCTCCGACCTTGGCCAGCTTTACCAGCTCTACCTCTATGGAACCCCGGTTGGCGAGAGCGGCCTGCCCAAGCTCGTCGATCCAGCGGAGGTAATGGACGGAGCTGTCACTGCAGGGGAGTATCACTGGGCGGCAATGCGGAATCCGACGCTCTTCTTCCAGCTCAACTCGCTGGTACGAACCCTCTATCGCGAGCATGGCAAGCGCCTGCGCTTCGCGGGCGTCGTTCTCATGCGGGGGTACGAGCAGTCGGCGGACGACAAGCAGCGCGCTGCCGATGCGGCCGCGCGAGTCGCGGTCGGGCTCGGCGTTGACGGAGTGGTGATCACGACTGACGCCGGCGGGAACAGTCACACCGACACGATGCTCACCTGCAGAGCCTGCGAGAACGCTGGCGTGAAGACAGCGGTGATCGTCTGCGAAGAGACCGATCTGGACGCGACTGAGCCGATCCTGACCGACTGGGTCTCCGAGGCCGACTGCATCGTCTCGACCGGGAACGTCGAGCAGTTCGCACCGGCCTGGAAGCCAGAGCGCGTGCTGGGCGGCGATCACTTTCTCGACGGCACGCCGGCCGCCGAGGCGGGCCCGATCCCGGTCCGCAACTATCTGGGCGCAGCCAACCAGATGGGCCAGCTCGACCTCGGAGCGACGTCATGGTGAGGGCCGTCCACTACCTGAATCAGTTCTTCGCGGGGCTCGGCGGCGAGGAGGCGGCGGGTACCGAGCCGACTCGTATCGACGGCCCGGTCGGCCCGGGCAAGGGACTTGCCGCTGCCCTCGAGGGAATCGAGATCGTCGCGACCATCGCCTGCGGCGACGATTACTTCAGCGAGCACGAGGAAGCTGCGCTCGGGCGACTCTTCGAACTGATCGAGCGCGACCAGCCCGACCTGCTGGTCGCCGGCCCGGCGTTCGGGTCCGGGCGCTACGGCTACGCCTGCGCTCGTGTCGCGGCCGAGGCGAGCAAACGTGGGATTCCCGGGCTTGCGGCGATGCACGAAGAGAACCCAGGTGTTGCAGCAGCAGCGGGCAAGGTGCTGATCGTCCCAACGGCAGTGAATGTGGCCGGCATGCGTGACGCGCTGCCGCGGCTTGCGTCTCTCGCTAGCGCACTTGTGAGTGGCCGTGAGCTGGGTCCGCCGGAGGAAGAGGGGTATCTCCCGCGTGGACTGCGGCGGAACAGACACCACGGAGCGACGGGAGCCGAGCGGGCTGTGGATCTCCTCCTTGCGAAGCTCGCCGGCGAGAAGCGCTCCGAGGTCGGAGGGTCGTTCGACCGGGTCGAGCCTCCGGCGCGCGTGGAAGATCTCTCGCACGCCCTCATCGCGCTCGTGACCGAAGCTGGGTGCGTTCCGCAGGGAAATCCCGATCGGCTGCCGAGTGTGCGCGCCCAGGCATGGCTTCGATATTCCCTCGCGGGCGAGAAGCGGCTCGATGCTGGTGACTACGAAAGCGTGCACGGCGGCTTCGATGTCTCCCGAGCGAACGAGGATCCGAACCGGCTCGTTCCGCTGGACACCGTGAGCGGCCTGATCGATGAAGGCCGGATCGGCCGCCTGCACGAGTTCTTCTATACGACAACCGGGAACGGCACGCCTGTTGCAACCTCGACCGAGTTCGGCCGCGAGATCGCGGGAGAGCTGCGGGATGCCGGCGTCGAAGCCGTTCTCCTCTCGGGAACTTGAGGGACGGGGACGCGCTGCGGGGCAGTGCTCGCGAAGGAGATCGAGCGGGAAGGGATACCGACGGTGTTCGTGACCTCCCTGCCGACGATCTCGACCATGATCGGCGTCAACCGAACGCTTCGCGGCCCGGCGATCACGCATCCCTTCGGTCTCGACGAGGAGGAGCGTCGCCAGATCGTCGAGCGGGCACTCGAGATGCTCGAGACAGACGTCGAGCCGACGACCGTCTGGGAGGTGGCTTCTTGACGACCATGGGGCTGAATTGCGTTGTTCTTGACGCGCGTGTATCTCGGGTCCCGACCCGCCCCCCTGCTCACGCGCGAGCGTACCGCTCGAAAACGCTCGAGTGGGACGCTGAATGTGCCACTGGCGTTACGAAAGTGGAGCTGCGGATCACGTGAGCGGGGCCGCAATTCACGGGTGCTCGCTCGTGCTTGCGCACGCGCCCGACCTCGTGCAGCACGGGTCGAAGCCGGCGCGCGAGATCGCGGCGACGCGGGACGGCCTGCTGGACCGAATCAGCGGCGCCCTCCGCACATACGACGACGCCCTCGCCTACGCGCCCAACCAGGCCTTCGTCGGAAACCTCCGCCCCGAGGAGCTCTGGGACGTGGAGCGGCCTCGCTGGCGCCACCCGGTGAGGTCGAGCCGGGAAGGTCCATACGGCGTGATCGTCGACGAGGATGAGCTCTACCGCCGCATGGCCGAAGCGGACGCGTTCCAGCTCTTTCGTCTGAACGGCGAGGAGGCGGGAGACGGCGCCCTGCCGCTCGCCTTGCGCGGCCGGCTCGCCGGTTCGATGCTTCGCGCCCACGAGCTCGACGAGAGTCTCTCGGCCAGCGTGCTCCTCGAGAATCTCGCCTGCAAGACGACCGGGGCTCTCGCCCTTGAGCACCTCCTGCGCCAGATCGACTTCCCTGCCGGAGAGGTCGACTATGCGCTCGGCTGCGGTGAGGAGGCCGTCGGCGATCGCTATCAGCGGGGCGGCGGAAACCTCGGGAAGGCGATCGCGGAGCAGGCCGGATGCTCAAATGCGTCTGGCGCAGACGTCAAGGCGTTCTGCGCCGGGCCGGTCCATGCAATCGTGGTTGCCGCAGCTCTCGTCGCGGCGGGAGTCTTCAGCCACGTCGCGGTGGTGGCAGGCGGATCGCTGGCGAAGCTGGGGATGAAGTTCTCGGGCGCGTTGAAGAACGACGTCCCGGTTCTCGAGGACGTTCTAGCGGGACTCGCAATCCTGGTCGGGCCGCCGGGAGGCGGCGCGCCCGTCGTTCGACTCGACGCCGTCGGCCGCCACAGGATCGGCTCCGGCTCGGCTCAGCAAGCCGTCCTCGAGGATCTCGTCGTCGAGCCACTGAGTCGGCTCGGCCGCGGCATTCTCGATGTCGACCGCTACGCAACTGAGCTCCACGACCCGGAGATCACGGAGCCGGCCGGGGCTGGGAACGTCCCGAACCGGAACTACAAGCTGATCGGAGCGCTCGCGGTCAAACGCGGGGAGCTTCCGCGGGACGAGCTCGAGAGCTTCGAGCGCACACGCGGGCTGCCCGGATACTCTCCGACGCAGGGGCACGTCGCCTCAGCTGTCCCGTACCTCCCGCACGCGCTCACGGCGCTGCGAGCGGGTGACATCGGCTCTGCGATGCTGGTCGCGAAGGGCTCGCTGTTCCTCGGCCGCATGACCGGGCTGGCTGACGGGATGTCAATTCTGCTCGAACCCGGAAAGGAGTGACAGATGGTCGAAGCAACCCCGGAAACATTCAAGGAACTGACGCGCGAGGGAAGCGTCCTCGTTGACTTCTGGGGGCCGCGTTGCCAGCCGTGCCTGCAGATGATGCCGACCGTGGAGAAGCTCGAGGAGGACTCGGCCGGCGCCGTCAAGGTTGTGAAGGTGAACGCGAGCGAGAATCGAGATGTGTGTCGCGAGCTCCGCGTCTTCGGTCTGCCCACGTATCTTCTTCTCCGCGACGGCGAGGAGCTCGAGCGCCTGTCGGGCGAGGTGTCAAAGGAAGACATCGAGAAGGCATTTGCGACGCTTGGAAACGGAGGTGAGGCAGCATGAAGCTCGAGGGAAAGAAGGTGATCGCGCTGGGCGAGCGGGATGGTGTCCCGGGCCCAGCCATCGCCGACGCAGTCAGGTCGGCGGGCGCGGAGGTTGTCTTCGTCGAGACGGAGTGCTTCGTCTGAACGGCGGCAGGCGCCATGGACCCCGAGAACCAGGACCGCATCAAGAGCCTGGTCGACGAGCACGGGGCCGACGACCTGGTGGTGGTGCTCGGAGCCGCTGACCTCGAGTCCCTCGAAGTCACGGCCGAGACGGTCACCGTCGGGGACCCGGCCTACGTGGGTCCGCTGGCAGGAGTTCAGTTGGGACTCCCCGTTGTTCACATCCTCGAAGAGGACATCAAGGAGCAGGTTGACCCTCAGGTCTACGAGGATCAGGTAGGGCTGCTCGAGATGACGCTCGACATCGAGCAGGTGCGAGTGGCCGTGAAGGGCTTCCCGGGCCGGGACCGGACTTGACCGAGCCTGAGGCGTTCAGCCGCGCTCCTCTTCCGCCAGGAACCGAAGCACGTACACCGCGAAGATCCCGAAGAAGACGATCGCCTCGCTCCCGGCCATGATCACCCCCGCGATCTGCTGGTCGGTGAGCGGGTCGAGCCCCCAAAGGCGCGGAGCCGACTCGTAGAACCCGTAGATCGCGCTGGGAAGCAGCGCCAGCAGCAACCCGACCGGACTGTTCAGTAGAAACGCAGCGAAAAGATATGCAGCTTTGGCGCCGTTCGGAAGGGTGTGTGGCCGCGACTGGAACACCGGCCACCAGAGGCAGCAGCCGGCTAAGAAGTACGTCAGGTGTTCGAGCCGAAGAAGCGGCGGGTTCGTGAGGGCGGCCTCGTACGGCCCGGGCAGGTGCCACAGCGCGTACGTCAGCACCCAGAGGGGCAGCGCCACGAACGGCCGCGTCACCACGCGTAGGGGGGCAAGTGCGCCAAGTCGGCTGCCGAGCGAAGGACTCAGCCCGAGGACGGCGAGTGCCGGAGCCCACTCGGCAAGGACGACGTTCTGGAGGAGGTGTGCTGAAAGCAGGTAGTGGGTCGCGAGGGTGCCGAGAGGCGTCACGAGCACCGCCAGTGCCAGCACCATGGCAGCCCCGAAGGAGATCGCGCGCCAGCGGGTCGTCCCGAAGCGCATCGCGGCGAGGCCATAGGCGGCCGAGAGGAGACACACCACGGCTACCTCGTCCCAGGCCGGGTCCCAGCTCGTGGGCGAGGGCTCCACGCGGCAACCGTAGTGGAGGCGATCCACACGCGAGCCGAACCTCGAGAACCCGTGCGGTAGGATGGGCGCGCCTCAGGGCACGCGGGAGTAGCTCAGTTGGCTAGAGCGTCAGCCTTCCAAGCTGAGGGTCGCGGGTTCGAGTCCCGTCTCCCGCTTATGACGATCGCATGGCGTACAGCTTCACCTCGATAGACGAGCTCGGCGACGGTTCTCTTCGCGCGCCAGGTATCCAGGATCCCAGGAGGATTTCACGAAATAATCCGCCGCTAGCGGATATCGATAGTTGGCCGGGCTTGGCGTTAGCCTTCTCGCTCATGGCATCGGATTCGCCGCGAGAAACCGGAACGCGCCGAAACAGTGCGCTTTGGCTCGATCCGGTAGCTGTGGGAGGATAGGCACACTGCGACGAAGGAAGGACCAGATGGATGTCCTGCCCGTTCACCGACGAGTCGAGCGCACGATTCGCGAGTGCCGCGCGCTCGGCATCAAGCCTGACTCGCGGACCGTCGCCGAGATCATGATCGACGATGACGTGACGGCCGGAAAGTACGAAGACAGCTCGCCTGAGTTTGTGGCGGCGTTCCTCGAGTATGAGAACGCTGCGGCCCGTGCCCTAACCCGACTCACGGTCGTGCCTCCCGCTTCGGACCGAAAGTCGGCCTAAACTAGCCGGCGGCTACCCTACGCTCCTCGATATCGGCGAGTGCGCCGAGCCTGACGGGACGCCGGTGACGCCGCCCCTGTGCGTCGAGACGGAAACGCGTGCGGGCAAGGAGGGGGCCCCTCCTGAGCGAGGTGCACGGTCCTCGTGGGCACCAAAGCCGCGACCGCAGAACGTCATGCGCTGCGTTTAGAGCTCGGGTGGAGCAGAGCGAAATGCGCCGCCTGAGTCCGGTTCGCCACCCCGAGCTTCCGATAGATGTTGGACAGATGGAACTTGACCGTCTGTTCGGTGACCCAGAGCATCCTCGCCAGCTGTGCGTTCGAGTACCCCTTTGAGACGAGCTCGAGAATCTCCGCCTCGCGACGGGTCAGGCCCGACTGCCGGCCGGGCAGCCTGCTCGGCCGAGGCCCGGTTGCAACGAAGATGGAGCTATGGAACACCTGGCGTACTGCTGACACCACGTCGCCGGGATCGGCGGCTTTGGAGACGAAGACCGCCGCGCCGGACGACAGCGCTTCGTCGACCGACGAAGGATCATCGTACCCCGAGACGATGACCGCCTTTACATCCGGGTGACGCCTGAGTGCCTCACGGACGCAGGCGGCACCCGAGGCTCTTTCACTTAGCCGAAGATCGCTGACGAACAGATCGGCCTTCGTCTCATCGAGGAGAGCCAGAGCCTCGTTTGCGGTCGTGGTCTTGCCGACGACGGTGACTGAGGCTTCTTCGAGGATCGATTCGAGCGCGCTCAGCCAGAGCGGGTGATCGTCGAGAATGATGGCCGTGCGTTGCTCGTCTCGCGTCACGGGCCCACTTTTCCGCCGCAGCTTGGGATCCCATCCTAGCTCCTAGCCCTGGTTTCTCTTTGTAAACAAATTTGTGGCATCCGCAGCCCGTGAGTCGTGCGCGCTTGCGTGATCCGATTGAGATGCGCCCAACTTCTCGCTGAGGGACATCGGGTTGGCCGCCGACTGCGGAGGCGGCCGCCGGTGTGACGACCCTACTAGTGGACGATGTCCGCCCGGACGCCCGGGTGGAGAGAGCACCAGTCGCGGAGCGTTTGGACGATGGTGAGTCGGTCGGCAGCTTCGTCGACCTGATCGCTCAGCGGACGCACGACGCGTACCTCAACCGTGTCCGGGGCGAGCCGGTGGCTTGCCACGTCGAGCCGTTCGAGAAACGCCACCAGGTCGGGGAGGAGCTGCATTTGATCGATCTGGATCTTCATGCCGATCCTTTCGGTTGCCCGTGCCGAAGACGTTAGGCCCGTACGGGCCGAATCCTCCCGTTCGGTAGAACGTGCACATGGAGATCCGTCCCGCGGTCGAGGCAGACCTGTCTGCTGCCCATGCGGTTTTTCGGCGTTCTATCGAGGATCTCTACGAACGTCACAGATTCGAGCCTCCCAGGCCGCCGCAGGACGTCTTCGTCCGCCAGCATGCGCACTTGCTCGAGCACGATGCCGACCGCTTCTGGGTGGCGGCCGCCGAGGGGCGATTGGTCGGCTTCTCGGCCGCGCTCGTACGCGAGGACGCGTGGTTCCTGTCTGCGCTCTTCGTCTCCCCAGAGCATCAGGCGGGGGGAGTGGGGAAGGAGCTGCTGGCGCGCGTGTGGGAGGGCGACTCGGACGTGCGGCATCGGCTCACGATCGTGGACGCGATCCAGCCGGTCTCGACCGGGCTCTACTCACGCGCCGGATTGCTTCCCGTCACCCCGCTCATGAACCTCGCCGGCGAGCCTCGAGCCGGACAGAGCCACGGCCTCGAACCCGGGCCGCTCGACGAGGCAGCCCTAGCCGAGCTGGACCGAGTTGCATACGGCTTCGACCGCGCACCCGATCACTCGTTTTGGCGGTCGGAGGCGCGCGGGACGCTCTGGAAGGTCGCGGGCGAGGCGGTCGCCTACTCGTATCGGTGGCCGGGTGGACGTCTTGGACCCGTCGCAGGGCGAACGCCTGCGGCCTGCGGACAAGCGCTCGAGGCGGAACTGGAGCGCGCCGGAGGACGCTTCGTGAGCCTTATCGTGCCCGCCTCGGCCCGTCCCGCGCTTGCGGCCGCACTTGCTGCGGGCCTCCGCTACAGCGGCCCGCCGGGGCTCATCCTCTCGACGGACGGGGCCGGCCCCGACGCGGTCATCCCGTACGGGTACTCGCTCTTCTGAGTTGGCGTCCGGCCTCCCCTGGACACTACGTGGATGGCCGTGCCCGAAGAGCGGGTCGTCTCCTTTCGCCCACGGACGATCCTGGTCGTTCTCGGGGTTACGCTGCTCGTCTTCGTCGTACTGGCGCTCGTTTACTTCGCGTTCAGGGTCATCACGTGGATCCTCATTGCCGCCTTTCTCGCGGCCGCGCTCAACCCCGCCGTCGAATTCTTCGAGCGGCGCGGGGTCGGACGAGGATTGTCATCAGGGATTGTCTTCTTGGTCGCCCTCCTCTCGATTTGCGGGCTCGGTTTCCTTCTCATCCCCCCGCTCGTCGACCAGGTGCGGGAGTTCATCGATGCTCTGCCGGCAATCGTCGCCGACCTGACAGCGGGTCGAGGTCCCCTCGGTTTTCTCGAGCGCGACTATCAGGTAGTCGAGCGGCTTCGTGAGGCGATCGACAAAGCGGGGACGGGTGGTGTCACTGGCCTGACGGGCCCTGCCGTCGAGATCCTCACGCGCATCCTGACCGGAGTGGTCGGAGCCCTGACGATCGCCTTCCTGACCTTTTTCATGCTCCTCGAGGGCCCTCATACGGTGGATCACTTACTGGGGCTCCTGCCGGAGCACGTCCGCCCTCGCTGGGAGCGGGTCAGCGGCAACATCTACCGGACAATTGGCGGCTACGTGTCTGGGAACCTCCTCATCAGCCTCATCGCCGGCGTCGTAACCACAATCGTTCTCCTGGCGGTCGGTTCGAGCTACGCGATCGCCCTCGGCCTCGTGGTCGCAGTCCTGGACCTGATCCCGCTCGCCGGCGCGACGCTCGCCGCGGTGATCGTGTCCGCCGTGATCTTCGTCGAGCAGGGCGTCCTGCGGGGGATCATCGTCGTAGTCTTCTTCGTCCTCTACCAGCAGCTCGAAAACCACGTGCTGCAGCCCGTCATCTACGGGCGGACCGTGCAGCTCTCCCCGCTTGCCGTTCTTGTGGCGGTGCTGATCGGTGCAGAGCTCGCCGGAGTCCTCGGGGCGCTGATGGCGATCCCCGTGGCCGGCTCGATCCAGGCGATCGTCAGGGAGCTCCTGCTCGCGCACAGGGAACGACTGATCGAGACGCCGCCGGGTGCTGCGCTCGCGGCTCCGAACGACTCGAGCTAGTCGAACGACTCGACGCCAGAGACTCGGTCGAGCAAGCGGTCGTGGCGCGGCAGGCGGTCGAAGCCGGCCCCGCCGTTTACGTGGTCGTGCGCCCCGTCGTAGCTTTGGAGGACGTCGTTCCCGGCGCCTCCGAGGAGGATGTCCTGGCCGGCGTCACCCTGGATCACGTCAGCTCCGCCACCTCCACGAATGATGTCCGCGCCGGAGTTTCCCGCCAAGATATCCGCGCCACCGAGGCCGCAGATCACGTCGGCTCGGGCCGTCCCTCTGAGCATGTCGCGCCCTGCTGTACCGACGAGCGTGCACGGCTTCGACCAGACATTGACAGGCGTATGGCCCTGGGCAACCACAGGGAGCACCGCGATCATGAGTGCGGTTGCCATGAACGTGAGCCCGGCGAGCAGAAATCGCAATGAAATGATGGCCTCCCGAAAGCGCGACTGCCGCAGCCGTCTTTCTCATCGTGGATCGACTGCGCTCCAAGGGAAATCCCCCGAACGGGGTGCGGCGCGTTTGCGGGCGTGCGCGAGGGGAAGGACGATGCCGTGTGGATCCGGCGAATCGTCCTCATCTGGCTCGCCAAGCGGGCCTGGCGGCTCGTCCAGCGAACGCGTGCCCGGCGCGCCGCGAGAGCCTAAAGAACTCCAGCGCGCTCGCGCTCGTCGCCCGAAAGATACGTCCCGCTTAATTGACGCTCCGACATCTGCTGGACGGCTGCGTCCGTCCAGCGGTCCGCGCGAGATCCAAGAATGGAGGCTGAGAAGCCCACGATTGCCGCTAGCAGCGAAAGAGCGAAGTAGACGGTGAGACCGATAACCACTGAGGTTCAGCCTAGATCTCGACTGCGGCTCCAGGGGTTACGACTTCGTAGTCATCCGGCTGCGAGCTGGATAACAGGGTGACGCGGGCGTCCCGGCGTCCGAAAGTGGCCGTCGCTGGACTGGCGGTCGTTTGCTACCAGGGCTGAGCGCCGCGAGCAGCCACCCACTTTTTCCTCATAATCAGGGGCTACGCTCGGGGCTGTGTCGCTCGGGGAGCAGTTTGGGGCGGTGCTCGCGGCTGCGAGGATGGGGGCGGAGTGGGCACTCGCGGCTCTCTACCGGGAGTTCCACCCTGGGCTGCTGCGGTACCTTCGGGCGCAAGAGCCGAATGAGGGTGAGGATCTCGTCTCGGAGACATGGCTCGACGCGGTCGCGGGTCTCGACCGTTTCCGGGGTGATGAATGGGCGTTTCGGCGTTGGCTTTTCACGATCGCCCGGCGGCGGCTGATCGATCATCGGCGGCGGGGGGAGCGTTTGCGCCGGGCGACCACCAGCCTCGATGCATTCGGCCAGCGACCCGGGCTCGACGACACCGAAGCCGCCGTCGTTGCCGCGAACGAAACCGAGGCTGCACTGGCGCGTATCGCCGCGCTTCCCTCTGGCCAGGCAGAAGTGGTCCTGCTCCGTGTCCTTGCCGGGTTCGAAGTGGCCGACGTCGCCAAGATCGTGGGGAAGAAGCCGGGAGCCGTGCGCGTGCTCCAGCATCGGGCGCTTCAGCGGCTCGCCGAGCAGCTCGCGCGCGAGGGAAAACCTGTAACGCGATGACCTTCTGGAGCGATATGGACAGTGAGATGCAGCCGCTGCCGCTCGATAGCGACACGGTCGACCGACTGCTCGCAGGGTTGGTTGCCCCCGAAGACGCACCGGCTGGCTACGGCCGGGTCGTGCGCCTCCTTGAGGCAGCCTCGGCGGAGGCCTCTAACGAGGAGCTCGCTCACGAGCCCGAAATGGTCGCCGCCATGGCGGCAGCGCTTCGCTCACGCGTCCATCGAAACGCCGCTTCGTCCAGGAGGTCGTTCATGCTCTTTGCGCTCTCACGTCCCCGTCTCACTGCCGCTGTCCTTGCCGCAGCGTTCGCGGCAAGCTGCGGAATGGCTTCCGCGGGTTCCCTGCCCGGCGCCGCCCAGGACGTCGCGTCCGAGATGCTGGCCAAGGTCGGCATCACCGTTCCCGGCGCGAACGACGCCGCCGGCACGCGTCCCGACGTCCGGGGCAACTCGACAAGCCACCCGAGCGACCCTGCTGATGTGGGCAAGGGCTCGGACATCTCCGAGCTCGCCACCACCACCGAGCTGACCGGTATCGACAAGGGCGCCGCTATCTCGACCGCGGCGAGCGGGGGCAAGAGCAGGGCCGGACAGCAAGGCTCGGCCTCTGGCGCAGACGTGCCGGTCGAGACGCCGAACGGCGGCGGCACCGGCACGGCCGACGCGGCCAGCGGCGGTAACAGTTCGACGGGCACCTCGACCGCAAACACCGCGAGCGGCGGCCACAGCTCAGCCGGCTCCGGCAATGCAAGCAGCGGCCAGGAGACCGCCGACACCGCGAGCGGCGGCCACAACTCAGATGGTCAGTCGCACCGGCCCTAGTCACTCATAACGAGGAGGCGAAACTAGCGACAGCCGCGCTCGCCTAGACCCCCTCCCAATCAGCCAAACGCATCAACACCTCGGCTGCTGGCAAAAGCGTCCGGCTGTTGAGGAGGCAAGAGCCTGGGCCGCTGACACGGAGCTCGTCGAGTTAGGGGGCGGCAAGGCAGCGTGAACGCCGAATCGCTCAGGATCTTCCTGCCGCGTTACTCCTTCGTGTGCCAGGGAGACGGCTGTGCGGCCGTGGGGGCACCGGCCGAGTCGCGACCTCGCTCAGTGAGCTAGCGATCTTGGCCCATCGGTGCAGGTGCTTCTCGTCGAGCCGCGGGACAGACGCGGGATAGTGAGGGACAGTTCCTAGCGGTTCCCTGCCCCTCTCTGGCGGTTTCGAGAAAACGGCTCCGACAGGCCGCGACCCGTCTAGCCCACTGCATCCGGCATGAACACGGGCACGCGCCTGGCAGGATTCGAACCTGCGACCCGCGGATTAGAAGTCCGCTGCTCTGTCCACTGAGCTACAGGCGCCCTAGCGGAACCTAGCACTCCGCCTGATGATGGATCGGTGTTCGGCGGGCGCGGTAATTGCCGATCGATCATCTAGGATTGCTACCGGCGCGGTGGTCGTAGCTCAGTTGGTAGAGCCCCGGGTTGTGGTCCCGGCTGTCGCGGGTTCGAGTCCCGTCGGCCACCCTCGCAGCTTGGCCGATTCGGTCCCCTAGGCCGGAATCGGCCTACCCGGCAACCGCCGAATCTGCAGGGCGCGGGCGACGTCGGTCACCGAAAGGAGCCCGGCGAGCCGGTCGCCGTCGAGGACGAGTGCCCTGTTGACGTCTCCATCCGAGAGCTCCGCGGCAGCGTCGATGGCATCGTCCATCTCGTTGACCACGGGCACGCGGTCGCGCGGAATCATGCAGTCCCGAACCAGCCGCGTATCCCACTCACGGCGCGGAACTTCGGCCACGCAACGGAACGGAAGGAGTCCGAGGGCGCGGCCGTCTTCGACGACGGGATAGGTCGTGTGGCGGCGTTGGGACAGGACCTCGTCCGTGAAGTCGCCCAGCGTCATGTCCGGTCTGGCGGTCACCGGGTCGCGCACCATCAGATCTCGCACGCGGAGGCCGGAGAGCGCCTGGCGCGCCAGGAGGTACCGGTCCTCGGCGCCGGCGGCCTGGAGGAGGAACCAGCCGATGAAGGCCAGCCAGGCGCCGCTGAAGGCGCCCTGAAAGATGAACATGCCAAGACCGACGGCGATGAAGAGGTAGCCGAAGGCGCGTCCGACCCAGGCCGCCACGCGCGTCGCCCACGCGAAGTCGTTCCGAGCGGCCCAGAGGGCCGATCGCAGCACTCGCCCACCGTCGAGCGGGAGCGCCGGGAGAAGGTTGAAGACGAGGAGTGTCAGGTTGATGTAGCCGAGCCAGGCGGCGGCGCCGTCCACCGCCTCCGGCGAGGGCGCGAGCCAGGCGAAGAGCACGAAGAGAACGCCGAGCGCGAGGGAGACGATCGGTCCGGCGATCGCAATCCGAAACTCAGCGCCCGCGCTCGGAAACATGCCCTTGAACCGCGCCACGCCTCCGAAGAGCCAGAGCGTGATGCCGTCGATCTCCATTCCCTCCCGGCGTGCGACAAGCGCATGCCCGTACTCGTGCATGAGCAGCGAGACGAAGAAGAGCAGTGCCGCCGCGATCGCCATGCCGACGTACGTGCCATCCGACAGGCCCGGGTTCATGCGCGGGAAGATCGACTCGGAGAGCGTCCAGACGATCAGCGCGAAGACGACGAGCCAGCTCCAATTGACGCCGACCCGGATCCCGGCGATGCGACCCAGCGTGAAACTGTCGTTCACGGGGCTAACAGGCTAACGAGTCTTGCGCGCGGCCTTCACGGCCGTGGCGGCATGCTTGACGAGGGTCGGCCCGTGCTTTCGTGCGGTCTTTGCCGCCCCCTTGAGAACCTTCCGCCGTTGCTCGGGCGGAAGACGCTTCCAGCCGTGCCTCGCAAGCACGAGGAGCTTGACGTACGCCGGCACACGATCTCCCTTCTGAAGGTGACTCGCCTGCCATAGTAGGCTGACACACGTGCGGCGCGTCTTCCTCCTCTGCGCATTCCTGGCTGCGATGCTGCTCACTGCCTGCGCCTGCGGCGGCGGAGGCGGCGACGGTGACGCCCTTTCGAAGCAGGAGTACCAAGACCGGCTGAACACGACACGCACTGAGCTCAGCACCTCCTTTGACGCGCTCGGAACGCAGCTCGAGGGTGCACTGAAGGGCACCGGCTCCCTGGAGGACGCCGCGAGTGAGGTGGAGTCGATTCAGGAGAAGCTTCGAAACCAGGCTGACGAGCTCGAAAGCCTCACCCCGCCCGACGACGCCGCCGCGGCGAACGACAAACTGGCCAGCGGCATGCAGGAGCTGGCCGACGACCTCGACGCGTTCAAGTCGGCGCTCGAGTCAGAGGACTTCGGCAAGATTCAGACCGAGGCGAACAAGATCGAGACGTTTTCCTCGGGAAAGACGCTGCAACAGGCCGGCGACGACCTCGAAGCCGCCGGCTACAAGTTCAGCGAGTAGTTCCGCCACCGAAAGCCGATCAGGTCGCCGGCCGGGGCGAGCGGGCTCGTGGGGAGGCCGGCGGCGGGCACGGGGTCGTTGTATCCGTTCGGAGCGATGTCGTTCGGGCCATGCGGATGGAAGATCGACGCCAGGTATTGGAGCTGCCCGCGTCCGGGACCGAGCTCGAACTGGCCGCCCCCGTACAGACCGATGCCACGTTCGGTGCAGAAGTCGTAGGTCTCGAACAGCGTGCTCACCGGGCCGAATCGGGACGGCTTCACATTGATCGTGCGAGGCGGGTAGGGGAGGGCCTCGATATCCGCGTGCGAGTGGATGGGTGCATCCCAGGTAAACCGGTCGCGATGGGGCTCGAGCACCCGGTCGGTCGCCTCGGTCAGCTCAGGATCCTCGATCCAGGCGTCGGGAAGGCCTTCGGCGACGCGGGCATAGAGAGCTGGGTCGGCGGGCTGGTCGACGGGGGTGCCTTTGTAGAACCCCTTCAAGTCCACGGAGTCGACCGCACCCGTCGCCGCCAGCTCGGCGATGAGCTCGTCTCCCCAGGAACTCGTTGGGTCAAGCTTGAACCTGAGTGCTGGATAGAGATCGAGCCAGGCGCGAACCGGCGCCGTCGACGCAGGCTCTCCGAGGCGCATCGAGACCACGAAGGTCACCGGGCGAGGCTCCCGCCCGACGACCTCCGCCAGCGAGCGGCCGGCCTGACGGAGCGCCAGGTCGAGCGCGGCGCTTTCGAAGGCCCACCGGCGGTAGTTGCGGTAGACCTCCGCGCCGGGAGGTTCCGGAAACAGGTCGAGCTCGCCGAGACGTCTGGAGAACGAAGCGAACGTCCAGGATCCCGCCAGGGGCTGGACGGGGCCGGTCTCCTGGAGGCGGCCCTGGTCGTCACCGTCGTACGTCACGTCCTCCCCGACTCCCTCGTGCCCTCCTCCCTGAAGGCTTATGACCGTCGTGCGTCTCGTGAAGCCGGTCGAAACGTCGTGGACGAGACCCTCGAGCGAGTAGGACTCCACCTCGAGCGGCAGGCCGGAAACCGTGTCGTAGAGCGGCATTTTCGGCGCCAGCCTACCGTTTAGGCGCGGGTGTCCCGGGTAGAGGACGAGGGACAAGCCAAACGAAGGGGGTCTACTTGCCTACTATCGAGCAGTCGATCGAGGTCAACGTCCCGGTTCGCACGGCGTACAACCAGTGGACGCAGTTCGAGGAGTTTCCCGAGTTCATGGAGGGCGTCGAGTACGTCCACCAGATCGATGACACTCACCTCCGCTGGAAGGCGGAGGTCGCGGGGAAGTCCGAGGAGTGGGAAGCCGAGATCACCGAGCAGGTTCCGGACCAGCGCATCGCCTGGAAGGCGACGCGTGGCAAGGGAATCAGCGGCGTCGTTACCTTCCACCGAGTCGACGATGAAAGGACTCGGGTCATGGTCCAGATGGACTGGGAGGCCGAGGGCATCGTCGAAAAGGCCGGGAGTGCTATCGGCCTCGACGATCGGCGCGTGAAGGGCGATCTCGAGCGCTTCAAGAAGCTGATCGAGAGCCGCGGCCTGGAGTCGGATGCCTGGCGTGGTGAGGTCGAGCAGACCTCCGTGCGCTAACGCGTTCCGACCGACTCGTCCAAGGGGCGGCGCTACAGCGTCGCCCCTTGTCTTAGGTGTGGCCCTCAGGCCCGGGCGAGCTGGTCGAATGCCTGCTCGAAGACTTCGTCAGGTTGCGCCCCGAGCACGATCAGGCGGCCGTCGAGGAGGAAGGCCGGGATCGCGTTGATTCCGATCGCCTGCGCCTCGGCGGTCGCGCGTGCGACGTCTTCACCGTGCAGGTCGGCGGTGATCGCAGCCTCTGCGTCGTCGAGCCGAAGCTCTGTCGCAAGCGTGCGGAGGACCTCCGGGTCGCCGATGTTCTGGCCCTCTTCCCAGTAGGCGCGCATGAGCCGGTCGTGCGTGGGGGCGTGCTTCTCGCTCGCTCGTGCCAGCTCGGTGAGGCGGAGCGCCGCGCTCGAGTTCGGCACCATCTCGGGCGGCGGGTTGTAGAGGAGGCCTTCGCGCTCGAACGCCGACTCGAGGCGTTCGTGAAAGCTCTCGCCGTAGCGCCGGTTGAGCTCGGCTCGAGGGATGCCCTCGGGCGGGTACTCAGGGTGGAGGTCGAAGGGCAGCCAGTCGATCTGAGCGCCGAACCGGCGCTCGAGCCGCTCAGCCGTGCGCTGGCCGAGGCGACAGAAGGGTCAGATGTAGTCCGACCAGATGACGATCTCGTGCTCGGCCACCAGGCCAGACTAGCCGTGCAGAGGCTCTAGCCGGCGTGGCCCGAGCGGTGCCGTCTGGCACGTTTCTCGGGCGGTGCTTCGGCAGCCGCCTTGCGACGCAGATCTTCCTTCTCGCCGAAGGCATGGTCGCACGGCCCGAGCCCCAACTTGCTCGGGATGACAACCCGAGTCGTTGGCGGGGCGTCCTTCATCTAGTCACAGTCTAGTTACTTCTTGCACGAAACGTGGCCCATTATGCGTGAATCGCGGCGGTGGGCCTCCGGAGGAGTCGAATCTCCTGTTATGCCGGCCGGCCCGAACTCAATTCCGACGCCGGGCACCGAACACGGCTAGGCACGAGGCCGGAGTCGATCCGGCCGCTGCCGTCCGAGCGGGAACGGAAAGGAAAGGCGACCTCCCGACCAACAGGAGGCCGCCTGCGCCGCCAGTATCTGCTCGTCGTCGAACCCGGGCATCCCTCGATCGAGGGATCTCAGTAGCCCACAGCCTGTGGATAGTGATATCCACAAGGAGAAATGCGATTTGGGGACCTCCTTTCCACACCAATATGTGAAAGGATGGGGATTCTTAGATCTGCGGCGAACGGCGGGAGACCCCCACCATGATGACCCTGGACGAGCGGCGCTCGGGGCTCATTCTTGATGATCACCCTTTGTGGCTCGAGGCGCTCGAGCCGCTGCTGCGTGAGGTCGGGATCGATGTCGTCGCCCGAGCCTCGACCGCCGAAGAGGCTCTTGGGCTGCTTGCGGAACACAAACCGGATCTCTTCGTCGCAGACCTCCACCTCAACGGAGGCGTCGGCGGAGCTGCATGCGTACGCGAGGCGTTGCGTCGGTTCCCTGCGCTCAACGTCATCGTCCTCTCGGGCTTCGACGATCCTGCCTCGGTCGACGAGGCCCTCTCCGCAGGGGCTGCGGCTTTCGTATCCAAGTCGGCCCTTCCCGAGGACCTCGGGTCCGCGGTGCGGCAAGTCTTCACGCACTCCGTCTTTCTTGCGAACCAACACCAGCGGCGGGTTCATCGCCCGAGTCGCCAGTCCGACCGGCTACCAGGACTCACGCGGCGCGAAGCCGAAGTGCTCGAGCTCGTCGCGGAGGGCTACTCGAACGGGCGGGTCGCGGTCATGCTCTGGGTGACCGAGCAGACGGTCAAGTTTCACCTGTCGAACATCTACCGGAAGCTCGGCGTCGCCAACCGCACCGAAGCGACCCACTGGGCGCTCGTACATCAGTTCGGGAGGCGCGCCGGAAACGAGGCGCCCGCTTCCGGGGGCTCTAGGTAGTTTGCCACGGGTCTGCGGCAATGGGTGAGGCCAGGTGGTCGGTGCCCCTGTCGGACGTGCTCGTCGACGACGAGCTCGTCGAGGCAGCGGGAAGCGCCGTGCGGTCGGGATGGTGGAGCATGGGGCCGCGAGTCGAGGAGTTCGAGCGGGCCTTCGCCGAGTTTTCCGGCGCGCGCCATGCGTTCGCCGTCTCGAGCGGAACGGCGGCCCTCCACCTCGCGCTCGTCGCTTGCGGATGCGGACCAGGCGACGAAGTCATCCTCCCCTCGCTCAACTTCGTCGCTGCCGCGAACTCAATCGCCCACACGGGTGCAACGCCGGTCTTCTGCGACATCAAGGGTGCCGGCGACCTCAACCTCGATCCGGACGACCTCGAGTCGGCGGTCACGCCGCGGACGAAAGCGCTTCTCGTGCTCCACTACGGAGGCCACCCCTGCGACATGGCGCGCATCCTGGAGATTGCACGGGCCCGGCGCCTCGCGGTCATCGAGGACGCAGCTCACGCCCCGGGGGCGACGTGGCGCGGGCGCGCGTGCGGGACGCTCGGCGACATCGGTTGCTTCAGCTTCTTTTCGAACAAGAACCTTGCGATCGGAGAGGGTGGCGCGGTCGTGACCGACGACGACGAGCTGGCCGATCGCGTCAGGCTCCTCCGCTCTCACGGCATGACGACGCTCACCTGGGATCGGCACCGGGGTCATGCTCACACGTACGACGTCGTCGAGCAGGGTTTCAACTACCGCTTGGATGAGCTGCGAGCGGCAATAGGGCTCGTCCAACTCCGGCGTCTGCCCGCTGCGAACCTCGCGCGTGCGGTTCTTGTCGCGCGCTACCGGTCGCTGGTGCACGGCCTGGAAGGAACTGTCATGCCCTTCGAGGACGAGTCCGAGAGCTCGCCTGCGAACCACATTGCAGTCGCCATCCTCCCGCCGGGAACGCCGCGCGACGCTGTTCGCGAAGCGCTCAGGACGAACGGCATCCAGACGAGCGTCCACTATCCCCCGATTCATCGCTTCGCCTGTTACAGGGATGCGGGATCGACTCGGCCGCTGCCGTCCACGGAAGACGTCGCTGAACGACTTATCACCCTCCCGCTCTTCCCGCACATGACGGAAGATCAAGTCGACCTGGTCTCGGCTGAGTTGGTCGAGGCCCTGGGCGCACGGGGCAGCGCGAGCACGGGTCGGAAGACGAGGCTCGGAGAGGCGCACGAGGCCGAAGGAATCCATTCCGGTCTAGTGGCCTCCGCGCCGGAAAACCTACCCGAATGACGAGTTTTAGAGAACTCGACTGCCGCCTAGAATCCCTCAGGTGGCATGCCCACGGCATGTCGCTCGGGCGGGACCCGAGAGAGTTCGAGGATGGGAGGGTAATTGGCGGCTGACCGGGAGCACCTCAGGGTGTCCCTCGATTTTGCGCTGAAGCGGCTGTTCGACATTCTGGCAGCCGGACTTTTGCTTGTCGTAATCTCCCCGCTCTTCGCTGGGTTGGCGATCGCAATCAAGCTGGAGAGTCGCGGGCCGGTTTTCTACCGGTGCCGTCGAGTCGGGTTCCGCGGTCGCGAGCTGCACATTCTCAAGTTCCGCAAGATGCATAAGGACGCAACCGGGCCTGCCCTGACGGTCAGCGCCGACGAGAGGCTTACTCGGGTGGGCCGCTTCGTCGCGAGAGCGAAGCTCGACGAGCTGCCGCAGCTCTGGAACGTGCTCAAGGGCGAGATGAGCCTCGTCGGCCCACGTCCTGAGGATCCGAGCTTCGTTGGGCTTCGGCCCGACGACTTCGACGTCATCCTGGCCGTGAAGCCGGGCATCACAGGTCTCTCGCAGCTCGCGTTCGCGAAGGAGAGCGAGCTGCTCAATCCCGTGGACCGGGTCGCCGATTATCTCGAGCGGTTCCTTCCCCACAAGATCACGCTCGACCGGCTGTACGTCTCGCGGCGAACCATCTGGGTGGATCTGAGAATCCTCACCTGGACGGTCGATGCCGTGCTCCTGCGCCGCGAAGTCGCCGTCAACCGCCAAACAACCAAGCTCACGCGGCGCAAGCGTCCAGCGGCGGCCCCCAAGCTCGGTGTGGCCCCTGTTGGACGCTAACCACGACCCAGCCCACGATCCTCTTCTCGGCTGGACGGCACCGGCCCAACTCGTCGCGCTCCGCGTCCCGAGAGTCGGTTCTCCACCCCC
>DATLQD010000134.1:0-9860 GCA_035535315.1 Gaiellaceae bacterium
AGTGGGACGGGTAACGCAGACTGCCCTCACAACTTTGTGGCCATCGGTCGAAGCTGAGGAGGTTCCGACCCGTCACGACCAGCTCCACGGCGCTCATGCGCGGAAGATTATTCAAACCCTCCTAGTATCGCCAGTTCTCCCAAGCCTCTGGATCGTGCAGGACCGGGAGGCCCCGTGCTGGGCCGGGGAACAGCTCATGGGAAACCGACCGAGAACGAGAGAACCTGCGAAGCGGGGTTCCCTCTCACACGTTGCTCCACGTCGCGCCTCCCCCGTGTGGGGGGTCAGGAATCGGCTAGAGAGGCGATACCCAGAAACAGGGGAGCCCCTCCCCTCCGTGTCCCGTGGGGGAAGCGATCCCGGTTGTGCCGCAGTGACTGGGTTGCTCGGGCTCCCCTGCATCACACTTGTACTCTTTGAGAATGCCCGTCGTCATGGCGGAGGGGTGAGCCGCGTGCGGGCGGGCCTGGTGGACGGCTGGTTCGTGTGCGAGATCCAGGATCGGGGACCAGGCCTTGACGACCCGCTGGCCGGATATCTCCCACCAAGGCCGAAGCGTGCCCGCGGGACGGGCCTGTGGGTTGCACGCCGCCTCGTCCGACGCCTCGAACTGCTCGAGAACGAGCCGGGCCTAACCGTCAGGTTGTGGTTGTAGAGAACGTTCGCCGCGCCCCTTGACACGTCTCACGAACGTCCTACAGGACCCATTGAGAGACGAAGCGAGGAGACCGCGATATGTCCCAGTCCGGATGTGTGTCACGCGACCACGAGGCCGCAGTCGCTCCGGAGGAAACACGATGACCACGATTGGAGTGGTCGGTCTCGAGCCGATGGGCGGCCGGATCGCCGGCCGGCTGCTCTCCGGGGGCAACCGTGTCTACGGAACCGACCGAACTAGATCGAAGGCAGACGCGCTGGTCGCGCAGAGCCTGCTCTGGTGTCGCTCCCCCAGGGACGTCGCCGAGGCTGCGGACGTCGTCTTCAGCATGGTCACCGACAGCGAGGCGCTCGAAGCGGTGACGGGCGGGGCGGACGGGATCCTCGCAGGCCTCGCCGCCGGGAAGGTCTACGTCGACCTGAGCACCGTCAGTGTGCAAGCCGGCCGCAAGGTTGCCGAGCGCGTCGCAGCGCGTGGCGCCTCGATGCTGGCTGCGCCGGTCTTCGGCAGCACCGAGGCCGCGGAGGAAGGCAGCCTCACGATCATCGTCGGCGGCGACGCCGACGCGTTCGAGCGCGTCGAGCAGATCCTGCGCCAGCTCGGTAGCTCGGTGACCTTCGTCGGCGACAACGGCCAGGCGCTGCTGCTCAAGCTGGCCACCAACATCAGCCTCGCCGTCCAAGCACTTGGCTTCAGCGAAGCAGTATCGCTCGCCGAGCAAGGCGGAATCGAACGTAACCTCGCCCTCGACGTGCTGACCCAAAGCGCCATCGGCTCGACGATGCTGCAGGCACCCACGCCGCTCGACCTGCCCGACAAGGCCTGGTTCGACGTGCAAGAACTGCTCAGTGCCGCTCGCGTACTCGGGTACGAGCACCCCGACATCGCCGCCCTCTTCCAGGTGTTCTCCGAAATGGTCACGGCGCCGGCCGCCCGGGAACGCGGGTTCCGAGCCGCATGACCGGAACGCGACGGCGCGGGCGGCCCTCGAGAGGCGCAGAGGGGCGGGGAGGATCTCCTACCCGAGGTATCGGACCAGAGCGAACCTCCCGCCGCTGCCGCCGGCTCTGCCCGCGGCCACGATCTTCCCATTGGCCTGGATAGCCACACCGTTGGCGAAGTCGTCCCCGAAACCCCTCCTGGTGAAGTCCGTAACCACCTTGCCGTTGCCACTGAACGTGGTGTCGAGATTGCCGTTGCGGTTGTAGCGGGCGAGCGCGAACCGGCGGAGGCTCGCGTGTCCGGCAGCGACGATCTTTCCGTCTGCCTGGATGGCCACGCTGTGAGCTGCGTCAAGACCGGCGCTGAAGTTAGTGGTCACCTTGCCGTCGCCGCTAAAGGTGGTGTCCAGGGCGCCGTTGCGCTTGTAGCGGGCTAACTCAAAGCTGAAGCCGCCAGCATCGCCTCCGCCGGCGGCCACGATCCTCCCATTGGCCTGGATAGCCACTCCGAATGCAACGTCCTGCTCCCCGGGGGTGAAATCGGTGGTTGCCTTGCCATTGCCGCTGAAGGTGGTGTCGAGGGTGCCGTTCTGGTTGTAGCGGGCCAGCGCGAACGTGCCAGAAAACTCGGTGCTCCCCGCCGTTCCGGCGGCGACGATCTTCCCGTTGGCCTGGATTGCCACCCCAGTCGCCAGGTCGGACACGGGCGAAAAGTTGGTGGTGACCTTCCCGTTGCCGCTGAAGGTGGTGTCCAGGGTTCCGTTTGGGTTGTAGCGGGCCAGGGCGAACTTGTCGGAGCCCGCGTGGCCCGCGGCTACGATCTTCCCGTTGGCCCGAACGGCTACTCCGAGAGCGTCGTCGAACGCCGAAGAAAAGTTGGTGGTCATCTTGCCGTCACCGCTGAATGTCACATCGAGCGTCCCGTCGGAGTTGTAACGAGCCAGAGCGAACCGATCGTTCGAGTGGCCGGCGGCAACGATCTTCCCGTCGGCCTGGATGGCTACGCCGTTGGCGAAATCATCCGCGATGGTGCTGAAGTTCGTAACCACCTTGCCGTCGCCCCCGAAGCTGGTATCGAGCTTCCCGTTCCGGTTGTAGCGAGCCAGGCCGAATCTGCCGCCGGCACCCCCGGCTCGCCCGGCGACCACGATCTTCCCGTCGGCCTGGATGGCTACGCCGTTGGCGAAGTCGTTCCCGCTCCCAAAGTTCGTGATTGCCTTGCCGTCGCCGCTGAAGCCGGGGTCACGACCTCCGGGAGCGGCGAGGGCGAGAGCTGCCAGCGTCGCGCTGAAGCCACAGCAAAGTGCGAGGACGAGAAGTGGCTTGCGCCGGAGGAAAATCGTTACGAACATCTTCAGGCGAAGCCGACCGTAAGTGCCCAACTGAGGCATGTCAACTCTCTCGCTGCTCATTCCCATGGCTCCCGAAGTCTGGGCGTTTTCATCCCGTTCAGGTTCCAAACCGGACACTTGCGAGAGGCCGATTCGACTCAATCGGAGACTGGTACCATCTTCCTCCCGGTCGCGCTAAGCGGGGAGCTAGCGGTTCCCTGAACCCGCAATCCGCTCTAGCGGGGCCGAACTCCTTCCCGAGGAGGAACGTTCGAGGGTAGGGCTTTCCGACGTAAGTGTTGACTGTCAGGTCCCGCGCACTGAGAGCCTGCGAACCGCGTCAGGTCCGGGAGGAAGCAGCGCTAAGCAGCTTCTCTCAGGTGCCGCGGAGCAGCCTGGCACGAGCGAGCGTCGTACGCACCGCCCCCGAGCCAACTACGACGGAAGGTGCGCGACCGGGATAAAACTCGAGGGAACCCATGGTTCCCTCGAGGGGCTCCCTCCTTTCCTTGGGGAACCTGAGGTTCCCCTTTCCCCCTCCTGCTTTAGCATGGTCATGTGACCGCCCTCTACCGAAAGTACCGGCCTCAGACCTTCGACGAGGTCGTTGGACAGGAGGCCGTCGTCCGCACGCTCCGGAACGCGATCGGTCGCGATCAGATCCGGCAGGCATATCTCTTCGCGGGGCCGCGCGGGACCGGCAAGACGTCGCTCGCCCGCATCCTGGCGAAGGCGCTGAACTGCGAGCAGGGCCCCACAGTTGAGCCCGACGGCACGTGCAACTCGTGCCGGACGATCGCGTCCGGCACTTCGCTCGACGTGATCGAGATGGACGCTGCAAGCCAGCGGGGGATCGACGACATCCGGGAGATCCGGGACCGCGTCGTCCTCCAGCCGGTCGAGGGGCGCTACAAGGTCTACATCCTCGACGAGGCGCACCAGCTCACGGACGCTGCTTTCAACGCGCTCCTGAAGCTGATCGAGGAGCCCCCGCCCCATCTCGTGTTCGTCTTCTGCACGACCGAGCTCGGGAAGATGCTCCCGACCGTCCGCTCCCGCTGCCAGACGTTCATGTTCGCGCGGCCGCGCCTTCCCGAGCTGACGAAGCTCCTGCGCACCGTGGCCGACGGCGAGAAGATCGACGCCCCGGACGCGGCCCTCGCCCTCGTGGCGCGGAGCGCCCGCGGAAGCTTCCGGGACGCAGTGTCGACTCTCGACCAGCTCGCCGCTGCGACGGACGGCCAGATTACGGTCCAGGCGGTCCTGCAACTGCTCGGCGCCGTTGAGGAGGAGGCCCTTTTCCGGATCTGCGACCTGATCGTCGATCGCGACACCGGCGGCCTCCTCACGTTCGTCGAGGAACTCGCCGACCAGGGACAGGATCTCGCGCGCCTCGTCACCGACCTGCTCGAGCACCTCCGCCACCTCCTGCTTGTCCAGCACATGGGCGAGGTGCCGGAATCGATCCCAGTCACGGATGAGACACGCGAGCGGCTCCGCTCCCAGGCGAACCAACTCGGCGAGCCCGACGTATTACGGCTGGTGGATCTCCTCGCCCTCGCGGTCGACGACGCTCGCCAGGGCGGCGACCCGCGCCTCCCGCTCGAGCTCGCGCTCGTGAAGGTGACACGGCCCGGAGCAGACCTCTCCCGTGAATCGCTCTCCTACCGGCTGGAGCAGCTGGAGTCCCGCACGCGCGAGCCCCACCACACCCCGGCCCCGCCTCCGGCGCCGGCCGCACCCCCGAACGAGGCCGAGGAAGACGTCCGGTCAGACGCCGCGCCCGCCCCCGAAGAGCCGAGCGAGCGCCCTCCACTCGAGCTGGAGCAGCTTCAGCAGCTCTGGCAACAGGCAATCCTCCCAGCGGTCGCCGAGCACTCCATCCCTGCCGGCTCGGTTCTGAACGAAGCCCGTCCGGTCGAGCTGGCCGGCGAGCGGCTCGTAATCGAGTTCCCACCCGCCGCGTCCTTTCACCGGAACCTCGCCGAGGATCCGAAGAACGCCACGCTCTTGGTCGACGCGATCCGCGAGGTCACCGGTCGCCGCCTCGATCTCGCCTTCGTCGTCGGAGAGGGCAGCGTCGACGAGGAGGCAGGGGAGCACGAGCGCGAGCCCGAGAGCGAGGAGGAGTTCATCGCTCTCTTCAAGGACCGCTTCGACGCACGCGAGGTCGACGGGACCTGACTCCCAGCGTGCGCGGGATTACGAGACGATGATCTCGTACTCGTCGTGACGGCGCCACCACTCATACGGCGCGGTCTGTGGCCACCCAACCGGTGAGTCCTCCCAGGTCTCCTGCCGGCCGAGTGGTGTCAGATCGAGGAAGGTCCAGCTGCTGCCAAGCGCCTCGGCCCCGCGTCCGGACGTGAAGTAGGTCCGATAGACGCTGTCGCCGTCGCGGAGGAAAACACTGAGGCCGAACGTCTCGCCCCTGTCGGTTGTGACGCCGAAGTCGACGTTGAAGTCGCTGCCGAAGGAGGAGTACCACGGCAGCGTCCAGCCCATGCGCTCGTTGTACGACTCGATCTGCGCCAGAGGCGCGAGGGACACGAGGACGAAGGAAGTGTAGCGAGCGTGGAGATGTGCGAGGTGGCCGACGTTGTCGACGAACATCGAACACCCGTCGCAGCCCGCCGACGGCCAGCCGTCGACCCCAGGCGCAAACATGAAGTGGTACAAGATCAGTTGCCGGCGTCCATCGAACAGATCGAGCAGGCTCGCCTTGCCGTCCGGGCCTTCGAAGGCGTAGTCCTTGTCGATCCGGACCATCGGCAACCTTCGCCGCGTTGCGGCCAGCGCGTCTCGCGCCCGGGTTGCCTCCTTCTCATCGACCAAGAGATCCTCGCGGGCGGCTTTCCACTCCGCTTCTGACACGACTTGCGGAAGACTCATGGCGCTCTCCTCGGGTTAGATCGTTTGCGTGCGGTGAGCGGCTGCACGGATGTCGCGGTTGTTCCCGCCGCGTCCTCATACTCGTCGTGCCGGAGGGTCGCGACGCTGTCGTCGCCTCCCTTTGGCGCCCGCTCGAGCAGCTGGCCGGAAAACACCATGAAATTGGACTCAGGCGCGTAGCTCGAGTAGGTGTGGTAGACGATGCCCTCCGAGAGGGCAAAGGCGCTCAGGCCCGGCCCCTCCGTCGTCACGTACCCGGCCAGGTCGGTCCCGCACGAGGCCGCGGCTTCGGCCATGGAGTCACTTCCGGCGAACTCCTCGAGCACCTTCGCAAAGTCGACGGGCTCGAAGTTGTATTCGGCCTCGCCGGTTCGTCGTTGTTCCTCCGTAAACGAGACCCCGAAGTCGAAGTTGAAGTCACTTCCAAATGACGAGACGTAGGGGAATGTCCAGCCCATGCGCCGCCTGTAGGCCTGGAGCTTCTCGTGCGAAGCCCGCGAGACGCAGATCATGGTCACGTCGCGGGCGTTCAGGTGGACGAGAGCGCCGTCCAGGTGGTCCGCCAGACCCGAGCAACCCGGGCAAGCCGCGGTCCACTCCGGGCCGAACATGAGGTGGTAGGCAAGCAGCTGTGAGCGGCCTTCGAAGAGCTCGGCCAACGTTTTCGTGCCCTCGTCTGTCTGGAACCTGTACTCCTTCTCGACCTGTACCCACGGCAGCTCCCGCCGCTCGCGCGCCAGCTCGTCGTTGAGCCGGATCAGCTCTTTCTCGCGCTCGAGCAGGCCGCGCCGGGCGGCGAGCCACTCCTCCCGCGTTCCGACCTTGTGCTCCCCCACCGCAACTGCCTCCTTCGTCGTTGAGTCTCTATTACTAAAGACCGGTGGAAGCCGCAGAACTCATCGCGCCCTTGCTACCGATCTCAGCGCCTCACGCCTGGCCTGAAATGACGTTTCGCCCCCGGCGACCCGGGCATACGAGGATCAGGCCAGGGGAAACCAGACTGCGGAGGCACGACGAGTGTTAAGGGGAGCCTTGGGTGTCCTGGGAGCGTCCGCGCTGCTTGCGATCGGCTGTGCGCAGGCATTTGCGCTCGACCCCGTCCCGACTGTCAGCGTGCCGACGGTACCAAGCGTCAGTGTCCCCGTCGTAACGAGCCCGGTGCCCAGCGTCAGTGTCCCGGCCGTAACGACCCCGGTGACCACGATTCCGGATACAACCGTGTCATCGCCGTCAACGCCTGTCACCGCGCCTTCTGCGCCCAGCCTTCCAGGAAGCTCGACCTCTTCGGGGTCCTCTGGCTCGTCGTCAGGAACAGGCGGTAGCGCCTCCGGCTCGTCAGCGGGACCCGGCGCCACGGGCAACGGGTCGGGAGCGGTCCGCCGCTTCGAGGCACGACCGCCCAAGTTTCGGAGCCGCGGTAAAAACCGGCGAGGGACGACGCTGGTCGTTTGGCTCTCGAGCGACTCGACGCTCGTCTTCTCCATCGTTCAGATCGCCCCCAACTGCCGCGGGGTGGGAGGATTCACCCGTGCTGGCACACAGGGAAAGAACCGGTTCAGCTTCTCCGGCCGAATCGACGGGCGTGCGCTCAACGCCGGCACCTACAGAATCCGGGTTGCGGCCGTCAAGGGTCAGAAGGTCACCTCGGTCAGCCGCGAGACCGTGGTCGTGGTCGCACCAGGACAGAGCGTTCGCGACGCGCACGCGCAGAAATCAGCCTGCGGTCAAGGCGAAGAGGCAGCCGAAGACCGCGCTGAGATAGCCGCGTTAGACCTCCAGTCTCCGCGCACCGGAGGCTCGCCCATATCGCCATCGGCGCACGGCGGTGGGAGCGGAAGTAACGGTGGCGTGGTCGCACCCGAGGGCGTGGATCCCCCGGCGAACTTCTTGCTGCAGCCGAGAGCACCGAAGCTCGGGCTCAACTCGGATGTCGATGCGGGCTGGTCGCCAACGGCCCTTAGCATCGCCGGCGCCATGTTCATCGCCCTACTCGTCATAGCTCTACGGGAGCTCGCCGAGCGACATAGGGGACGGGAAGCAGGATGGCGCTGACCAGGAGGACACACGTCCGCCGGTTCCCGCACTTCCCACTTGCTAGGGAACCGGACGGCGCCGAGCGAAAGAGTCCCTGGAGGAGCTAGGTCGAGGGCGTTGCCGCGAGCCGTCGCGTCAGCGGTTCCTCAGGAGGTGAGAGCGGACGCGACCGTGTACGAAGCACGGCCCAGCCCACACCCTCTCGCAGACTGCGCTCAATGCGCTCGCGAACGTCGTCCTCCTCAGTCGAGGGTGCCACGAAGAGCGTTCGGAAGTTCGCGACGGGGTCGGAAAGCTCGATGTCGTTGTTGTGGGGCCATCGGCAGGGCCCTTCGTGTTCCCAGTGACCGCAGAGCGCTTTCGTCACTGCGGCCCCTACCGCAGCCGGATCTGTTCCTTTGTGAAGCTGCAATTCGGCCTCGTGGACGAACGCAGCACGCACATACGTCATTACGAGAACAGCCTACTCGCGGGCCCCTCTCGGAAAGCTCTACCCAACCTTCTACGATCTCAGCAGATCTGACCTGACCTGGCGTAACCTGGCCTGAGCAAACAAGCCGGTTGGGGAGGGCGCTCACATGAAGATGGATATGAACAAGATGCTGCAGCAGGTGCAGCAGATGCAGGCGGAGATGGCCAAGGCCCAGGAGGAGCTTGCCAAGGAGACCGTGGAGGCCTCGGTCGGAGGGGGAATGGTCAAGGTCAAGGCGACCGGCGGCGGCGAGATCGTCGAGGTGAAGATCGCCAAGGAGGCGATCGACCCGGACGATCCCGAGTCGCTCGAGGATCTCGTCGTAGCCGGCGTCAACGAGGCGCTCCGAAGCGCCCAGGATCTGATGCAGTCGAAACTCGGCGGCGCCATGGGTGGGCTCGGCGGACTCGGGCTTCCGGGCCTCTAACCCCCTAGGGCACAATGGGCTGGTGTTCAGCCCGACCGTCGACAACCTGATTGCCCAGCTCTCGCGCCTGCCTGGAATCGGGACGCGGACTGCGCAGCGGCTCTCCTTCCACATCCTCCGTCTCTCCAAGGAGGACGCGCTTGCACTCGCAGACGCGATTCGCGAGGTCAAGGAGCGGATCCGCTTCTGCGCCGAGTGCGGAAACCTGACCGAAGAGGAGCTCTGCCTCATCTGCCGCGATGGACGGCGCGACCGCTCCGTGATCTGCGTCGTGGAGCAGCCCGCCGACCTCATCTCCATGGAACGGACGGCCGCGTTCCGGGGCGTCTATCACGTGCTCGGCGGAGCGCTCTCGCCCCTCGACGGCGTTGAGCCCGAGCACTTGAAGATCGACGAGCTGCTGGCACGGGTGGAGCGAAACGGCGTCCAGGAGGTCGTTCTCGCAACGAATCCGAACATGACCGGGGAAGCGACTGCGTCCTTCCTTGCCGACCGCCTGCGCGACCGCACGCACGTCACGCGCCTGGCAAGCGGGCTGCCCGTGGGGGGCGATCTCGAATACGCAGATGAGGTGACGCTCGGGCGGGCGCTCGCCGGACGCCGCGAGATGTAGCTCTCTGAAGGTTTTTTCCGCTAACAGCGAACTTTTGTTCTTCGACCAGGTTGAATTCGAGCCCAGCCGGGATAAGATCGTCTAGCTGAACCGGAAGACCCTCGGGTCGACCGGTTCAGCGCTTTTAACGGCCGAAATCTCCGAAGCCGCGCCTACAATCGGCGGATGACCGAAACCGCCTTCGAGACCGTCGCTCGGGTCGAGCCGGAACCGCCTGCCGCGAGCCTCGGCACCGTGGTCATGAAGTTTGGCGGAACGTCCGTCGCCGACCCCGAGAAGATCCGCAGGGTCGCCGAGCGCCTCGTCTCCGCGCGCGGCCGAGGCCAGCGCGTCGTGGGTGTCGTGTCGGCCATGGGCCGGCACACGGACGAGCTCGTCGCGCTCGCCTACGACGTCTCACCCCGCCCGAGGCCGCGGGAGCTCGACATGCTGATTTCCGTCGGGGAGCGGATCTCCTGCTCGCTCGTCGCGATGGCGATCTCGGACCTCGGG
>DATLQD010000135.1:0-7041 GCA_035535315.1 Gaiellaceae bacterium
ATCCTCGTCGAGTACGACACGACCCCCAAGATCTTCACCAAACCCTCGGACAAGCGAACCGAGGGCTACGTCACGGGGAGATTCGGATGAGGATTACGTTTCAACAAGAGCTCGAGGAGCTCCAGAGCTCGCTGCAGGAGGAAGGACAGCTCGTTCTGCGCTCGCTCAGGGGCGCTCTGAACGCGCTCCGGCACCAGGACGTCGAGCTGGCCCAGGAAGTGATCGCGTTCGACGACGAGGTCGACCGCGAGTACTTCGCGATCCAGGAGGGCATCCAGCAGCTCCTGGCGCGCCAGACCCCGGTCGCGGTCGACCTTCGGCTCGTGCTGGCGATGCTGCACGTGAACCTCCACCTGGAGCGTGCGGCGGACTACTGCGTCACGATCGCCAAGCTCGTCAAGCTCGCGGAGGCGCTCGAGGGCGACGCCTCGCTCGTCGAGGGCCTCGAGGAGATGGGCACGAGGGCGGAGGAGATGCTCATCGTCGCCCTCGAGTCGTTCGCCGACCGCGACCTCGAACGAGCCGAGCTCCTCGTCGACCTGGACGAGTTGATCGACACGGCGAATCGCAGGCTGGTTCACGACGTCCTCGCGCTTGGAGGAAAAACGGAGCTCCGTGAGTGGGGGCTTCGCATGATCCTCGTCTCCCGCTGTCTCGAGCGGATCGGCGATCACGCCGTCGACATCGGAGAGCAGACCGCCTTCCTCATCACGGGTGAGTTCCGCGAGTTCACGGACGCGTCACACCCGGACGGCGGGTCGAACGGCCGCCGGGCCTAGGCCGGCTTCGGAGCGAGGCGCCGCGTCTGCAAGGAGCGGGCGAGAAATGCGACCGCCGCAATCGCCGCGGCGAGCACGAATACGAGGATGCTGCCACCGGGTAGGCGCGTGAGTCCCTCCATGCCTGCTCCCACGAGCCCCGCGCACGGAATCGTCATGATCCAGGCGAGCAGGATGTTTCCGGCCACGCCCCAGCGCACCGCCCGGAGCCTCCTCGATGCGCCGGCGCCGAGGACGGAGCCGCTGACCGTGTGGGTGGTCGAGACCGGGAAGCCGTAGTGCGCCGTTGTGAAAAGGATCGCCGCCGTGGCCGTCTGCGCCGCAAAGCCCTGCGGCGGGTCGAGCTTGGCGATCCGCTGCCCGAGCGTCTTGATGATGCGCCAGCCGCCTGCGTACGTTCCCGCCGCCATCGCCAGAGCGGCGCTCACGATCACCCAGAGCGGTGGCCGACTGAAGTCGGGGTCGAGATCGCCGGCGGCTACGAGGGCGAGCGCGATGATCCCCATCGTCTTCTGAGCGTCGTTCGTCCCGTGTGTGAACGCGACGAAGCCCCCCGACACGAGCTGGAGCCGCCGGAAGACCCGGTTGACGAGACCGGGGGCGCGCCGGCGGATGATCCAGACGAGGACAAACATGATCGCGGCCGCACCGAAGACCCCGAAGAGCGGTGCCAGGAGAGATGGGATCGCGACTTTCTCGATCAGACCGCGCCACTGGACGACGTCGAATCCCGCAGCCGCGATTGCGGATCCGGCGATACCTCCGATCAACGCATGGCTCGAGCTCGACGGCAGGCCCAGGTACCAGGTGAGCAGATTCCAGGTGATCGCCCCTACGAGCCCGGCCAGGAGCACCTCGAGGGTGATCGCTTCCGGCTGGACGATTCCTTTTGCGACCGTAGCGGCCACCTTGAAGGACACGAAGGCACCGGCGAAGTTCAGGACCGCGGCGCTCGCCACTGCGAGCCGCGGAGAAAGCGCCCGCGTCGAGACGCTCGTCGCGATCGAGTTGGCCGTGTCGTGAAAGCCGTTGGTGAAGTCAAAGAAAAGCGCCACCACGACGACTGCGACGAGCGTGAGATCCATGGAGATTTAGGCGTTCTTGACGAGGACGTTCCTGACGACATTCGCGGCGGACTCGGCGGCGTCGAGCGCCGCCTCGAGCGCCTCGTAGATGTCTTTCCAGCGGATCACGATCAGCGGGTCAATCCGGGCGTCCTGGAAGAGAGCCGCGATAGCGTCGCGAACGACCCGATCGCCTTCGTCCTCCAAGGCCTTCAGCTCGACGAGCGTGTCCTGCACGCCGCGCCTGCCTTTGAGGCCGTCGAGGGCACGCGAGAGACAGGTCACAGCGCCGACGAGGATCCGGCACTGCTCGATGGCCTGCTTGGCCGGCTGCTCGATGCGGTAGAGCTCGAGCAGGTCGGTCGCCTCCTCGATGTGGTCGACGACGTCGTCGATCGCAGTCGCGAGCTGGAAGATGTCTTCCCGGTCGAACGGCGTCACGTACTGCGTGTTCAGAAGTTGGATCAGATCGCGCGTGATCTGGTCACCCTCGGTCTCGATCGCCTTCACGTCCGCCTGCGTCACCGACGTGTTCGGATACTCGCGAAACCGCGTCTCGGCGAGACGCGCCGCCTCGAGCGCGTTCTGGCCGGCACGGGAGAAGAGGTCGTAGAACTCGGTCGTGCGCGGGACGAAGGCGAGCTTCACGACGCGCGCATGCTACACGGCTTCCCGACCGGCGCCCTCGCCTGCACTCACTCGCCTTCGCCGAACGTGATCAGGCCTCCCTGGTCTTCCCGGTCGAACTCCTCGATCGCTTCCTCGACGACAGCGATGCATGCCCTGAGGTCTGCCTGGAGCTCATCGTGCGAGCGTGAGAACAACGCGCCCTCCTCGGCAAAGTGCAGGAGACGCCGCGCGGCAACGACGGACGCGTACCGGCTCCACTCGACCAACGCGATATCGCTCCCGTCCGCGCCTCGAAGCGTCCCGATCTCGGTTGGGTCGGAGATCACGGGATCGGGCGTGTAGAACGAGGCGACAGCGGTAATCCGCTCTGCCGGCTCCTCGAGACGCGTGGCGCGGTGGAGCACCCGGTGGCCCTGCTGGAAGACGGCCCAGCCTGGTCCCGGAAACTCGACCGAGACGACCCGCGGGGGTGGAAGGCCTGCACCCGCGAGCAGAAGATCCCTCCCCTCTTCCACCGGGCCCTCGAAGTACTCAAAGCGCCCGCCCTTGAGCCCTCGCGGGTCGGAGACCATGAGCACGTAGTCGAACGAGACCGCGTCACAGTGCCACTGGTCGACGTTCTTGCCGACTTCGTCCGGCGCGTAGTTCACGTGCATGGCGTGGTGACCGACCGGGTGCGGCTCGACCGGCGCTTGGGCGAGCCCGCGCAGGAAGTCGAGCAGGACGGGGTCCTCCGAAAGGCCACGGAGAAACGCAGAGCGGTAGACGCCGCCGCGCGCGCACTTCGCAATCCGGTTGTTTCCGCCCGCGAAGCGCTCGAGCTCCGAGCAGACGGCGTGCATGATCCGGATCCCTTCATCACTCAGGAAGCGGAACGGGCTCGTGATAGCGACGGGCGAGAGCGCGGTTGGCCCCGCCGCATCTGAACCGAGCTCGTCGAGCATGAGCACGTGCTCGGGTGGGACGAGCTCCAGATAGCCGGGATCCCAGGGGACGTCGTTGTCGAGCGGCGCATAGCCGGGGGGCGCGTCGATGACGGTCATAGAGGCTCCTCCTTCGCGGCCAGGATGACACCGGCGGGCAAGGCCTGCTTGCCCGACTGCCTCCTATACCCCCCTGCGGTATCATTGAGTGATGGCAGTAGTTGCCCCCGAAAGGATCCGCCTCGAGATCGACGGGATGACCTGCGCCTCCTGCGTGGCCCGCATCGAAAAGGCGCTGAACGGGCTGGACGGAGTCGACGGGGCGAGCGTCAATCTTGCGACGGAGGGGGCGATGGTGGCCTTCGACCCGTCGCAGCTCGAGGTCGAACAGCTGATCGGCGCAGTCGAGTCGATCGGCTACCACGCTGCTCTTCCCCTCGAGCGCGAGCGCCCCGAGCCTGAGCGGTCGGTTCGCGCACGCCTGCTCCTGGCCGCCGTGCTGACCGTGCCCGTCGCCGTCCTTGGGATGATTCCCCCCGCCCAGTTCTCGGGCTGGGAATGGGTCGCCCTCTCCCTAGCCGCCATCGTCGTCCTCTGGGCCGGCTGGCCGTTCCACCGGGCAGCCGCGGTCAACCTGCGACACCGGGCCGCGACGATGGACACGCTGATCTCGCTCGGGACGCTCGCGGCTCTCGTCTGGTCGGCAGTCGTCCTCGTCGCCGGGCTGGATGCTGACACTTACTTCGAGGTCGGCGCGGTGATCGTGACCCTGATCCTCCTGGGCCGGTATCTCGAGGCGCGCGCTCGACGCCGCTCGGGAGACGCAATCAGGAAGCTCCTGGAGCTCGGCGCCAAGGAGGCCCGGGTCCTCCGAGAGGGAGAGGAGGTTCTCGTCCCGGTGGCGGAGCTCCGGCCCGGCGACCGCTTCGTCGTTCGCCCGGGCGAGAAGATCGCGGCCGACGGCATCGTCGAGGAAGGCGAGTCGGCCCTCGACCAGTCGATGCTGACCGGCGAGTCGGCTCCGGTCGAGATCGAGCCGGGCGCGGACGTGGCGGGGGCGACGATCAACACCTACGGCCGGTTGGTCGTCCGCGTGACCAAGGTGGGCGGCGACACCGCGCTCGCCCAGATCGCCCGGCTCGTCGAGGAGGCCCAGAGCGGCAAGGCGCACGTCCAGAGAATCGTCGACCGGATCTCCGCAGTCTTCGTGCCGATCGTGATCGGCATCTCCCTCGCGACCCTCGCCGGGTGGCTCCTGGCGACCGGCGACGCTTCGGCCGCCTTCACCGCGGCGGTCGCAGTGCTGATCATCGCTTGCCCCTGCTCCCTCGGACTCGCGACTCCGACGGCACTCATGGTCGGCGCGGGTCGCGGAGCGCAGCTCGGGATCCTGATCAAGGGGCCCGAGGTGCTCGAAGAGACGCGTCGGATTCACACGATCGTCCTCGACAAGACCGGCACGGTGACAGTGGGGAAGCTCGAGCTCGTCGACGTCCACCCGCTGAACCGCGCCTGGCGAACGGAGGCTCTCCGTCTCGCAGGTGCCGTCGAGGCGGCAAGCGAGCATCCGGTGGGGCAGGCGATCGCCCGGGCCGCTCGCTCCGAGATCGGAGCTCTCCCCCCCGTCACGGGCTTTCGGAATCTTCCAGGCCTCGGCGTGTGCGGCGCCGTCGAAGGACTCGATGTCGAGGTCACCCGCCGCGACGGCGCGATCACGGTCGCGTGGGACGGGGAGCCGCGCGCAACCTTCGTGGTGCACGACACGGTGAAGCCGACGAGCCGTGAGGCAGTCGGGGAGCTTCGGGCGCTCGGCCTGACCCCCATCCTTCTGACGGGCGACACCGAGGAGACGGCACGGCGCGTGGCGGCGGAAGTCGGCATCGACCGCGTCATCGCCGAGGTCTTGCCCGATCAGAAGGTAGCGGTGATCAGCCGCCTCCAAGACTCGGGCGAGGTCGTGGCGATGGTCGGGGAAGGCATCAACGACGCCCCTGCCCTCGCCCAGGCCGACCTCGGTCTTGCGATCGGCACCGGTACAGATGTCGCGATCGAGGCATCAGATCTGACCCTCGTCTCCGGCGACCTGCGGGCGGCAGCAGACGCGATCCGTCTTGCGCGGCGCACCCTGCGGACGATCAAGGCCAACCTGTTTTGGGCCTTCGCTTACAACGTCGCTGCGATCCCGCTTGCGGTCGCCGGGCTCCTGAACCCCGTCGTGGCCGCCGCAGCGATGGCGTTCTCGAGCGTCTTTGTCGTCACCAACTCGCTTCGGTTGCGGCGCTTCCGGAGCCCGAGAGAGGAGGCCGCGTGACCCACGGATATGCAGCCGAGAAGGACGCGCTCGTCAAGCGTCTCCATCGGATCGAGGGCCAGGTTCGCGGCATCGAGCGGATGCTCGAGGATGACCGCTACTGCATCGACATCCTGACGCAGATCGGGGCGGTCTCGACCGCGCTCGAGAGCCTCGCCTTCCGGATCCTGGACGACCACGTGAGCCACTGCGTCTCCGGCGCCATGAGCTCGGGCGATCCTGAGGTGGCGGCCGAGAAGAGCAAGGAGCTCCTCGAGGCCGTCCACCGCTTCGCGCGGACAAAGTAACGGGGTGCCCTGGTACCTGACCATGGGAGCAGCCCTGGGGGCACTCTGTGTGGCCGTGCTCTCCCGAGAGCCCTTGACTGGCGTTCTGCCGGCCGTGGTCGTGCTGGTCCTCGTGCTCGCCGACTATCACCTCTGGGAACGCCGCGGCCGGCCGTGGCACGACTGGACGCTGATCTTGCTGCTCCTCCCGGCCATCGCGGCTGCCGTCTGGATCGCGGTTGGTGGTCTCGCCATGGACGTGGACCGCACGGACGCGGCCCGCCTCGCCTACGAGGTCGGGCCCGGTGTGGCGCTCGTCGGACTCCTCTGCACCCTGATCAGCTACCACGGACGCCACCACCCGAACGAGCCGGGTCAGCCCTTGTAGCCGATCACGGCGTCGCCAGCTTGCGGGGATCCTGGCCTGGCGAATGCGGTCTCGGAAGGAGCGAAGGCGCGTTCCTGATCGTCCTCTACGTGGCTACGTCGTGGCTTCCGTTCTGGCAGCGGTGCTCGCCTAGGAGTGGGCAAGATGGTGATGTGGAGTACCGCCGCCTCGGAGACAGCGACCTGAACATTTCGGAGATCAGCCTCGGATCGTGGCTGACCTACGGAGGCGGCGTCGAGCGAGAGCAGGCGGAGGGGTGCGTGCAGAAGGCCTTCGAGGTCGGCATCAATTTCATCGACACGGCGAACGTGTACGGGCGCGGCAAAGCCGAGACGCTCCTCGGAGAGGTGCTTTCGGGGCGCGAGCGCACTTCGTACATCCTCGCCACGAAACTCTACTTCCCGATGTCGAACACCGATCGCGGCTTGTCGCGGGAGCAGGTTCTGAAGCAGATCGACCTGTCGCTCGAGCGCCTTCGGACGGACTACGTCGACCTCTACCAGTGCCACCGCTACGACGAGCAAACGCCTCTCGAAGAAACGATGGAGGCCCTGACCGAGGTCGTGCGCGCGGGCAAGGCTCGCTACATCGGGTTCAGCGAGTGGAGCGCGGAGCAGATTCAGGCTGCGCTCGACCTGCCGGGCGTCGAAAAGTTCGTCTCGAGCCAGCCGCAGTACTCG
>DATLQD010000136.1:0-38593 GCA_035535315.1 Gaiellaceae bacterium
TGCCTTCGGCCGCCGCGGCCTGGACCGCAGAGACGACCTCGGGGTCGGCGTGGCCGAAGACGAGCGGTCCCCAGGACATGACCCAGTCGAGGTATCGGCGGCCTTCGGCGTCCTCGATGTGGGCCCCCGAAGCGCGGCGGACGAAGAACGGCTCCTCGAGTCCAACTGCGCGCATCGCGCGAACCGGCGAGTTGACGCCGCCGGGGATAACCGCCTCTGCGCGGCCGAATAGCGTCGTCGCTAGAGCCACCGGGCGACGTCCTTCGCCCAGTAGGTGACGATCACGTCCGCGCCCGCGCGCTTGATCGCAGTGAGGCTCTCGAGCGCGGCCCGGCGCTCCTCGAGCCACCCGTGAGCCGCCGCGACCTTCAGCATCGCGTATTCGCCGCTCACGTTGTAGGCGAAGATCGGGACGTCGAAACGGGCCCGGGCGGCTGCAATCACGTCCAGGTACGGGAGAGCCGGTTTGATCATGAGCGCGTCCGCTCCCTCGGCCAGGTCCAGCTCGCACTCCCGCATCGCCTCGCGGACGTTGGGCGGGTCCAGCTGATAGCTGCGGCGGTCGCCGAACGACGGCGCCGAACCGGCGGCCTCCCGGAACGGCCCGTAGAACGCCGAGGCGTACTTGGCGGCGTACGACACGATCGGAACGCGTTCGAACCCGTCCCCGTCGAGTGCAGCCCTGATGGCACCGACTCGCCCGTCCATCATGTCGCTCGGTGCGATCACGTCCGCTCCTGCCTCCGCGTGGCTCACCGCCGTCCGGGCGAGCAGATCCAGGGAGAGATCGTTCACGATCTCCCCGTGCTCGACGACTCCGCAGTGGCCGTGCGACGTGTATTCGCACAGACACACATCGGTGACCAGAACGAGGTCTGGAACGCGCCCGCGCAGGGCGCGGACGGCGCGCTGCACGATGCCCTCGTCATCCCAGGCGCCCGATCCCTCCTCGTCCTTCGACTCCGGGATTCCGAAGAGGAGAACGGCCCGGATGCCGAGCGCGTGCGCTTCCTCGGCCTCGTCGCACAGGCGGTCGACCGAGCGCTGGACGATCGCATCCAGCCCCTCGAGCGGGTTCTCGACTCCTTCTCCCGGGCAGACGAAGAGCGGGTAGACGAGGTCTGCGACGTCCAGCCGTGTCTCGCGCACGAGCTCGCGGAGAGCCGCCGTCCGGCGGAAACGTCGGAGGCGACTCACGGGAAAGGTGCTGCCGATCGGCCTGTCGGTGCTCACGTCAGCAATCTTCGCACGCCGAGGCGGGCTCCCGCCGCGAAGACGGCGAGCAGGCCGACGAGCCACGCTGCCTCACGTGCAACCGTGCCCCACGGGCTGAGGTCATAGAGGGACGACTCGAAGAGCCGCACCGAGTGCGCGAACGGGAATGCGTTCGACACCCAGGCCGCGGGCGCGACTGAGGCCTCGGGGAGAAAGCCGAGCAGGACGATCGGCAGTGCCACCAGGAGAGCGACGAGGGAGGCGGTGCGCGCCTCGCGCGCCAGAACGCCCAGGAAGACGCCGAAGGCGCCGAAGGCTGCTCCGCCGAGCACGAGCCCGACCGCGAGGAGCGGCAGGCGGCCCCACGGCTGCCCGCTGACCCCCCCGAGCGCCAACGCAGCCGAGAAGACCAGTGCGAGGCACAGGCCGAAGACGAGGCCGAGGAGCGCCGCGAGCCCGATCTTCTCCGCGATCAGCTCCCCCAGCCGCACCAGGCCGCGCGTCAACCTGCCGATCACGTTCTCGTCTCGCTCGGCCGCGATCCCCGCGGCGGCGATGAGGATGCAGAGGAACGCGAGCGTCAGCGCGAGCGCATAGGCCTGAACCTGAGCCGTCAGGAGGAAGCCGCGCCTCTCTTCGTCCTCGAACCGCAGCTCGATCGGGTTCGCGACCGCTCGGAGCGAAGAGCCGCTTTGATCGAGTGCGAGGAGCGCCTCACGCACGAAGTCGCGGAGCTCTCTCACCTTGGCGGCGATCTCCGGATCGTCGGTTTCGGCCTCGATCTCCGCGAGGATCTCGCCCGCCTGCTCGAGGCCCACGATCGAGACGTCGTTTCCGAGGAAGCTTCCCTCACCGCCCTTTCGGATCAGGTCGACGTACTCGAGGTTAGCCTCGATGTACGACTTCTGGAGCAACCGGTTCAGGTTGAAGACGAGCGCTTCGGTCTGCCGCTCGACGCGGCCGGAAAGCCCGCCGCGAGTCGCTCGCAGGATCAGAGTCGGGCTCTGCACCATCCCACGCAGACGCGACGCGAACCCGCGCGGAACGATGATCTGCGCGACGACCTCGCCGTTGGCAAGCCGGTGGTCGGCTTCCTCCTGGGAGAGCGGGATGAGATCGACCTCCGCCCGCACCTGGCGGAGCACCTTGTCGACGTTGAAGTCCTCGCCGCCGACCGAGAGGACCTCCGGCAGCCCGTCGAGATCGACGAAGGCCACGCGTGGGCGATCGTTCGCGAAGCGCGCCACCAGCCCGACGAGCAGCGCGATCGCGAGTGGGTAGAGGACCAGCGCGGCGAGCAGGAACGGCGAGCGCCGGAGGATGCGGACGTCCTTTCCGAGCAGGACCCCGATTCGAGTGATCATGCGAAGACGTCCGCCTCGGGCGACCGCTTGTACTCCGCGATCGAGCCGTCGAAGACGAGCTTCCCTCCGAGCAGGACGGCCACCCGGTCGGCAACCCGCTCAAGCTCCTCGAGGTTCTGCGTCGCGAAGACCACAGCACCGCCGCGCTCGCGAACGTCGGAGGCAACGGCCCAGAGCGCATGGCGCTGGGTCGGGTCGAGAGCCGCCGTCGGCTCGTCCAGAAGGAGCAGGTCCGGCGCTCCCAGCAGCGCGATCGCCAGGTTCAGCCGCTGCTGGTTCCCACCCGAGAGCTCCGCCGCGGGCTTCCGGTCATCGGGAAGCGCCACGAGTCTCAAGAGCCCTTCGACGTCGGCAGGCACGTCGGCAACACCTTCCAGCTTTGCGAACAGGACGAGGTTCTCCCGCGCCGAGAGCCGCCCGTAGAGGCCGGCACGCTGGGGGACCCAGCCGATCCGCCGCGGAGGCTCGGCAGCGGTCACGCGGCCGCTGCTCGGGGCGAGCGCGCCGGCGAGGATCGCGAGCAGCGTCGACTTGCCCGCACCGTTTGGACCGATCAGGGCCAGGGTCTCGCCGGCCCGCACCTGGATGCTCGTCGGCGCGAGCGCGACCTGCGAACCGAAGCGGCGCCCGACCCCATCTGCTGCCAAGAGGACGGAGTTCAGCGTCCGCCGTGCCTGTCAGGCTTGTATCCGACGACGGCGATCACGCCGGCGGCCACTGTAGCAGCGGGCCAGTGACCGGACTCTACGACCACCAGCGAGAAATGCCTGCAAGCAGGCAAAAAGCGCGGACGTCGCGGCCGGATGCGTGGGATTGGTGGAACGAGGTGGACGGTGCGCTGGCGCTCCAGCCCGAGCCCTCGCCCGCACCCGTGGGCAGGCCGCGGGGCCGGTCGAAATTGAAAGAGCCCCGGACCTCCGGTACCGTGGCGCTGATGGCCTGGCCCCAAGCCCCAGGGCTTGCCACCCGTGTCGCTCAGAGGGATCAGGAACGCTTGAGAGCCCGCCGCGCCCGGCGGATCGCAGCGCTCCTCGTCGTTTCAGGCGTGTGTGTGGTGACCCTTCTCCTGACCGCGTTCGGCACAGGAGGCGCGAGGCTTGCCTCGTCGACCGGCCCGGCTCCGGCCGAGCGGCTGCTGCCTTCGGGGCCGCCACAGCCGCAGGTCGTGGCGCTCAGGGACACGCTCCGTGTCCAGCTTCCGATCGCGCAGGGGCGTGTGACCGCCATCGGCTACCACGCGTCCGGGGCGGGCGCTCTAGCTCTGCAACCGGTCGGGACGCAGGCAAACGCGGGTCTCTTCGGCCGACTCGTGAACCGCCTGCTGGGCGACTCGAGCTCCGGGCTCCGTTACTACCTCGTCGAGGGAGGCGTCGGCCCGCAAACGAGCGGTCTCGATGTGGGCGCGCCTGTCGACACGGACGTCTATGCGCCCGTCGACGGGACGATCATCGCCATCTCGGACCAGATCGTGAACGGCAAGCGGTTCGGCGTCCGGATCGACCTCCAGCCGTCGGGGAACCCGGGTTACGTCGTCACCGTCGAGAACCTCCGGGCCGACCCGTCCTTGAACGTCGGCACGACGGTCTCGGCAGCGCGGTCGAAGATCGGCCGCGTGATCGACCTCTCCTCGGTCGAGGGTGCCGGGCTGGCGCACTTCACGCAGGACCGCGGCCAGCACGTCCATATCGAGGTGCACGCCGCCGCCTCGCTAACGAGTCCCTGAGTAACCTCCCTGCCCGCCGACAAGATCCGCGGCCTGCTCTTCGACTTCGACGGGCTGCTCGTCGACACCGAGGCCGGTGCCTACCGCTCCTGGTGCGAGATCTACGAGGAGCACGGGCATGAGTTGCTCGTCTCCGACTGGCTCGCGAACGTCGGGACCCTCGACGAGCAGTTTGACCCGGTTGCGCAGCTCGAGGGCCTAACAGGCCAAGCTTTCGACCGCGACGCGCTCCTCGCGCGCTACCTGGAGCGGGAGCTCGAGCTCTCGAACGCCGAAGAGCTGCGTGAGGGCGTCCAGGATTACCTCGAAGCCGCTCAGCGTCTCGGCTTGCAGGTTGCGATCGTCAGCAGCGCGGGCCACGCGTGGGTGCTCTCCCACGTTCGTCGCCTCGGAGTCGAGCACGTCTGGCACTCGATCACGTGCGCAAACGGAGACGCTGGGCGGGCAAAGCCGGCGCCGGACCTGTACCTGGAGGCGCTGGACGGTCTCGGGCTGCAATCCGGGGAAGCCATAGCCTTCGAGGACTCGCTGCACGGAGTTCAGGCGGCGAAGGCAGCCGGGCTCTTCTGCGTCGCCGTCCCGAATCCGGTCACGGCGAGCCTCACCCTCGACGAGGCCGACCTGGTCGTCCAGTCCCTCGCCGATCTCCCGCTTGACGAGCTTCTGCATACGATCGGCCGATGAGGATCCTCTTCGTCGGGGACGTGTTCGGGCCTGCCGGGCGGCGTGTGGTCGAGTCCCAGCTCCCGGACCTGCGCCGGCGCCTCGCAGCGGACTTCTGCGTCGTGAACGGGGAGAACATCGCCGACGGGGCCGGCATCACCGTGAAGCTCGCAGAGAAGCTCCTCTCGTCGGGGGCGGACGTCGTCACGACCGGAAACCATGTCTGGCGCCGCCGCGACATCTATCCGCTGCTCGAGTCGAGCGCCCGCCTGATCCGCCCGGCCAACATCGCCGCACCGGGTGCGCCGGGTCGCGGGCTGACGGTGCAGCCCGCAGCCGACGGGACGCCGGTGGCCGTCGTGAACCTCCAGGGAGCCCTCTTCTTGAACGTCTACGTGCATCCCTTCGGCGTTGTCGACGAGCTCGTCGAAGAGGCGCGGCGCTCGACCCCGGTGATAATCGTCGACTTCCATGCGGAGGCGACCAGCGAGAAGATCGCGCTCGCCCGGATGCTCGACGGGCGCGTCACGGCGGTGCTCGGGACGCACACGCACGTGCAGACCAATGACGCCCGCGTCCTGCCCGGCGGTACGGCGGCGATCACGGACGCAGGCATGACCGGCCCGCACGACTCGGTGATCGGCGTCAAGGCCGGGCTTGCGATCGAACGGATGAAGACCGGTCTCCCCGTCAGGTTCGAGCCGGCGGACGGGGACGTCCGGATCGAGGGCGTGCTCATCGAGTGTGGGCCGGATGGACGGGCTACGAGCTGCGAGCCGGTGCGCGTGCCCGTCCAGTGAGCGTGCTCCGAACGAGCGCGACGAGCAGTCCGACGAGCACGAGGTCGCGGACGAGCACGAGCCAGCCGACAGCTCCCAGATCGACGACGTCCCAGTAGCGCGTCGGGAACCAGAGCTGCGTCAGGACAAGGGCCGTCACGAACAGCACCGTAATCCCGAGACCCGAGACGGCGGCCGCGAGCGGCACGAGTGGAACGAGCCAGATCAGGAACTGCGGCGAGAGGACCTTTCCGAACGCGACGAAGGCGACGACCGCCGCAGCCGAGCCGCAGAGGAGCCCGGCGATCGGGTCGCGGGCTCGCGCGACTGCGACCCAGACCGCCACGACGGCGACGATCTGAAGGAGCGTCTGAAGCGAGGCCAGTCGATCCGGAAGCGAGCCGGAAACGTTCTGTGACCCGAAGGTCGAGACGACGGTGGGTTCGTACAGCCCGAGCTGCTTGCCCGCCAGGAGGAGCGCCGCCCCGAGACTCTCGATCTGGAGTGGCCGGCCGGTCTGGCGTTCGATGCTCGCCCACACGCCTTCGGGAGCAAGGAGAAGAAACGGCAGGAAGCACAACAGGAGGGCACCCACGAAGGAGACGAGAGCTGCGAGGACGTTCTGGCGGTCGCGCCGGGCGGCGTAGACGAGTGCCACCGGCAGCAGGACGGCAGGATAGAGCTTCGCGGCCGTCGCGAGGCCAAGAACGCCGAGGCCGAGCCGGTCGCGGCCGCTGACCAGGGCGGCGAGCGCGGCGACGGTGAGGAGCGCCGGCCAGAGGTCGAAGCGCGTCAGGACGACGCTTCCGAGCGCGAGCGGAGCGAGCGCCGCGAGGGCGACGTATGCGTACAGCTCTCGTCCCGCCACCCCGACCCGGACCAGGGTGGCCGCGACCAGCGCCACGATTCCCATTCCGCAAGCGAGCATCAGGATCTCGAAGAGCGTCCGGTAGTCGTCCGACGGGCCGAGGGCTGGGAGCAGGAATGCCGGCAGAGCCGCCGGGGGATACTCGGGCCGGAAGTCTCGGTAGGGCACCTGGCCGGCGGTCATGGCCTCGCCGTAGCGCTGGTAGACCGGCGTGTCGACGATCTGATAGTCGGTCCACGGCGCCACGTGGAGGACCGCCCAGGCGACCGCGAGCAACGCCGCTCCAGCGAGCGCGGCGCCTGCCCAGGACGCCCTAGGCCGGGGCGGCCGGGACGAGCTCTCGAACCTCGTGGGCACCGGACTCGACCGGCTGGGGCTCGCGAGGCCTGGCGGCGGGGGCGAGCAGGGCAAACGCGACGAAGGGGAAGAACCACGGGATGTAGAGGTAGAACCAGTGCGTCAGGACGAGCTCGAAGCCGATCAGGAGCGCCCCCGACAGCGCTGCGAGCCGCAAAGGGGTCTTCACCCGCGGGACGAAGGCGAGCGCGACCGAGGCGACGAGGAGCAGCACCTTGAGCACCGACTGGACCAGGTGCAGGTCGGGATAGCCGGGGTACTCGCCCCAGTGCCAGATCGAGAATGGGGACGGCCGGTCGAGCTGCCACCCGAAGGTCCGGTCCCAAAAGAGGCGGAGCGCGTGCAGGGGGTCAGGCTCGAGGAAGACGACCGAGAAGGCGAGGAGGGTGGCGAGGAGGAAGCCTCCGGCGAACGCCGTCGTCGTCCACAAGCTTCGACGGCTCAACGCTCGCGGGTACGAGGCCCAGAGCGGCAGAAGCAGGAGCGAAGCGAATTTCGTCCAGGAAGCGAGCGCCAGGAAGAACCCGCGGGCGGGAGCCCTGTTCAGGAGCCAGAACCCCCAGATCAGGAGCGCGGGCATGAGCGCATCGTTCGAGTTCGAGTTCGAGACGTACTGAGTGAAGGGGTAGGCGGCCCACGCGAACGCGAGCGTGACCCCGAGCCGGATGCCGCCGAAACGTCTCCCGACGAGCCCCATCCCGACGAGCGCGAGCAGGTCGAAGAAGATGGAGGTGAAGTGCGCCGCGGGGAGGTCCCGCCAGGTGCTGGTCGAGGTCTCCCATTTGCCGCTCCAGCCGAAGATGGCGAACCCGGGAACGTATGCGAGATAGCTCGCGGGCCCGTAGGTGTCGCCGCGATCGTTCGCCGACTCGCAGCGGCCGTTCTCCTGGATCCGTTCGCGGACGTAGCCGTCGGCATCGGCCTTGCCGCAATCCTTGCCGTCGTCCGTCGGCATGTGACCGTACGGCACTTGGCCTTCCGACGCGATCCGCTCGGCCCCGATCACTCCGGCGTAGCCGACGTCGATCACGTTCGACGACCTCAGGTTGAGGCCGATCTTGAAGCCGGCGAGGAAGACCGTCGCGCCGAGGAGAAGCCAGACGGGCCAGACGGCGCGGGAAGGTGTCCCGCGACCGCGCCAGCCGACCCAGACGACCCGGCCGAGGAGGTACAGAAGCGGCGGGTAGACGAGCGGCATGGCCCGAAAGACCTCGCCTCGGTTGAAGAACCAAAGCGAGATCGAGAACGACAGGAGTGCCAGCAGGTCGAGATTCCGGAGCGACAGCGGCTTGCGCCAGTTCGCAAGGCCGAGCAAGAAGACGGCGCATAACGAAAGCCAGATCCAAGGGTCGTTGATCTTCCGCCCGAACGCCCCGTCGTAGCCGCGCGCCATCTTCCACGCAACCTGCGGGCCGGTCCAGGCCTCCGTGACCCGAACCGAGGAGTCCTCGACGCGCGCAAGGACGATCTGGCCCGCCTCGCCCGGCGCCCAGACCTTCACCGTCCAGAGCCCGCTCTTCGCGTCGAAGCTGGCCTCCTTCGTGAGCTTCTGGCCGTCGTAGCGATCGACCCAGTCTGCGATCTTCCGGTTGGCGAGCGCGAGCTGGATCGCTTCCCTCTCTCCAAGGGTCGGGCCCGCGTCCTCCTGCGGGACGAACGGCGTCCCGATCACGTTGCCCTTCGAGTCGTAGACCGGAGAGGTGGGGGACGCAGCCGCCGCCGGAGCGGCCAGCGCAAGAGCGGCCGCGGCCGCAGCGAGGACGCCGCGAAGAATCAGCGCCTGAAGCTCCAGAGCTTGTTTGCGAGGAAATTCCACGGCATCACCAGCAGGATTGCGATCGCCTGAGCGGGGATCTTCGGGAGGCCGAGAGCGACGAGGACGCTAAGGGCCGCCAGGTTCGCCGCGAGCGCGACGCTGGAGACGGCCAGGAATCTCGCCCCCTGGTAGATGAGGTGGCCCCGCTGCCGGCGAAACGTCCAGAGACGGTTCCACGTGTAGTTGTTCGCCACTGCAACGACGAAGGAGCAGACCGCCGCCGCGAGGTAGTGAACTCCTGACAGGACGAGGAGTGCGTAAACACCCAAATTGACCGCGTAGCCGGACGCGCCGACCATGCAGAACTTGGCAAGCTGCACCCAGTTGGCGCGGCGCCTCAGCGCCAGACCTGCGGCGTCGGCGAGCGTCGCGGCACGGGTCTCGCCGGCCTCGGAGTGGTTGGCCACGGCGAAAGGTTAGACGGCGCGCGCTCAGGCCTCGACGGCCAGGAGCAGCCAAAAACTAGAGCGCGAAGCCCTCCGCGCCGACGAGCGGCACGAACCGGCACGGGACCGACCGGAGCACCGCGGGCCCTTCCGGGCTGCGGACGGCGATTTGCAGGCGCTGTCCGTTCGGCCCTCCAACCGGCACGACGAGGCGGCCGCCCGGAACCAGCTGCTCGTAGAGCGGCTCGGGCAGGTCAGGCGCGGCCGCAGCGACGACGACCGCGTTGAAGGGCCCTTGCGGGGCGAGACCCAACGAGCCGTCGCCGACGTGCACCTGGACGCGGTCGTAACCCGCGGAGGCGAGCGCGTCCCGCGCCCGCTCAGCCAGGTCCGGGATGCGCTCGACCGTGTGAACGTCGGCCCCCAGCTCTGCGAGCACGGCCGCCTGGTAGCCCGAGCCGGTGCCGATGTCGAGGACGCGGTGCCCGGGACGTACGTCCGCGGTCTGGCAGATGAGAGCCACCATGTACGGCTGCGAGATCGTCTGGCCGAATCCGATCGAGAGCGGGATGTCGTCGTAGGCCCGCCGTCTGTCGTCCTCGTCCACAAAGAGCTCCCGCGGCACCCGCCCCATCGCGGCGAGAACGCGCTCGTCGGCGATGTCGCGGCGCCGAAGCTGGCGGCTCACCATGCGGCGCCGGTCCCGGGCGCGGTCAGACGCCGACACGGTCGCGCGCCCGCATCGAAGCGGGCCGGTCGATGCCGAAGTGGGCCAGCGTGAGCGGCGCGAGGTCGGTCGTCTGTGGCGACGTACCTAGCGGCGGCTCATCAAAGCCGGCTGTGAGCATGGGGACGAGCGAGTCGCCGGCCAGGAGCGATCCGTGGCTCCCCCCGCCGACATGCGCCTGTCCGCCGAGATCGACGAACTCGACCCCTTCCCCGGCGGAGACGATCACCTCGCCGGCGTTGGGACATGCCAACGCGCACCACGCCCGCTCGAGCCCGTTCGGATAGCGGTCGCCGTCCAGAAGCTCGCCGTCGCCTTCCAGCCTCCAGCCGCCTCCGTCTGGCGCGAAGCGGAGCTCCTCACCCTCTCGCCTGGCCACGGCGAATCCCTCCTCGCGGAACAGGACGACATCGGCTCCGTTGAACCCGTCGAGCCGCGCGGCGAGCTGCCGTGCGTCCTCCGGACAGGCAGGAAGCCGGTAGATCATTCCCGCCCGGTTCGAGGCTGTGATCACCACCTCGGAGCGAGAAGGATCGCCACTTCGACGGCCGGCGAAGACGCGGAGGTCGGCGTACCGGTCCTCGAGGCGCACCGCCTCCTCTACCCGCGTCTGTCCGTGATCCGAGCACACGACCACGGCGTAGCGCTCGAGGAACACGTCCAGATCCCCCGCCGCCTCCATGAGCTTTCCGAGTGCCGCGTCGGCATGAGCCAGGGCTTCGCCTGCCTCGCCCGGGCCCGCCTGGTGGGAGGCGTAGTCGTAGTCAGGAAGGTAGAACACGAGAAAGTCGAAGCCGTCGCGGGTGACGAGCCAGCGCCCGATCGCCGCCGCGTAGTCGTCGATCGAGCCCTCGACCCTCGAGCGGATCGCGAGCGGCGCGCCCGTGACGTCCGACTCGAAGATGTTGAAGAAGAAGAACCGCTTCGGCCCGTACACCGCCTCGTACCAGCGGTTTCGCGCCGCGAGCTCGGGCAGCCTGATCGCGTGCCGAGTCCGGCCCCGGTAGCAGGTGAAGTTGATGGCCGCCGGCGTCAGGGCGGCGTCCTCGACGGCCTCGAAGACGGTCGTCGCATCAGGGCTCATGTGGGCATGGGTCATGTTGAACACCGTGTCCCGGAGACCCTGCCGCGCGCCGACTGCGCGCAGCGCCGGGAAGGAGGAGCCGTACTCGATGATCCGCTGCTCTCCGCGGTGGTACCAGACGAGGTGTGGGATCCCGTGCACGTCCGGATGGGCCCCGGTCGCGATCGTCGTCAGGCATACCGGCGTCAACGAGGGGAACGTGGTGACGCCGCGCTTGTAGTCGCCGCGCTCCGCCAGGAACTGAAGCGTGGGGAGCGCGCCCGCGTCGAGGGCGCTCTCGAGGACGTCCGGGGTGAGACCGTCGATGACCGCCAGGACGAGCGGCTTGCCCTCCGTTCGCGCCAGCTGACTACTACTCCTTGGCAAGAACGCGGAGACCCGCGTAGCGCGAGCCGGCACGACGGCCGAGCCGCCGGCCGAGGAACGGGGCGGCGACCGCCTCGACGTAGCCGAGGAGCGGAACGAGCGCGACGAGCGCCGCGCCGAGGGCTGCCGCGGGAAGCGCTTCCGCCGCCAGCTTCCTCACCGAGGCGGCGGCGATTGCTGCACCGCCGGCGAGCGCGACCGCTGCCCAGACAACCGCGAGCAGGGCGATGACAACGCCCGCGGCAAGGAAAACCAGGAGAGCCGCCGCTGCCACCGGCCTGAGGAGAGCTCCTCGGGCGAACCAGACGACCGCGATGCCCGCCGCGACCCCGAGGCCGGCGGCGACGCCGAGCAGGTACCAATCGAACACTCCATCCATAGGGCCAGTGTAGCCACGGGTCTAAGGCGGATATCCTCGGCCCGCATGGATCTCTTCACGATCCTGTTCTTCGTGGCGATCCTGCTTCCCGCCGCACAACGCCGTGCACTCGAGCTGCGGCGCCTGCGGACGCTCAACGCACTGGAGCGAGCCCGTGGAACCCGTGTGATCGCGATGGTCCACCGCCAGGAGACGGTGGGCTTCCTGGGCGTCCCCCTCTTTCGCTTCATCGACATCGACGACTCCGAGGCAGTGCTCCGCGCTATCCGGGCGACGCCGGACGACCGACCGATCGACCTCCTGCTCCACACGCCCGGCGGGCTGGTGCTCGCATCCGAGCAGATCGCCTACGCGCTCCGGGAGCATCCGGCCAAGGTGACGGTGCTCGTGCCGCACTACGCCATGTCTGGCGGGACCCTGCTGGCGCTCGCCGCGGACGAGATCCTGATGGACAGAGCCGCTGTGCTCGGCCCGGTCGATCCGCAGCTCGGCGACATGCCTGCTGCCGCGATCGTCCGAGTCGCGCAGATAAAGCCGATCGGGAATCTGGACGACCGAACGCTCCTTCTGGCGGACGTGGCAGAGAAGGCGCTGCGGCACATGAAGCAGGTCGTCACGATGCTCGTGACCCCGCGCCTGGGCGCGCAGAAGGCCGAGAGCCTCGCGGAGGAGCTCGCCGGCGGCCACTTCACGCATGACGACCCGATTACGTTCGTGGAGGCCGAGCAGCTCGGCCTTCCCGTCCAGGGAGGTCTGCCCGAGGAGGCCTACGCGTTCATGAATCTCTTTGCGCAAGAAGGAGGCCGTCGACCAAGCGTCCAGTACGTTCCGCTCGGCGCGCCCAAACAACCTTCGCGAGGCCGCCAACGTCCGTGATTGTTTCGGTTTTGTCCGAGGTGGGAATCCTTTCCAGCGTCGTCCCTCCCCTCCGAAACGAGAACCATGCCTCAGAAGTCCGCATTGCCGATGCTCCTCTTCTTCACGAACGGAACCTCCGGGCCCGCTCGCCGGATGGAGAGCCTTCTGGCCCACCTCGCGAGAAAGGAGCGCGACCGGCTCCGGATCTCGCGGATCGACCTCGACACGTCGCCCGAGTGGGCCGACAAGTTCGGTATCGAGGACGTGCCGACCCTCGTCCTCCTGAAGGACAAGCGTCCGGTCGAGCGCATCGAAGGGCGCGTCAGCTCCCCGCAGATCGAGCGGATGATCGCGCCCCACCTCGCGAGCCCCGCCCCCGAGCCGGCCGCCGCCTGACGTTCTAGGAGCCCGAAATTGGGCTCTCAAGGCCGCCCGCCACCTCGAGCAGGAACTCGGAGGCCCGCAGACCGTCGACCACGCGGTGGTCGAAGGTGCACGAGAGCCAGCCGATCGATCTGACGACGATCTCGCCGTCGCGAACGACCGGGCGCTCGGCGATCCGGTGGAGACCGAGGATCCCGACCTCCGGGTAGTTGACGAGCGGCGTCGCAAAGAGCCCGCCTAGCCTGCCCGCGCTCGTGACCGTGAACGTCGATCCCCGAAGCTCTTCCGGCTTCAGCGTCCCGGCTCGAGCGCCCTCGGCGAGCAGCTGCGCCTCGGCGTCGAGCGCCTCGAGCGACTTTGCATCGACGTCACGAAGGACGGGCACGACCAGCCCCTCGTCCGTCTGAACGGCGACGCCGAAGTCGTAGCGCTCCCAGATCACGATCTCCTCGCCGTCGAGCCTGGCGTTCAACTCCGGGATCACCCTGAGCCCTTCCACAGCGGCCGCGAGCAGATAGGCGAGAAAGGATCGATCACCCCGACTCCCTGCCAGCTCGGTCAGATCGCACTCCTCGACGACGGTCACGGCCGGGACGTTTCGGTGCGATTCCGTCAGGTGCTCTGCGATCCGCCGCCTGATTCCGCGGAGCGGGACCCGGCGAGCCCGCTCGTCATCGCGGGCGGTCCCGGCCCGCACGTCCTCCTCCGTGATCCGGCCGCCCGGCCCCGAGCCCGTGAGGGACGCGAGGTCGACACCGAGGTCAGCGGCAATCTTCCGAACGAGGGGAGTCGCCTGAGCGCGTCGCGCTGAGGCCGGGGTCTCCTTCTTCGGGTCGTCTGTGCTCGGCGCAGCCGCCGGGGCGGACTCGTCGCCGTCGCCGATCACGACGAGCGGTGTCCCGACAGGGACGAGCTCCCCCGCCTGAACGAGGATGGCGGACACGATCCCGGCCGCGGGAGAGGGCACTTCCACGGTTGCCTTGTCGGTCTGGATCTCCACGAGTGGGTCGTCCTCGGCGATCTCCTGGCCCGTCTCCACGAGCCAGCGGGCGACTTCGCCCTCGGCGACCCCCTCGCCGAGGTCCGGAAGCTTGAATTCATACGCCATCTATCTCAAAACTCAAGGAGCCTGCGGGCCGCAGTGGCGACTCGCTCCGGGGTCGGCATGTATTCGTCTTCGATCGACCAGAACGGATACGGCACGTCGTAGCCGGTGACGCGCATCACGGGCGCCCGGAGATCGAGAATCGCCTTTTCGGCGAGGCGGGCTGCGATCTCGGCGGCGAAGCCACAGGTTCGCGGCGCTTCCTGCACGATCACGACTCGCCCGGTCTTGGCGGCACTTGCCAGGATCGCGTCCTCGTCGAGCGGGCGAAGCGACCGGATGTCGAGCACCTCGACGCTCGCGTCCAGCTCGTCTGCAGCCCGCTGCGCCACCGGCACCATGGCGCCGTAGGCGATCAGGCTGACGTCGTCCCCCTCCTGGACCACCCGCGCCTTTCCGAGCGGAACGACGTGCTCGCCGTCCGGGACCTCGTCACGGGCCGACCGATAGAGGAGCTTCGGCTCGAAGACGACGACCGGATCCTCCGAGCGGATCGCCGCCGCCAGGAGGCCCTTGGCGTCGGCGGGGGTCGATGGGATCGCAACCTTGATCCCGGGCGTGTGCACGTAGTACGCCTCCGGCGAGTCCTCGTGGAGCTCGGGCGCGCGAACCCCGCCACCGTAGGGCATGCGGATCGTGATCGGGAAGTCCATCGCACCGCCCGTCCGCCACCGGTAGCGCCCGACGTGGCAGATGAGCTGGTCGAGGGCCGGATAGCTGAACGCGTCGTACTGCATCTCGCAGACCGGCCGCCAGCCTGCCATCGCGAGCCCGACCGCGCTTCCGAGGATCCCGGCCTCCGCGAGAGGCGTATCGACGCAGCGATCGGGGCCGAAGCGATCTTGGAGCCCCGCCGTGGCGCGGAAGACCCCGCCCGCTCGTCCGACGTCCTCGCCGAGCACCATAACGTCGGTATCGCGCTCCATCTCGACGTGGAGGGCGTCGTTCACCGCTTCGACGAGCGTCCTAGCCGGCATCGCGAAGGTCCGGTGGCGGTTCTGCGTACGCATGCCTGAAGACGAGCTCGGAATCCGGCGCCGGCAACCCCTCGGCGACCGCGATCCCTGCTTTCATCGCGGCCAGCGCTTCTTCGCTGAGCTTCTGTGCGATCTCGTCGTCGAGGACACCGACTCTCCGCAGATAGCGGTCGAAGCGCCCGAGGCACTCGTTCTCGCGCTCGAGCTTGACGCGCTCGGGATCGATGTACGCGCTCGGGTCATCGGCCGTCGCGTGGGGCGCCATCCGGTAGCTGACCGCCTCGATGAAGGTCGGACCACCGCCCGCGCGGGCGCGCTCTGCAGCCTCGCAAGTCGCCTCGAAGACGGCCAGCACATCGCCCCCGTCGACGCGAACGCCGGGCATCCCGTAGCCACGGGCCTTGTCGGCGAGGGTCACCGCCCGCGTCTGCGCCGAGACCGGCGTCGAGATCGCCCAGCCGTTGTTGTTGCAGAGCAGGATCGCTGGAGCAGCCATCACCGCGGCGAGGTTCGCGCCCTCGTGAAAGGCTCCCTCGGACGTGGCGCCGTCCCCGAAGAACGCCAGCGAGCAGGCGCCCTCCCCGCGAAGCTTCTTTCCCCAGGCGAGCCCCACCGCGTGCGGCACCTGCGATGCGATCGGGACGACGATCGAGGCGACGCGGAACTCGGCCGGGTTCCACCACCCGGCAGGATGCCCGCGCCACCAGGCCAGGATCGTCTCGGGCGGCATCCCCCTCAGCAGGCCGACCGCCGACTCACGATACGACGGGAAGATCCAGTCCTCGTCTGCCAGGGCATGCACCGCTCCTGCCTGAATGGCTTCGTGCCCCCAGAAGATGGCGTAGGTGCCGATCCGCCCCTGCCGGTGGTAGACGACCGAGCGCTCGTCGTAGGTCCTGAGCGTCACCATGCTCCGGTAGATCGCGAGCAGGTCGGTCTCGGTGAGCCCCGCCACCACGCGGTCTGCCAGGTCTCCGCCGTCTCCGATGACCCGGCGGACGTCGGGCTCCGCAGGCACCACCTGGGTCATGGTGCATTAGTACCGGAGACGAGGACGCTCAACGCACTCCGATCGGCTTCGAAGGTGACCTCGGTGACATCGCCGAGATCCTCCCCGTCGACCTGGAGGGGCGTCGGCCCGTCGCAGTCGATCTCGACCAGATCGCGATCGTGGAGGTAGAGCACCTCCGAAGAACGATGCTGCCCGGGCCGCGCGAGCAACCACGCCGCCAACCTCGGGAGCTGCCAGGGCGCAAGCCCTCGCGGGGCGACGACGTCCAGGCCGTCCTCGAACCGGGCGAGCGGCGCGACGTGGACCGGCAGGCGCCCCAGGTAGGTGTAGGGGTCACAATTCGCCGCAAGCGCGAAGGCGACGCGCCCCCGCCCCCGAACCGTCATGGACGGGGGAAAGTGGCCCCGATGCTCCGCCAGGAGGCGGGCGAGCCTCGCGACGAACGCAAGATCGCCGGGGCGGCCGGTCGCACGGCGCCCGAGCTCGTCGACGGCGCGGACGAGCTCGGCATCAAGCCCGAGGCCGCCCGAGAAGGTGAATCGCCGGCCGTTGGCCCGGCCGAGTGAGATCCGCCGGGTCGCGCTCGTGCGGCCCAGGATGCGGGCGGCTTCGAGCGCGTCGTGGGGCAGGCCGAGCGCGCGCGGGAGAACGCTCGTCCCGCCTCCGGGGACGAAACCGATCGGGACGTCGTCCCGCATGCCGTTCACCGCTTCGTTGAAGCCGCCGTCGCCGGAGAAGACATAGATACGGTCGTAGCCCGCGCTCTCCTCGGCGAGCTCCTGCGCATGACCGGGGCGCTCGGTGAGGGCTGTCTCAACCTCGCCGCCGGCCGCCAGCGCCTCGGCCACCGCCTCCGTGAGCTCCGGCGTCACGCGGCTCGCGATCGGGTTGACGATCAGGAGCGAGCGCGTCACGCCGGCGTCGAGTAGCCGCGCATGCCGTCGACCAGGAGCGCGTAGAAGCGATCGGCCAGGTCATCGGTGTCGGCTCCCGGCCGGAGCCAGGTGTACGCCCAGTTCGCCGCCGAGAGGAAGAGGAGCGCGGCGACCGATTCGTCGAGGTCGGAACGGAGCTCTCCGAGCTCGCGGCCCTCCCGGAAGAGAGCGCGGATGCGGTCCTCGTAGCGGCGCCGCTCGCCCAGGATCTCCTCCCGGTGCTCTCCCTCGAGGTTCCGCCACTCCTGGACGAAGATCGTCGCCACGTCGAGTTGGTCACCCACGGTCGCAAGATGTGCCCGGAGCGCCAGGCGGATGCGCTCGGTCACCGGCAGGTCCTCGGGAATACGGTCGAGCCCGTGGTGAAAGGCGTCCGCGCCCTCGCGCATCGCCTCATAGAGAAGCTCCTGCTTGCCGCCGATGTGCGCGTAGAGCGAGCCCTTCTGGACTCCGAGCGCCTGCGCGAGATCGCCCACGGAGGTCCCGTGATAGCCCTTCTCTGCAAAGAGCCGGGCGGCGTGGCGTGAGAGCTCTGCGCGGCGGGTAGTCACGCTAGAGTGACACCCTAACGACCGTTTGGTTGGGAGGCGAGATGACGGCGCGCGAAGTCGAGTTCAAGGAATACGTCCAAGGCGGCGGCCAGGTGGAGACCGGGGACTGGATGCCGGACGAGTACCGCGCGCGCCTCGTCAAGTTCATCGAGATGCACGGGAACTCGGAGCTCATGGGCGTCCTGCCGGAGCGTGAGTGGATCCTGCGTGCCCCGACCCTCCAGCGCAAGCTCGCGCTAACGGCCAAGGTGCAGGACGAGGTCGGGCACGCGCAGCTGATCTACCGGGTCGTCGAAGACCTCGGAAAGCCGCGCGAGCAGTGTCTCGACGACCTGATCTCCGGTACGTCGAAGTTTCATAACGTCTTTCACTATCCGACGAAGACCTGGGGAGACGTGGGCGTGATCGCCTGGCTCGTGGACGCCGCCGCGATCATCTCCCAGAAGGCGCTCCTCAAGTGCTCCTACGCCCCGTACGCCAGGATCATGAAGAAGATCTGCTGGGAGGAGTCCTTCCACATCCTGCACGGCCGCGACGTCGTCTTGACGCTTGTGAACGGCACCGACGAGCAACGGGGTCTCGTCCAGGAGGCGATCGACCGGTGGTGGGCCCCGCTCATGCAGTTCCACGGAAATCCGATCGCGGCCGACGCCGATCCGATGGTGGAGTGGCGCATCAAGAGCCAGGCCAACGAGGAAGCCCGCCAGCAGTTCCTGGACGGGTACGTGCCCCAGATCTGGGAGCTCGGCCTCTCCGTCCCGGATCCCGCCCTTCAAAAGGACGAGGAGGCGGAGGTCTGGCACTACTCGGAGCCGGACTGGGAAGAGCTCAAGCACGTGGTCACCGGGCACGGTCCAAAGAGCCAGGAGCGGCTCGACTTCCGTCGCCGCTTCCGAGACCAGGAAGCCTGGGTGCGGCAGGCCGTCCTGGCCGATGCGGCGTGATCTACGAGGTCTTCCGGCAGGAGCGGAAGGGCCAGGCGTTCCAACATGCGGGCTCGATCACCGCTCCCAACGACGCGTTCGCCGAGGCGTACGCGCGGGAGCAGTACGGGCGGCGCCAGGAGTCGGAAGCCCTCTGGCTCGTGCCTCGCACAGCCCTCCGCGAGGTCAGCGACTTCCCGGACGAGCTCCAGAAGAGCTACCACCGCGTCGACGGCTATTCGCTGAAGGCGAAGCTGAAGGAGGCACGTGAGCGAGCGGGCACAGCGGCTCCTGCAGATCGCTGACGACGAGCTCGTTCTCGGCTGGCGAGACTCCGAATGGACCGGCATCGCGCCCTTCCTCGAGGAGGACGTCGCCTTCTCGTCGATTGCCCAGAACGAGATCGGGCACGCCCGGGCCCTCTACGAGCTCGCGGCTCGCGACCTCGACATGACGGCGGACGAGCTCGCGTTCGACCGCCCGCCGGAGGAGTACCGCTGCGCGCCATTCGTCGAGCTCCGACTCATGGACTGGGCTGACACGATCGCGCGCCGAGTCCTCTACGAAGCCGCCGACGCGATCCGGCTCGAAGTGCTGAAGTCCGATCCCGACCCTGAGCTGGCGGGACTCGCAGCGAAGATGGATCGCGAGGAGGTCTACCACCGCCTCCACGCGCAAATGTGGGCCGACCGCCTGCGCGACGAGCCGCGCTTTCGAACCTCGGTCAACGCGCTGTGGGGCCAGGCACTCGGCGTTCTCGACGCAGAGCTCGCCGCCGTGCTCGCGGAGCGGGCGCCGGAGCAGCTCGGTTGGATGCCTGCGACAGCAGCTCCGGCAGCCCGAAACGGCCACTCGGAAGGGTTCCGCGAGCTCTGGGACGAGATGACGATGGTGCGCCGCTCGATTCCGGGGGCCTCATGGTGACCGGCGAGGCGGTCTGGGCGGCCCTGGCGGAGATTCCCGACCCCGAGATTCCGGTCATCTCGCTGGTCGACCTCGGCGTAGTCCGGGACGTGTCGGTCGAGGGCGAACGGGTTCAGGTGGAGTTCACGCCGACGTTCCTCGGCTGTCCCGCCCTCGAGGTGATGCGGGATGCGATGGCAACGAGCATCGAGGCGCTCGGCGGCAAGCCGGAGATACATGTGATCGTCGACGACTCATGGTCGACGGATCGGATCACACCCGCCGGGCGGGAAAAGCTGCGAGAGGCCGGCTTCGCCCCCCCGGCGCCGCGTGCGGCCGCGCCCCCCACGCTCGTCCAGCTACGCTCGAACGCATTCCGGTGCCCGTACTGCGGGTCGACCGAGACGAAACTCGAAAACCTCTTCGGGCCCACGCCGTGCCGCTCGGTTCGCTACTGCGAAAGCTGCCGGCAGCCGTTCGAGCAGTTCAAGACGATCTAGTTCCCTCGACAAGGTTTCGCAGAGGGAATAGACTCGCGACGCACCGAGGACCTCCGCCGCCCAAAGAAATGCGGCCTGGCGGGATTTCAAGCGAAGAGGGAGGGGAGCCACGTGCGTAAAGTCTTTCTGCTCGCCCTGGCAACGCTGGCCGTTCTGGTCGCGGCACTGCCGGGTAGCGTCACACCAGCGACGACGGCGTCGCAAGGCACCAGCCAGTACGTCGTCCTCTACAAGCTCAGCGCCACCAAGACTGCCGCCCACGCAGCTATCACGGCGGCCGGCGGCACGATCGTGCGAGAGAACACGAGAGTGGGCCTCGCGACGGTCCGATCGTCGAACTCGGATTTCATCGCCACGGTGACGAGCAAAGTGGCTATCAAGGGCGCTGCGCACAGCCTGCGGATCGGCCATGTGCCAAAGACCTACCGCCAGAGGGGGCACGTCGACAAGTTCGCCTTCGAGAAGGGCGACTTCTCCGGCGAGAGCGCGGGCACAGCTTCGTCGAGCGCTGCTACGGCTGCCGGCGCGGAGCCGCTGGCTGGTCTGCAGTGGGATATGGAAATGATCAACGCCACCGCCGACACGTCGCACGCGGTTCAGCCGGGCGACCCCGGCGTCCTGGTCGGAATCATCGACACGGGCATCGACGGCTCGCATCCGGACATCGCGCCCAACTTCAATTCAGACCTGAGCAGGAACTTCACGACCGACATCCCCTTCGATTCGCTCGGTAACGAGATCGACGGCCCGTGCGAGGACGAGCCGGACGCCTCGTGCTCGGACCCGGCAGACGTCGACGAGGCCGGCCACGGCACGCACGTCGCCGGCACGGTCGCCGCGGCCGTGAACGGCCTCGGCATCGCAGGCATCGCCCCGAATGTCACCCTCGTCAACCTCCGTGCGGGCCAAGACTCGGGCTTCTTCTTCTTGCAGCCCTCGGTCGACGCGCTCACGTACGCGGGCGACCATGGGATCGACGTCGTCAACATGAGCTACTACGTCGACCCTTGGCTCTTCAACTGCAAGGCCAATCCGGCCGACACACCGGAGCAGCAGCTCGAGCAGCGGACGATCATCGAGGCGATGCAGCGGGCGCTCAAGTACGCACACCGGCACGGCGTCACCCTAATCGCCGCGGCGGGAAACGGCGCCCAGGACTACAGCAAGACGAGGTTCGACGACACTAGCCCGGACTTCCCGCTGGGCACAGAACACGACCGCACGGCTCCGCCGCGCTGCCTCGATCTCCCGACCCAGGGCAAGAGCGTCCTCAGCGTGACGGCCCTCGGCCCGAGTGAGCGGAAGTCGTTCTACTCGGATTATGGCGTCGGGCACGCCTTCGTGGCAGCTCCCGGAGGGGACTCGCTCGACACGGGCACGGGCCTGGCGAATCCGCAGAACCGGATCCTCTCCACCTGGCCTACGTTCGTCGCCCTTACCGACGACATCGAGGGTGACGGGATCCCGGACGTCGACCCGGTGACCGGCGATCCGATCTCCGATCGAATCATCTGCGTACGCCAACTCGACGGCACCTGCGTGTACTACGCGTACCTGCAAGGCACGTCGATGGCCTCACCACACGCGACCGGCGTGGCCGCGGTCATCATCAGCGAGTTCGGCAGGGTTGACCAAAAACTCGGGGGGCTGAAGCTGAAGCCCAGCAGGGTCGCGCGGATCTTCAAGAAAACTGCCCGGGAGCACGCCTGCCCCGAGCCGAACCCCACCGAGTTCGACGCCTTCTGCGAAGGCTCGTCGCGATACAACGGCTTCTACGGTCACGGGATCGTGGACGCCCTCGCCGCGGCAACCTTCGATGACTAGCCCCTAGTTCGAGAGTCGACCGAGGAGCACGCGAGGGGGCCGAAAGGCCCCCTCGCTCAATGCTATTCCGGCCAGCGTGCGTCCATACCTCGTTCATACGGGGACGCTCCCTCTTTGCCTCCCTAGCCGCTCATGGTGCGTCCAGCCAACGAGAAAGGACACACGTACACATGCGGTACCTCAAAGCTCTCATCGCCAGAAAGACCATGCTCTCGGTTCTCGCTGTCGGAGTCATCTCCGCCGGCGCGCTCGGCGGGACGTATGCGAACTTCACGGCCACCCCGGTGACAATCGCGTCGAACGCGTTTGCGACCGGCACCCTCTCGATCGGACGCTCCGGCTCCGGCGCCATCTTCAACGTCTCGGCGCAGAAGATCGGCCAGGAGGCCACCGGCTCCCTGACCATCACGAACACCGGCACGATCAGCGGCGTCTTCACCGGCACCGCCTCTTCGACCGGCACGCTCGCACCGAGCATCAAGCTCGTGATCTACCGCGACAACGACAACGTCGCCGGCTCGAAGCTCTACGACGGAACGCTCGCAGCCTTCAGCTCCGCTGACCTCGGCACGATCGTCCCGGCCGCTTCGACCACGTTCTACTTCCACGTGAGCCTGCCGACGACCGGCACCGACGCCGGCGACAACCTCCTCCAGGGCTCGTCCGCAAGCACCACGTTCAGCTGGACTGCCGTCCAGGCCTAGGGCCGGACGGAACACTGACATGCAACGGATCGGACGCATCGCAAAGAGGACGGTTAGCCTGGTTTCCGGGCTGGCCGTCCTCGCTGCGATCGCGTACGGCGTGCTGATGCTCGCCGGGTACCGGCCCGTTGTCGTCTACACGGGATCGATGGAGCCGAACCTCCGGGTCGGCTCGCTCGCATTCCTCGAGAAGACTCCGTCCTCAGCACTGCGAAAGGGGGACGTGATCACGTTCACGGATCCCTACCAGCCGGGACGGCTCGTCACCCATCGCATCGCACAGACGATCGAGCGGCCCGAAGGGCGGGCCTACCGGACGAAGGGCGACGCCAACCCCGCCCGCGATCCCTGGACGATCTCACTCCCGGCTCAGGCAGCGCAGGTCGCTTTCGACGTCCCGCTGGCCGGCTATGTCCTCTGGTATTCGAAGACGCGCGAGGTGCGCTTCCTCCTCGTCGTGGGCACCGCACTCTTGCTGCTCGCCTCCGTGCTCCGTACGATCTGGCGCAAGCAGCCGAGCACCGGGCGGGCGGCGTGACCCGCCGGCTCGTCCTGCCGGTGCTCGTCGCCGTTTTGGTGTTCGTCGCCGGCGGCTCGACACGCATGAGCTCCGCCGCCTTTACCGCGACGACGAGCGTGCCCGGCAACATGATTACGGCCGATCGCCTCTCCAACTACTTCCTGGTCACTCCGGGCAACGCGGTCAAGCCCGGCACCTCGACTCCTGTTGCAAGCGGGGACGTCGACACGCTCACGCTCGACTTCGGGACGGCGCCCTCCGCCCTCACCTACACGAATGTCTTCACCGTTCAGAACGTCACAGGGCAGTCCCAGACGGCCACCCTCACGAGCCTTGGCAACACCCAGATCGCATCGGCGTTCTTTGCCTCGTCCGGCTCCTCGAGCGCGGCGCTCGCGCCCGGTGCCTCGACGACGGTCTCCGCCACGAGCTCCGCGACCGCTCTCGGGCTGGGGACGGGCACAGTCCGCCTGGGCGTCTCCGGATCGACCTGGCTCTACCGCAACTACGCGACCGCGCTCGTGGCCGCACCCCAGGCTCCCACCTCTCCCGCCGCCGCGGCGCGACCGGCCGGGCGGATCGACCTCGCCTGGTCGCCCTCCACCACTCTCGGGATCTCGGGTTACGACGTCTACCGCGCGTCAGGCGCCGGATACACCAAGCTGAACGTCGCGCCGGTCGCCGGCACGACGTACTCGGACAGCGCGACGACGGACGGCACCGCCTACACCTACCGTCTGCGAGCGGTCGGGGGTGGGCTCGAAAGCCTGGACAGTTCCATCGTCGGCGCCACCGCCGACGCCGTTGCTCCGACGCTTCCGACCGCGGTTGTCCTTGCAAACGGAGGCGGCCAGGGCTCGACGTACGTCAACCTGGCGAATCGCGCCAGCGTCTCGGTCGCGGTCACGCTTCCCGCCTCGGCGATCGCAAGCGACACCGTCACGGTCGTCGTCACGCGGGGAGTCACGAGCGTCACCGCCACCGTCCCGGGACGGGCGGGTGCCGGAGTCGTCACCGTCACCGGACTCGACACGACGACGCTCGGCGACGGCGCGGTCACCCTTTCGGCGACGACCGCGGACGCAGCCGGCAACATCTCGGCCGCGAGAACCGCGACGGTCACCAAGGACACGGTCGCCCCCGGCGCTCCCACAGGCGCGTACACGGATTCGAACAATGCGGTTGCCGACATCATCTCCGGAACCGCCGAGGCGGGTTCGACGGTGTCGGCCACGCAAACCCTTCCTTCGGCCACCGGCCCGTACACGGTCGTAGCCGCCGCCGGCGGGACCTACACGGTCAATGTCTTCGGGACGAACGGCAAGCCTCCCACCCCGGTCGCGGTCACGTACCTCGTCACGGCCACCGACCTCGCGGGCAATACGGGCGCAGCTCTGACGCTCAACTTCAGCGACACGAAGTAGAGCAGTCAACCCGAATCGGGGAGGCCCGTCGTGTGCGGGAGGGAACGACCGGGAGGACATCCCAAATCATTCTTAGGGAGTGTCCTGCGGCCGCCGAGTCCTTTTCTCTCTAGTCACCCTTGCGGTGGCGCTCGTCGCGGTCCATCCGGTTCTCGGAGGCGTCGGTACCCCTGAGGGCAGCGCGTCCGTGAGCCGCTCCGGCTCGGGCCCGGTCTTCGATCTCGCCGGGCTCGCACCGGGGCACAACACCTCCGGGAACGTTCGCATCGCGAATGCGGGCAGCGGGCCCGGAAACTTCGTCCTCTCGGCCGCAGTCAGCGGAGACCCGAAGCTCGCCTCGAGTCTCGTCCTCACTGTCGCCGACGAGACCGGGCACGTCGCGTACCGAGGCTCGCTCGCCGGTCTGAGCAGCGAGACGCTCGGCACGTTCGCTCCCGCCGAGACGCACACCTACAAGCTCAGCGTCGCCCTTCCGGGCACGGCCGGAAACGAGCTCCAGGGCCTTTCGGCCGGCGCCTCGTTCACCTGGTCAGCCGTCTCGGCCTAGGGCGCTCCCCACAGCCTCACCCGGCCGGCTCCCGCCGCATGCGCTGGTACGCGAGCGCGGCCAGCAGGAACAGGAGCCCGAGGACGATGAACGAAAGGACGCGCCAGACCGACTCGAGCTCCGAGAGGTCGTACAGGAACACCTTTCCCGCCGCGAGGAGCAAGAGAGCGAAGCCCGCCAGGCGAAGCTCGCGGATCTCTCGGCGCAGGCCCAGCCAGAGAGAGCTGAGGCCCGCAACGGTCCAGAAGACGCTCAGGAGCGCCTGGCCTTGCTGGCGAACGTCGAGGCCGATGCCGGTGCGGATGCTTTCCGCCCCTGGTTGGAACGTCTCGACGATCGCGATGGAGGCCAGGTAGAGAAGCGCGAGAGCCGGGAGGCCAAAGAGCACGCGCCTCCAGTCGGGCTCCTCGCGAGGCCAGACGACTGCGCATCGCGCCGATGCAACGGTCACGGCGCCGATCGCGAGAGCCGAGGCACCCAGGTCTGGGACGCCGTAGACGAGCGAATTCACCGGCGCCTCCAACGCGAGCACGTGGGCGGCACTCAGCGCAACGAAGGAGAGTGCGCCGAACCGCGCCGTCCGGTCGCCGGTGCGTCGCGCGAGCTCGACCAGGGCGATCGCCTCGCCGGCCCAGGCGAGCACGAGTGGCGAGCCGTCGAGGACGAGTGCCGTCACGTAGGCAACCGAGGAGATCGAAACTGCGTCGAGAATCAGCCGGGCGTCGTCGTTCTCCTTCCACGCGGCCCGGGCACAAGCAAAGGAACCGAAGGCAACCGCGAGCACCGCCGCGGCGCCTCCGGTGAGGTCTCCGCTTCCACCCGAGAGCGTGTCGGGCGGAGCGTCGAAGAAGACTGCATGCGTGACGGCCAGCGCAAGCTGCCCCGCGAGAGCGAGCTTGACGACCGCGGCTCCATCAGCGAGGCGCTGCGCGAGGGCCGCGAGCAGCACGGCACTTGCGGCCCAGCCGATTGCGAGCGACGGTCCGTCGACGAGAAGCCCAAAAGCAGCATCGGCGGACGTAAGTGAGACGCCGAGTAGGAGTGCTGCGATTTCCCGGCGATCTCCCCCAAATCGCAGCAAGCCGGCCCCGAGAGCGAAGTGGGCCACGCTCACCCCTGCCACCCAGAGACCGGCACTATGGGCGCCGCCATCACCGAAGCCGATGGCGGCGCCCCCGATTCCAGCCACAAAGAGCGCGTTCAGCGCCACGAGCAGCGAGGTCGACGGGCGCAAGGCGGCCGGTGGTACCCGGAGCTCGAACCCGAGCGCGGACACGAGGCTCAGAGCGCCGAAGATGCTGAGCACAACCACGATCGCCATGTCGGAGGGTGACGCGTCGACGATCCAGTAGGCGATCTGCGCCATGGCAACCGCGAACGCCCCGATCCGGAGCCATTCCCACCGGCGCCACACGAGCACCGCGGCCGACGAGGCGAAGGCGACCGCGAGGAAGACCAGCGTCTCGTGCGTCGGGTCAGCTGTGAGGAAGACAGGTGCGAGCAGCGAGCCGAGGATGCCGAGCCCTCCAATCGTCCGGGAGTCCCAGCGCAGCGCGACGGCGGTTGCGAGCGCGCCGATCGCGAGCGCCGCGGGCAACGCCGCGGCGACGGGGATCAGGTCGTATTGCGCCGTGCCGGCTGTCAACGAGAGGAAGAGCCCCGCGATCCCAGTGCCCACCAGGGCAAGCGACGCCTGCGTCCGTCCTCGGCGCTCGCCGATCGTCACGCCGGCCGCAAATAGCGCCCCCGACCCCACGAAGGCGAGCACGATCCGGGTCGTCACGTCGAGCCAGCCCCGGTCGACGGCGAGAGCGACGAACAGCGCGAGGCCGATCAGGACGGCGATGCCTCCCACCAGAGCCAGGAGCCGTCCACCGAGGAGCTCCTCCACGTTGATCGGCTTCGGGGCCGTACGCGCAGGCTTCGGGCGAAGGCGCGGGAACGGGCTGGGCGTGGTTGCCGGCACGCGCGGCGGAGCTTTAGACGGCGAAGCCTTCGCCTCGATTCGGTCCCACGTCGGAGCGGCCGGTGCACCCTCGAGCGCGTCAACCCGACGAGAGAGGGTCGCTAGCTCCGTCTCCAGGGTGGCAAGACGTTCGTCTGTGGAGCTCACCGAAGTCCCTCCTCTGATATACATTATCTCATCTTCGCTATATATAGCACCTCTGCGATATGAGTCAAGACCCGCCACGCCGGACGCCCACCCTCGGTCGAATTCGCGAGCGCCTCGCGCATGCGGAGGGTGGTTGGCTCTTCGCCCAGATAGCGGGCCAGGTCGCCGACCGGCGCAGGGCACGGGGCCTCTCGCAAGCCGAACTGGCGTCCCTCGTCGGGACGACCCAATCAGCGATCGCGAGGCTCGAGAGCGGCGGGCGCCCACCCCGGATCGACACGCTGCTTCGAATCGCACAAGCTCTCGACTGCGATCTCGCAGTCGAGCTTAGGCCCCGCGCCGTCTAGCGGCCCTGGAAGCGGGGCTCCCGCTTCTCGAGGAACGACGCGACGCCCTCGGCGAAGTCCTCGCTCTGCGTCGCCGCCGTCTGGAGCTGGGCCTCGAGCTCGAGTTGCTCGCCGAGCGTCCTGGTTGCGGCTCCGTCGAGGAGGCGCTTGGTCATGCCGATGCCGCGGGTTGGCATGGCCGCTGCCGTCGCGGCGAACTCCGCGGCGCGGGCCGAAAGCCGATCCGCATCTACCACCTCCGAGACGAGACCCCAGGCCTGCGCTTCCGCCGCGCTCAGCTTGCGCCCGGAGGTCAACCATTCGAAGGCCCGAGCCTGGCCGAGAAGCCGGGTGGCGAAGAACGAGCCGCCCGAGTCCGGGACCAGCCCGACGTTCACGAACGCTGGAACGAAGCTCGCAGCATCGGAGGCGATTCTGATGTCGCACGCGAGCGCGAATGAGAGCCCCGCGCCTGCCGCAGGCCCGTTCACGGCCGCGATCACGGGCTTCTCTAGCGCGCGGATCGCAAGGATGTTCGGGTGGTACTGCGACCGCAACCGCTCACCGATGTCCCCCGACCCGCCCTTGAACGCCCGCAGGTCCTGGCCGACGCAAAAGCCCCGGCCGGCGCCGGTCAGGACGACTGCCCGCACCTCGGGGTCGCGTGCTGCCTTCAGCGCGGCCGCGAGGAGCTCGTGCATGACAGCGTCGAAGGCGTTCAGCACGTCGGGCCGGTTGAGCGTGATCGTCTGCACGGATCCGTCTCGACTCGTCTCGACCTCGGACATCTCCCCTCCTTGAGCGTCGCGGCAGCGTGGAAGCGCATTGCTAGTTTGACCGCATGAGGGAGGTCCTGTTCGTCGACGCGCTTCTTGGCCCTGACCGGCCTGGGGCGGACAGCAGCGTGCGGTCCGACGAGGACGCGCTCGACGCCTACTCGCGCGTGGTCACCCAGGTCGCCGAGCGCCTGGCGCCCTCGGTGGCGAGCCTGCGGGTCGCACGGCGGGTCCGCGGAGGTCGCGTTCTCGACGGCGGCGGCTCGGCTGTCGTCGTCACGCCGGACGGTTTCATGCTCAGCTCCGCGCACGTGGTCGCGCGAACCAGCGGGAGCGGGCGCGCCTCTTTCCCGGACGGGCGCGAGTGCGAGTTCGAGGTGGTCGGCTCAGATCCGCTCTCGGACCTTGCCGTCCTGCGGGCGAGCGCGAGCGATCTCGCTCCCGCGGAGCTGGGAGACGCGGAGCGACTTCGGGTCGGCCAGCTCGTCGTCGCAATCGGAAACCCGCACGGGTTCGGCGGATCGGTAACCGCAGGCGTCATATCGGCACTCGGTCGCTCCCTTCCAACCCGCTCGGGCTCGGCGAGCCGCCTCGTCGAGAACGTGATCCAGACCGATGCCGCCCTGAATCCCGGGAACTCCGGGGGAGCGCTGGTGGACGGGCTCGGACGCGTCGTCGGCGTGAACACCGCAGTCGCAGGCGTCGGGCTGGGCCTTGCCGTTCCGATCAACGAGACCACGCGCCGGATCCTGGCGGCGCTCATGCGCGAGGGCGTCTTCCGCCGGGCTTACATCGGGATCGCGGGCGGGTCGCGACCGCTGCCGCCACGGCTCGCGCGCAAGCTTGGGCGCGAGCAGGGCATCGAGGTGGTCGAGGTGGTCGACGGAAGCCCGGCCGCGCGGGCCGGTCTCCGCCCCGAGGACCTGATCCATGACGTGGACGGTGTACCCGTCACGGACGCGGGTGATCTCCAGCGGCTGATGACCGGCGAGCTGATCGGCCGGACGATCCGCGTAGGGGTCGTCCGCGGCGAGCTCACTCTCGACCTTCCCGTCGTCCCGGTCGAGCTGGCCCTCTAGGTCTAGCGGCCCCCGAAGTCGGGGTCGCGCTTCTCGGTGAAGGCCGTCAGACCCTCCTTCGCGTCCTCGGATGCGAAGGCGAGGTAGAGGGAGCGCCGCTCATAGTCGAGGCCGACCTCGAGCGACGTGTCGAAGGCTCGATTGACCGAAGCCTTCGCGAGCTGCTGGGCGACCGGGCCCTTCGACGCGATGGCGCGTGCGATCCGCTTCGCCTCCTCGAGCCACGCCTCCCGGGCGACGACCCGCGCCACGAGTCCCGCCAGCTCGGCCTCACGGGCGTCGAGGAAGCGGCCCGTGAGGATCACGTCCATCGCCTTGGCCTTGCCGACCGCGCGCGTGAGCCGCTGCGTGCCACCTGCGCCCGGGATGATTCCGAGGCCGGTCTCCGGCTGGCCGAACTTCGCCGTCTCGGAGGCGACGATCAGGTCACAGGCCATCGCGAGCTCGCAGCCCCCGCCCAGGCAGAAGCCCGAGACGGCCGCGACCAGCGGTGTCCGCAGACCACGGATCGAGTCCCACTGCTCGACGCGCCGCTGGCGGAGCATGTCCATCGCGGTCGCCTCCGCCATCTCGGCGACGTCTGCCCCGGCCGCGAAGGCGCGGTCGTTCCCGGCCAGGACGATGCAGCGGATCCCCGGGTCGGCGTCGAGCTCCTCGAGCGCCCCAACGAGCTCGTTCATCAGTTGGTTCGAGAGTGCGTTCAGCTGCTCCGGACGGTCGAGCGTGACGAGCGCGATCCGGTCGTCGCGCTCCACGCGGATGCTCATGTCTCCTTCCGGTCGAGGAACTTCCGGACCGCCTCCTTCGGCTCCTCGGTCGCCATCGAGAGCGCGAGCCAGTCGCGGGCGTGGCCAATCGTCTCGTTCCAGGCGAGGTTCCGCCAGAAATTGAGCTGCTCCTTCGTGTACCGAACCGTCTGTGGGAGCTTCGTGGCGAGCTTCCCCACGAGCTCGTCGACGGCAGCATCGAGCCCGGCTCGTGCCACAACCCGGTTCACGAGGCCCCACTCGCGGGCCTCCTCCGCTGAGATCTCCTCGCAGAGGAAGAGGATCTCCCGCGCCCGCCGGTCACCGACCAGGATCGGCAACCACTGGGTGGCGCCCCCGGCAGGCACGGAGCCGTGCTCTGGCCCGACGTGGCGAATGAACGCATCATCGACCATGACCGCGAGGTCACAGGCCATCTGGAGCTCGTTGCCGCCCCCGACACAGATCCCGTTGATTCGCGCGAGGGTTGGCTTGCCGATCTCCCGGAGCCGGTCGTGCGCGTCCTTGAAGGCGCCGAACCACTTCCAGTACTCGCCCGGCTTCCCGAGGTAGTCCTCCGACCACGACTTCAGGTCGGCGCCGACGCAGAACGCGCGCCCGGCGCCGGTCAGGACGACCACTCGGATCTCGTCGTCCCAGGAGGCGTCCTCGCACGCACGCGCCAGTTCCCGCAGCAGCTGGAAATCGAACGCGTTCAGCACCTCTGGACGGTTCAGGGTGATCGTCGCCCGGGGCGGCTCCTTCTCGTAGACGATCTTCTCGAGGCCGAGCTCGGACGGCTCGCGGGGCTCGGGCCGGAACGGCTCCGTCATTCGCTCACGTCGGCGAAGAGCACGTGGAAGCGGCCGCCCATCTCCATGGCGTCCTTGCCGGTCGCCATGAACTGCTCGCTCCGGGCTGCCTCCTGAAAAGCCTCTCGGCTGGGAAACTCCCATTCAGCGTAGTACGAGAACTGCGGCTCGCCGCGGGGTGCACCGAAGATCGGGCCGTGCCGGAACGTCCCGCCGGGGACTTGACGGCAGAGCTCGGCGTGCCGCTCGTAGCGCTCCTGCTCCGGCTCCTCTTCGTACAGGACGAACGCCCTGACCATGCCCCTCCTCCCGTCGCTCGCGGCGACAGGCTAACGGCTTCCGAGCACGGCGGTCTGCGACGTCAGGCGCTGTGCGACTGAGACGAGCTGGACGCCGGCAGCGGGGACGGCGTCAGCCTCTGCAGTAGCGCTACGCCGCTCTTCCGCTTGCGTCGACGAGAGCTTCCTCGAGGATCTCCAATCCGCGCTCGAGGTCCTCATCGGAGATGACCAGCGGCACGAGAACTCGGACCACGTTTCCGTACAGGCCGCACGCGAGGATGATGAGGCCGCGCTCACGCGCGGCTACGAGGGTCTCCGTGGTCAGCCCCGCGGCCGGTGCCTTCGTCTCACGGTCTTCAACCAGCTCGATCGCCTGCATGGCTCCGAGACCGCGCACCTCACCTATCGCCTCGATCCGTTCTGCCATCCCGTCCAGCCCTGCTCGAATGCGAGTGCCGATGGACTCTGCACGTCCACGAAACTCCGGCGTCGCGACCTCGTCCAGGATCGCGACCGCCGCCGCGCACGCGACGGGATTGCCGCCGAATGTGCCGCCGAGCCCGCCGGCGGGAACGGCGTCCATCAGCTCCGCGCGACCGGTGACGCCGGCGAGTGGGAGCCCGCCACCGAGTGACTTCCCGGAGACCATGAGGTCCGGCTCAACTCCATAGCGCTCGATCGCCCAAACGGTCCCGGTGCGTCCGACGCCGCTTTGCACCTCGTCGTCCACGTAGAGGATCCCGTGCTTGGCGCAGAGCTCTGCGAGGCGGGCGGGGAAATCCTCCGGCATCGGGATGAACCCGCCCTCGCCCTGCACAGGCTCGAGCACGACGCAGGCGACGGACTCGGGGTCGACGTCGGCCTTGAACAGGAGCTCCAGCGCGTGAATGGCGTCGTCAGTGGTAACGCCGCGGTACGGATACGGCGCGGGAGCCCGGTAGACCTCCGGCGCGAAGGGTCCGAAGCCACGCTTGTATGGGACGACTTTGCTCGTCATCGTCATCGTCAGAAGCGTCCGGCCGTGGAAGGCGCGGTCGAAGGTAACCACCGCCGGGCGGCCGGTTGCGACGCGCGCGATCTTGACGGCGTTCTCCACGGCCTCCGCACCGGAGTTCAGGAGGATCGACTTCTGCTCCTTCCCCCGGCACGGCGAGAGCTCGGCAAGGCGCCGGCAAGCCTCGACGTAGGGCTCGTACATCCCCACCATGAAGCACTGGTGCAAGTAGCGGTCGACCTGTTCGTGGATCGCGGCGACCACGGAAGCGGGGCCGTGACCAAGGTTCTGGCAACCCAGGCCGCCGGCAAAGTCGAGATAACTCTTGCCGTCGACGTCCTCGATATGCGTTCCGCCCGCGCGGGCAACGACCAGGGGTGGGGTGGCGACCCCGCGCGCGACGTAGCGCTCGCGGGCCTCAACTACCGCCTGGGTCGCAGTGCGCTCTGTGACCTCCATCGGCCGATACTACTCAAGTCCGCCGACCGTTATGCTCGCCTGCGTGTCGGGAAGCGGGTTTGCGGTCGCCCTTGCGCTCTTGGCCGGGCTGGCCGGCTCCATCCAGATCGCAGTCATGGGCCGCTTCGGGGACCGGATTGGCTCGCTCGAGGCGCTGGCGTTCTCCCTCCTCCTGTCGACGGTGATCGCAACGGCCGCTCTCGTAGCGCTACGCGGGTCGCTGGACGGTTTCACGTCCGCCGTGCGGCAGCCGCCCTGGCTCTGGCTCGGCGGCGTCATGGGCTTCTTCATCGTCTTCACGATCACGATCGCCCAACCACGCATCGGCACCACCGCGACGATCGGCCTCCTGATCGCAGGCCAGCTCACAATGGGCGCGCTCATCGATCGCTTCGGGCTCTTCGGAGTCGAGCGGATCGACCTCACGCTGCCCCGGCTCCTAGGTATCGCGCTCCTGGCAGTCGGCGCAGCGCTCTCCCTGCACCGCGCCTAGAGACCGACTACATCATCCGGGCGCACCGGCACGCGGGTCAGCTCGCGACCGGTGGCGTCACGAAGCGCCGCGACGATCGCGGCTGTCGAGACCACCGTCGGCGGCTCACCCACTCCCTTGACGCCGAAGGGAGCGTCCGGTTCGGCCTCCTCCACGAGCTCAGCGACGACTGCGGGCATGTCGAGGGCGGTCGGGATCAGGTAGTCGGTGAAGCTCGCATTCGTGATCACCCCATCGCGGGTCAGGATCTCCTCCATGAGCGCGAGGCCGAGACCTTGCGCCGTGCCGCCCTCGATCTGACCGTAGACCGCCTGGGGGTTGACCGCCTTGCCGACGTCCTGGGCCGTCCCCACCCAAACGACCCGAGTCAACCCGAGCTCGACGTCGACCTCGGCGACGACACGCATCGCAGCACACGCGAACGCGACATGTGCCCGCTCGCCCGTGACCTGGCCGGTCTCGGGATCGAGGGGCGTGGTCTCCCGGTGACGGTAGACGCGCTCCAGGTCGATCTCGGCGTCTCCGAGCGAGCCTCCGCGGCGTTCGAGCTCCTCGCGGACGGCCCGGCACGCGAGCTGGACCGCTCCGGCCGCCATCCACGTCATCCGTGAAGCCGAGGCCGAGCCTGCAGAGCCCACGGTCGCCGTCGTGTGGGGGGCGAGGACGATGTCTTCGATCCCAAGCTCCGTCTGCGCCACCTGAACGATGACGTTCGAGACCCCCTGGCCGACCTCCGCGGCGGCGCAATGCACCTCGGCCATCGGAACGCCGGCCGCCCCCTCGAAGAGGCGAACACGGGCGCTCGTGTAGTCGTCGAAGCCCTCCGAGTAGCAGATGTTCTTGAACCCGACCGCGAACCCGATCCCTCGCCGGATGCCCTCTCCGCGGGTCGTGTTGCCGGCGCCGCCCGGAAGTCGAATCGCATCCCGCGGAAGCGGCTCCGGCGCGGGTAGGGGGATCGCTGCGGCGCGGCGGATCACCTCGGCGATGGGCATTGAACCGGTCACCCGCTGGCCGGTCGGGAGCGTGTCGCCCGAGGCGAGCGCGTTCCTCAGCCGCAGCTCGACGGGATCGATGGCGAGGGCGTCCGCGAGCTTGTCCATCTGTCCTTCGGCCGCGAAGCATGTCTGCACGGCGCCAAACCCGCGCATCGCGCCGCACGGGGGATTGTTCGTGTAGACGCACGTCGACTCGATGAGCGCGTTCTCGACCGCGTACGGGCCGCAGGCGAAAGAGGCTGCGTTCGACGTCACGGCCGTCGAGCTCGACGCGTAGGCGCCTCCGTCGAGGAGGATCCGCATGCGGACGCAGACGAGCTTCCCGTCGCGGTTCGCCCGATGCTCCGCCCAGATGCGCGCGGGATGCCGATGGATGTGGCCGACGAAGGACTCCTCGCGGTTGTAGACCATCTTGACCGGACGGTTCGTATGCAGCGCCAGCATCGCCCCGTGGATTTGCATCGAGAGGTCCTCACGGCCGCCGAACGCTCCCCCGACTCCTGCCAGGTGGATGCGGACTTGCTCCGGTGCGAGGCCGAGGCAGGGCGCGACCTGGTCGCGGTCGACGTGCAGCCACTGGGTTGCGACGTAGACGTCCACGCCTCCCTCGCCGTCCGGCACAGCGAGCCCGGATTCGGGGCCGAGGAACGCCTGATCCTGGATCCCGAGGTCGTAGACGCCTGTGACGGCAACTTCGCCCGCCGACTCCGGGTCGCCGTGTCGGATGACCATGGAGCGCACGACGTTCGGCCTCGGATCGTCGCGATAACCGTGCCCCTGCGTCCAGCTCTGAGGATGAATCGGCTCGGCCTCGGCAGCAGTCGCGGGATCAACCACCGGAGCCAGAGGCTCGTACTCGACTCGAATCACGTCGGCTGCCCGTCGCGCCTGCTCCGGATGTTCTGCAGCGACGAGGGCCACGGGCTCGCCGAAGTACCGCACGCGGTCGAAGGCCAGAACCGGCTGGTCTCGGAACTCGAGGCCGTAGCGCTTGTCCCCGGGCACGTCCTCGTGTGTGAGGACGGCGTGGACACCTGCCGCACCGAGTGCCTCACCGAGGTCGATCGAGATGATTCTGGCGTGCGCGTGTGGGCTGCGGAGGGTATGGCCCCAGAGCATCCCGGCCGCAAACAGATCGCTCGAGTAGGCAAACTCGCCGGTCACCTTCGGGATGCCGTCCACGCGCCGAACGCTTTCGCCGACACGGCCGAGTTCGAGTTTGCGTACCGGCGCGCTCAACGTTCCACTCCTGGCACGACGCGTGTACCACGCGTGCGCTTTTCGGCCTTAAGCTGAAACGCGAGCAGGGGGCGGGTCGGGACCCGTATTAGACGCGCGGGAAACCTCATCGCGAGGCCGCGAGCCTGACAGCGTCGAAGATCTTCGTGTATCCGGTGCATCGGCAGAGGTTCCCCGAGAGAGCCTCCCGGATCTCGTCCTCACCCGGGTCGGGGGAGCGCTCCAGGAGGTCTGCCGTCGCCACCACGAGGCCCGGCGTGCAGAATCCGCATTGGACTGCGCCCGCCTCGACGAACGCCTCCTGAACGCGATGCAGCCTTCCTTCCTCGACCAGGCCCTCGACGGTCACCACCGCGTGACCGTCCGCCTGCGCGGCCAGGACGAGACACGCACACACCAGCGTCCCGTCGAGCAGCACCGAGCACGAACCGCACTCTCCCTGCTCGCACGCGTTCTTCGAGCCCGGCAGGCCGAGCCGTTCCCGAAGGGCAAAGAGAAGACTTTCACCGCCCCAGACGTCGGCCTCGTGGGGCTCGCCGTTCACGATCAGCGCGATCCTCACGTCAGGCACCGCTCGAGCGCCCGCTCTGCAAGGACGCGCAGGGCATGGCGACGGTAGGCAGCCGTACCGCGGACGTCATCGATCGGAGCTGCTTCGGCGGCGACTCGCTCTGCGAACTCGCGCCGCTCGGAAAGCGGCGCGCGCACGAGCCCGACGACCGGACCTGCCGAGCCGTAAGCAGCACGCAGCTCGTCTCGCTCCCGATCGGCTAGGAGAGCCAGCGAGACCACGGCGATCACCATGGCGTTCCTGGGCCCGACCTTCATGAAGGTCTGCGGGGCACCGGACGGCTGCAGGCGCACCGCCAGGATCAGCTCGTCCTCCTCGAGCGCGTTCTTCTTCGGCCCGAGCAGGAAGTCCGCAAGCGCGAGCACCCGAGTACCATGCACGCTCGCGACCTCGACCTCTGCGCCCTCGATCAGAAACGGCGGCAGAGCGTCACCGGCGGGAGAAGCGGTTCCGAGGTTCCCGCCGATCGTCGCTCGATTGCGGATCTGCGGCGATCCCACTGTCCTTGACGCCTCGGCGAGCGCCGGGAACGTCTCGGCGAGCGGCGCCCGCATGGCCTCAGTGAAGGTGAGTCCGCTTCCGAGCCTGACTGTCCCGTTGACGCGCGACCAGCCTCGCAGCTCGGCCACTTCGTTCAGGTTCAGGATGTGATCTGGCCGCGCCCGGTCGAAGTTGAGGTCGACGAGCACGTCGGTGCCTCCCGCGATCGGGCAGGCCGCGGGCTGCGCCGCCTTCAGTCGCAGCGCCTCGTCCAGCGAGCGTGGGGTCATCACCTCCATCAGCATCCCGTTATACGACGCGACGGCAGAAATTCCCAACCCTGCCGGTTATGGTCAGCGCCATGACTGACCTCGCGAGGCGCATCGCCGTTGCCAGGGGCGACGAGCCGGCCGACCTCGTCATTCAGGGCGGATCCGTGCTGTCGGTATTCACGCGCGAGTGGCTCGAGACCGACGTCGCGATCGTCGACGGCTTCGTGGCAGGGCTGGGCGAGTACGACGCCGCGGAGGTGGTCGACGCCAAAGGGCGCTTCGTGGTGCCTGGGTTCATCGACGCGCACATGCACATCGAGACCTCGAAGCTCCTCGTCGGAGAGTTCGCACGGCTGGTGCTGCCCCTCGGCACGACCGCGGTGGTCGCCGACCCCCACGAGATCGCCAATGTACTCGGCACCGACGGGATCCACTGGCTCGCAGATCTCTGCGACGACGTGCCACTCGACGTCTACTTCATGGCGTCTTCCTGCGTTCCCGCCTCACGGTTCGAGTCACCGCGCAGACCGCTGACCGCTGGAGACCTCGAGGGCCTCCTCCGTCGGCGTCGGGTGATCGGCCTCGCTGAGATGATGAACTTCCCAGGCGTGATCGCGGGCGACGAGCACGAGCTCGAGAAGCTCCGACTCGGGAAGGCCGGCCACGTCGACGGGCATGCGCCGGGAGTACTCGGAAAGGACCTGAACGCCTATGCGGCGGCGGGCATTCGCTCCGAACACGAAGCGTCCACCGCGGAGGAAGGCCGCGAGCGGCTACGCGCCGGCATGTGGCTCCTGATCCGCGAGGCGACCGCCGCTCGAAACCTTCATGCCCTTCTGCCCCTCGTGCAGGAGTTCGGCCCCGGCCGGATCGCCTTCTGCACGGACGACCGCGAGCCCGAGCACATCGCCGACGACGGGCACCTGAACGCGCTCGTCCGGGATGCGGTCGCGTTCGGAATTCCCCCCACCGACGCTCTCGTGATCGCCTCTCTCAATGCCGCCCTCTGGCACCGTCTCGACCATCTCGGCGCCCTGGCACCTGGCTACCAGGCGGATCTCCTCGTGCTCCCGGATCTCGAGAGCTTCGTCCCGGACCTCGTCCTGAAGGCCGGTCGCCCCCCTCCGGAGATCCCCGAGATCACGGTTCCCGAGTGGGTCAAGCACAGCGTCCGCATCCAACCGGTGGCATCGAACGACTTCCAGATTCCGTGGGAAGGCGGGGCGGCACGTGTCATCGGGCTCGTGCCCGGCCAGATCGTCACCGACTCGCTCTCGGACGAGCTCACCGTCGAAGACGGCTCAGCGGTCGCCGACCCAAAGCGCGACCTCGCGAAGGTGGCGGTCATCGAACGTCATCTCGGGACCGGGCGAATCGGCCTCGGGTTCGTCCGCGGCTTCGGACTCCAGACCGGCGCATTCGCCTCCACCTTCTCCCACGACGCGCACAACGTCGTCATCGTCGGCGTGGACGACGGCGACATGGCCCGGGCCGCAGCACGCCTCGCCGAGCTCGGTGGCGGCATCGTCGTGGTGGAGAGTCGCGGCGTCCGCGCCGAAATGCCCCTGCCCGTGGCGGGGCTCCTCTCGCAGGCGCCGCTCGAAGAGGTGATCGCCCAGAGCCGTGCGGTCACGGCTGCCGCGGCCGACCTCGGTTGCACGTTGCCGGCGCCCTTCCAGTCGATGGCGTTTCTCGCGCTCTCCGTGATCCCGAGCCTCAAGCTCACCGACCGCGGCCTGGTCGACGTCGACCGGTTCGAACTCGTAGCTCTCGCTGTTGGCGCAGGCTCGGAGGCCGCGGAAGCGGCCCCCGAGCGCGCGAAAATCCCTGAAGAGGCCGCTCCGCGGCCCGGCTAGGTCATGTGTCCGGCCCCTGGCGTGTGGCGTGCGCAGGGGTACACTGAGGAGCGTGAGCTGGCCCTTTATCGCGCTGCTCGCCTGCGCGGTCGTCGTCGTGATCGCGGCCGAATGGCAGCGCGTGGGCGGTCGCGTGGTGTCGAGCAGGTTCGGGACCGAGGCGCGGCGAACGCGGGAGCGCCAGCGGCGCAAGTCGAACCTCAA
>DATLQD010000137.1:0-3116 GCA_035535315.1 Gaiellaceae bacterium
CAGCCAGACCGGCGCGGAGTTGTTGTTGTCCCGGTTGCCGCCGCCGCCGAGCATCCCGCCGTAGAGCCCGAAGCGCATCAGCATCGCGGCGACCATCGAGAAGAAGCTCGCGATCGTCATGATCGCGACGTCACGGTTCCCAATGTGGGAGAGCTCGTGTGCAAGGACGCCCTCGATCTCGCGGGGCTCGAGCCGGTCCCAAAGCCCCCGCGTCACGGCGACCACCGAATGCTTCGGGCTACGTCCGGTGGCGAAGGCGTTGGGCACGTCGGTCGGGACGACCGCGACCCGGGGCTTCGGCAGGTCCGACATGGCGCAGAGACGCTCGACCATGTCGTGAAGGTCCGGCGCCTCCTCGCGCGTCACGACCTTCGCGCCCGACGCGGCCAGGGCGATCTTGTCCGAGGTGAAGTACTGGAGGAAGGCGAGCCCCCCGATGATCAGGATGATCGCGAAGTACCCGAAGTTGAAGACGTTCAAGAGGACGATGAAGAAGACGACGTAGAGCGCGCCGAGAGCGAACATCGTCAGGAACATGCGGGTCGAGAGACCCACGTCGCGGCCGAAAGCCTTGCGTTTCATGCTGGTTTCAGTGACTCCTAAAGGGGCTGTTGGGGATGCACGAATTGTACCCTCCGGACGGTGACCCGAGCCGCGATCCTGGCCGTGACGGCGCTCCTCGCGGTCTGTGGAGCGGCGAGCGCCCAGACCTTCCGAGTCGTCGTCGTCCCGGGCCTCGACCTCTCCGACCTGCGTGCACTCGAGAGCCGCGGCGCGGTGGGGCTGCTGGTGCCGGCCAACGGCCCGGTCACCGGACGAAGGCAGGCTCTGGCTGCTCTCGAGCGGGGAGCGGTGGAGAACTCGTACCTCGGAGGCATGCCGCCGGGTGTCGCCGGGATCGAGGTCGAAGAGGCGGCGCAGGTGCCGGGCTCGGGCCCGGTGATCGTCCTCGGGCTGCCCGACGGAGAGCACCTGGCAAACGACCGGCGCTACCCGATCGCCATTCTCGGCTCAGGGTTTCGGGGGCTCCTTCGCTCGGACTCGACCCGGATCCCCGGGCTGGTCTCGATCGCGGACATCGCCCCGACAGCGCTCGGACAAGACGGCGCACTAACCTCGGAATCGCGCGAGGATGCCGCGGCCGAAGCAATGTCGCTCGATGCTCGCATCGACGGACATCGCGGTGCTCGCCTTCCTTCGAGCCTCGTCGCCGCCGCCGTGGCTCTGGCGCTCGCATTCTTCTTCCGCCGCGGCGGAGTCTATGCCTTCGCGGCCGCGCTCCTGGTGAACCTTGCGCTCGGGATCGCAGCGGTGGACGACCCGTGGGTCGCCACCCTCGCGCTCGGGCTCGGTACAGCCCTCGGGGCCCTCGGTCTCGCCGCAGTCGCTCGCTCGACCACCGCACTCGGAGTGCTCCTCGCCGCCGTGCTCGCCGCCTACCTCGGCGCGATGGCGGCGGACCCGACCACGGTGGCCCTCTCGCCCTGGGGCCCCGGCCAGGCAGGGCGGTTCTACGGCGTCACCAACCTGCTCGAAACGATGCTCCTCGTGCCCGCACTGGCGGGAGCGGCCTACCTCTGGCTCCGGTTCGGGCCGATCGGTCTCGGGCTCGTGGCCGCTCTCGCCCTTGTCACGGTTGCTGGGAACCGTTTCGGCGCCGACGGCGGCGGGGCAATCGTCCTCGGAGTCGCCTATGCGGTCCTGGCGGTCGAGCTGGCAGGCGGCGGGCGGCGGCGGCTCTTCGTCGCCCTCGCCGCGGCGGCCGCCGTGGTCCTCGTCCTCACGGGACTCGATGCTGCCACGGGCGGGTCAAGCCATGTGAGCCGGGCACTCGGAGGCGGGCCGGGCGAGATCGTCGACGACCTGGGGCGACGGCTCGAGATCTCGTGGGACATAGCGACGTCGAGCTGGTACGCCGCTCTGATCGTGGCGACAGCGCTGGCCACGCTCGTCGTGCTCACCTTCCGTCTGATGCGGAGCAACGCCTCCCGAGAGGATCGCGCCCTTCCCCTTTCCGTTGCGGCGGGGCTCCTCGCGTCCTTCCTCGTGAACGACGCGCCGCACGATGTCGCAGTCGCAGGCTTGGTCGCGTATCTCGCCGTCTCAATGGATACACTCGCGCCCGATGCGCCGCTTCGTTCCCCTGGCCATGTTCTTCAGCGCGCTCGCGCTCGCCCTCGCTATGGCGGGCTGTGGTGGCGAGGAGACGGTCACACCGACTCCTGACACGGTGGTCGGAAGCGTGGCGCAGCCGACGGTTCCGGAGGGCGACGCCGCGGCAGGCAAGGCCGTCTTCACGTCCTCAGGCTGCGGCAGCTGCCACACCCTCGCTGCAGCCGGAACGTCAGGGCAGGTCGGCCCAAATCTCGACGAGGTCCTCAAGGGGAAGGACGAGCAGTTCATCTACGACTCGATCGTGAATCCCGATGCCGAGATCGCGAAGGGCTTCCAGCCGGGGATCATGCCGAAGACGTACGGCGAGCAGCTCGACGACAAGCAGCTCGGCGACCTGGTCGCCTTCCTCAAGCAGCAAAGCTGAGTCTCCCGCCCGGCTTTCCCTCCGAGGTGGAGGCGTTTGCCTGCGACCTCGACCGGACGCTCTTGCCCGAGACGCTCGTGCTCGGCCAGCGGACCCGTTCTGCCATCCACGCGGCTCGGGCGGCGGGCATCCACGTCGTGATCGTGACCGGGCGGATGTTCCAGTCCGTCCGCCCCTACGCCCTCGAGCTCGGAATCGACGATCCCGTTGTCTGCTACCAGGGAGCCGTGGTCGCCGAGCCGGCGAGCGGCCGCTTCCTCCGCCACATCCCCATCCCGCTCGAGCTCGCGAGGGAGACGATCGCGGCGGTCGAGGCCGAGGGCTTTCACCTCAACTGCTACGTCGACGACCAGCTCTACGTCGCGGAGGAGACTCCCGAGTCCGAGCGCTACGCGCGCTTTCAGAACCTCGTCGTGCACCCCGTCGGCGACTTGCTCGCGTGGCTCCAGGAGCCGCCCACGAAGCTGGTCGCGGTCGACGAGCCCGAGAAGCTCGACCGGCTCGAGGCCAACATGAAGCAGCGGTTTGCCGGACGCCTCTACATCTCCAAGTCGCTCCCGTACTTCCTCGAATTCGC
>DATLQD010000138.1:0-2169 GCA_035535315.1 Gaiellaceae bacterium
CATCCAGTACATCTCCTCGTGGCTCCGCGGGAACGGAGCCGCCGGCATCCACGGGCTCATGGAGGACGCCGCCACCGCCGAGATCGCGCGCTCGCAGGTGTGGCAGTGGGTGCACCACGGCGCGAAGCTCGAGGACGGCCGAGCGGTGACGCCAGAGTTCGTCCGCGGGCTGGTGGAGGAGGAGCTGGAGAAGATCCGCGCCGAGGTCGGGAACGACGAGTGGTTCCACTCCGAGGGCAGGCCGACCGAGTCGCGCAGCCTGTTCGAGCAGGTCGCGCTCGCCGACGAGTTCGTCGAGTTCCTAACGCTCCCCGCCTACGAGAAGCTGCTCGAGATCGAGAAGGGTTAGCCTCCGGCCAGGGAGCGGCCCGCGGCCTCGAGCTCATCGAGGGTCCGCGCTTCGACGACCCCGGCGAGGCCGAGCGCTCCAGGCTCGAGCCGGTTCCGGCCGACGACTGCCTGGCAGGGGATTCCGGTCGCGAGGCAGCGTGCGGCGATCTCCGCCACGATCTTGCCGGCGGCGGTCTGGCCGTCGAGCGAGCCCTCGCCTGTGATGCAGAGGGTCGCCCCGGCCAGCTTCTCGTCGAAGCCGACTGCGTCGAGGACGAAGGGCGCTCCCGGGACGAGCTCGGCTTCGCAGAAGGCCCAGAGGCCGCCCGCGAGCCCGCCGCCTGCCCCGGCCATGGGGATGGCGGTCGGATTCCGGGGCGCACGGCGGGCGAGCTTCTCCAACCGGCCCTCGAGGCGGATCACGGTCGCCGGATCGGCTCCCTTCTGCGGGCCGAAGACCCGAGGCGCTTCCTCCCACGGCGTCCGGACGTCCGAGAGCACGACGAGCTCCATCTTCATGGCTGCTTCCTGGAGGGCTGCGACCGCCCCTTCGCCTCCGTCCGTGCTCGCCGTCCCGCCGACGGCGACGAGAACCCGCGAGGCGCCCGCCCGAACGGCTGCGATGATGAGCTCACCCGTGCCGTGCGTCGACGCGGCCCAGGCGTCGCGATCGGCTTCCGGAACGCGCCCGAGACCGCTCGCCTGCGCGCTCTCGACAATCGCGGAGCCGTCGGGGAGCAGTCCGTACGCGGCCTCCACCGGACGGCCGAGCGGGTCGGAGACCGTCGCGCCCCGCCGATCACCGCCGAGCGCCGCCAGGAGTGCGTCCATCGTCCCTTCGCCGCCGTCGGCCACTGGCAGCTCGACGACTTCCTGCCCGCCGGCGCGTAGCCCGCGCGCCACGGCGTCGGCGACCTCGGTGGCCGAGAACGTCCCCTTGAAGCTGTCGGGAGCGACGAGGACGAGGCCTGGCACCGGCCCAGTCTAGGGGCGGGTCGAGCCCGCCCCTAGCGGGTGGATGGTTCCGCTAGCGCGCCTGAGCGGCGGGCGGGCGGTGTCGGCGCAGGAAGATAGTCAGGCCGGCGGCGACGAGGGCGAGCCCGAAGCTGCCCCCGAGAACCGGCCAGAGCGGGAAGCCGTCGTCCGAGGCCGAGGCCGCGACCGGTTGCGAGTCGCCGGACCCGCCGGCGGCCGGTGCGACGGCCGGCGCCTCGATCACGACCGGGTCGTACTCGTAGGTTCGCCCGGTCGCGGAGTCGTACACCTCATACGTCCAGGTGCCCTCCTCCGGGAAGACGACGGTCGCCGTGTACGTCCCCGGCTCCGTCCCGAGGGGCTCCGCGGGGAATCGCGTCTCCTCGCCGGCGCTGCTTCGGATCGTGACGACCGGGGGATCGGCCTTCGCCAGGGCGCCTGGATCCGCGAAGACCTGGATCCCGAGATTCCACGGGTCGCCGGGCCCAAGGCCCGCAGGCGTCGAGCCGAGCTCGACGTTCGCCTCCTTCGCCGCTGCTGGGCCGGCCAGCGCCCCGGCCAGGAGTATCAGGAGCAGTCCGGTCATCAGGCGTCGCACGTCATCCTCCTTCTCCGTTTCCCTTTCTACACCGCTGCGGTGCCATCGGTTCCCTAGCCGCAGGCAGCGGAGTCAGGGCAGCGTGCCAGGATCCGCACGGTGCTGCTGCCCCGCAGCTCGAGCAGCACCGAGGCTGCGTTGTTTTCGTAGTTCGACTCTCGAATGGACAGGTCGGCATTCACGCGATGGACGAGGAGGTAGCGCCCGGGCGGGACGCCTGTCAGGTCGACTAGCTGTCCCTCGAGGGCCGGAACGTAGTCGTCGCC
>DATLQD010000139.1:0-3895 GCA_035535315.1 Gaiellaceae bacterium
CATGTTCGGGCTCCGGAGCGAAGTGCTCGAGGGCACGCTCCGCGAGCCTGACGACGTGCTCGCCGGCTACGACGCCGTCACGATCGAGGACATCCAGCGGATCGCACAGGACATCGTCCGCGAGAACCGCCTGAACCTCGCCGTGATCGGCCCGTTCGACGATCCGGGCCGGTTCGAGAAGCAGCTCGAGCTCTCAGCCTGACCGCCACCGGCGAGTGCCATCCGAGCGTTCAGCTCTCGCGGCCGCGTTTGCTCCGGGGCGCGTAGCGTCGGTGGAGGATCAAGGTGTTACCGTCGGGGTCTCGGAACGCCGCGAGGTGGCAGACCCCGGAATCCCACGTCTCCGCAACGAACTCGACCCCCTTCGCTTCGAGTTCAGCTCGCGCCGCGGCAACGTCAGCTACTCGCAGCGCAAACCCGGCCTCGTTTGCAACGAAAGGCAGTTTCTCGCGTTCTGGCTCCCAGAAGCTGAGCGTCACGTTCGGCGTCTCAATCTCGCCCGCTGTCGCCTCACCATCGGGTAGCCCTAAGCCGTCGCGGTACCAGGCGATCGCTCGCGCGGCGTTGCGCGTCGGGACAGAGATGAAGTCGACGAGTTCGACCTGCACCGCAGAAATGCCTACCCGGGGCGAGTCACTTCGCCAAGCCCTCCTAGTCCTAAGGCTGGCGGGCGTACCAGACGTTGCCGGGCCCGTTGTAGCTCGGCCCTTCGCCCCAGAGGGCATGCGTCTTGCCGGCGCCGTCGATATCGAGCTCGAAGTAGTCCCCGTACGGCTCCCCGAAGCCGTCCTTCGGTGTCGCGTACTTGTAGGGGTAACCGGCCACGAACTGGGAGAGCTTTGCCTCGGGCGACCAGTTGTTACCGCGATCAGTCGAGGTGCGGTAGTACACGTTCCAGCGGGCATTCGGGTCGTCGTTCCCCGTGTCGAATCCGTTGCGGTCGTCCATCCAGGCGATGCGCACGTCACCGTCACCGGTGGCAGCGATGGCCGGGAAGACGTTGTTCGACCCGGTCGGCGCAAGCGAGACGTCTTGCGCGGTGCTCCACGTCGCGCCTCCGTTGGATGAGCGCGCAAAGTACAGGCGCTGGACGCCGTACTTGACGCGGTTCGCGTTCCAGGTCACATAGACCCGATCGCGTGCGTCGACGGCAAGCGCCATCTGGCCCGACCAGTAGGCATACCCAGGACAGCCGCAAGGTGGCGGTGCCTCCGAGACGTCCACGAGATGCGTCGTCCACGTGATGCCGCCGTCGGTCGACTTCGTGACGTAGAGGTTGATCGTCCCCTTCGCCTGACCCGGGTTGTTGACGCCGTTCCAGGCGAAATAGGCGTTGCCCTTGGAGTCGACGGCGCCGCCGCTCGCATACGAGACGCCGAACTCGGAGTTCGTCGTCCCGACGAGATTGTGCGTCGACCAGGTGCGGCCGCCGTCGTGGGAAACCGAGGCGAAGATCTTCTGCTGCGTGTGGTAGACGAGGTACACGTGGCCCGCGCGCGCAGCGAGGATGTCCTTGTCGGTGCCGCGCTGAAGCGGCTCGGTGAGCATCGTCCTCCAGGTCTGACCGAAGTCATCCGAGCGCGCGACGTACTCGCTCGACTTGTTGTCCTGCATGTACGCGGCGTACACCGTCCGGCCGTCGGCGGGGTCGACCACGATCTGCGGATCGTCCTGACGCGTCAGAGCGGGGGAAAGGGCGTGCGGGTCCCCCCACGTCTGTCCGCCGTCGTTCGAGATCTGCAGGACCGAGTGGGGGCTCGCGCAGGTGGGGCAGCTCGGATCCGGCTCGCCGGAACTTACGCCGCCGAAGCCGGTGTAGTGCGACCAGAGAGCGTAGACGTGCCCGTATCGATCGGTTGCAATCGCGGGCTCCCAGTCGTCTCCGGCCTCGAATCCGATGCGTACCGGGAACGTGAACGTCGGTGCCAAGGCAGCCGAGGCGTTCACCCCGAGCACGAGCGCGAAAGCAAAGATAACCCCTAGAAGCCGCGACCTCATCCCGCTGCCAAGGATCGCACCTTCGCTACGGCGTTACAAGAGGCTCCCTAAGGCGACAGGTCGTACGGATAGTCCGTAAGGCGCTCGCAGCCCTCGGCCGTCACGCGTACGAGATCTTCCAGACGACAGCCGCCGAAGCCCTTCTTGTAGACGCCCGGCTCGATCGCGAGCACGTCGCCCTCCATGAGCTCCTCGCCCACTCGGCCGAGACTCGGCTGCTCGTGCACCTCGAGCCCAACGCCGTGGCCGAGGCTGTGGAAGTAGCCCTCGTCCAGCACCTGCCCCTCCTCCTTGGAGAGCTGGGTGGGATACCCGGCCGCCTCGAACGGCTCGCAGGAGATCCGATGGAGCTCGGAGCCGGGGACCCCGGCTCGGACAGCCCCGTAGACACGCTCCAGCGACTCGAGGCAGAGCGCGTGCTGCTCGACGAGCTGCTCCGGTGGCTCGCCGATGCAGAAGGTGCGGGTCATGTCCGCGTAGCAACCGGTCTCGGCGTCGCGAGGAAACAGGTCGACGACGACAGGCTCGCCCGGCTCGATGGGCCCGTAGCCTGGCTCGTGGCCGATCGCGGTCTGGGGACCGTGCGAGACGATGACGAGATCCGGGGCAATGAGGCCCTCCTCGGTGAAGACGCGAAGCGCCTCCGCGCGAAGCTCCTCGGACGTCACCCGGCCACCCTCGCGAAGCCGGGCCCGGATCGCGTCCAGCGCAAGCTCGCAGCCACGCTGGGCACGTCGGACGCCCTCGAGCTCGACATCGCTCTTGGTGCGGCGGCGCAGGTCGAAGAGCTTTCCGTCCGGGTGCAGCTCGATCCCGTTCGCGCGCAGGTGGTCTGCGGTCTCCAGGGGAAACGAGGCCGGCGTCGCAACGTCCTCGACGCCCGCATGGCGGCACGCCCGGAGCACGAGCTCCCGCTCGCGCTCGTGCGGGCCGAGCTTCTGCTTGATGAGCTCATCGAGGCCGAGCTCGTCGTAGGAGAAGACCTCGAGATCCGCGAGCTCGACCAGGCGAGGGAGCTCGATAGAGCTCGCATACACGCGCCTGGAACCATTTCGCTCCACGTAGACGAATGCGTCGGGCGCCGCGAAGGGCACCTCGTGCCGCAGCTCGGGTGACCTGATCGAGTCGGCGTAGATCAAGACGTCCGGCATGTCGGCCGATGCTAGCGCGGCGCGTGCCGTACTCGCCTGGACGACCGCCCGAACCACGAAACATGGTCTAGACAACCGCCGCCCAGAAGCGTACCTTCGAAACGCAGGCCGATTCCTCTTAGGAAAGTAGGAGTTTTTTCTATGCTCTCGTCCGCTCGCTCACGTTCTCTGCTGCTTGCCTCACTGGCGATCGCAGTGCTCGCATTCGCAGGCAGCGCCGCCGCCGCAAGCGAGCGGTCACCCGCAGCCGCCGCCCCCAACGACGCCCTTTCGCGCGCCCTGGCCTCCGGCCAGATCACCGGCGCGCAGTACTCACTCCAGCGTGCCCTCGCGATTCTCGCCCCACGGCTCGCCAACCCACGCTACGCGAGTGCGGCCGCGCACGCCGACCCGCGCGAGGCGACGATGGCGCTCCGCGATCTCGCGGCCAGAGTCGGTTCACTCTCGAGAAGCGACCGCCGCCTCGCGATGAGACTGCTCGCACGCCCGACGGACGGCGCGAGTGAGGGCCCCGCCGGCTACGTGCGGGTCGCGAAGAAGAATCGCAAGCACTTCTGCACGACGAGATTCTGCGTCCATTGGGTGACGCGTCGGTCCGAGCGGCCCTCGCTCGTCGACCGGAACCGAAACCGCAGGCCCGACTACATCGACAAGACCGTCAGGACGATGAACACGGTCTGGGGGAAAGAGATCGGGTCGTTCGGCTACAAGAAGCCTCGCAGCGACTCGCTATCCGGCTCGCACCA
>DATLQD010000140.1:0-13521 GCA_035535315.1 Gaiellaceae bacterium
GTTGAATCTCGGCGCGAAGACGGACGACGACTACGACCGGGTCTCCGAGAACCGGAGACGACTCTGTGCCGAGACGGGCGCTGACGCGACGACCGCCACGATGGGCTACCAGGTGCACGGCTCGAACGTGACGGAGGCGAATCCGAAAGGCGTCTTGGCGCCGACCGGATTCGAACACTGTGACGGCCTCTGGAGTGACCGGCCTGGCCAGGCAATGCTGCTCGTGACGGCAGACTGCGCCGCGGTCGCACTCTGCCGGTCGGACGGGGACCCGAGGCTCGCCCTACTGCACGTGGGCTGGAAGGGGCTGCTGGATGGAATCGTGCAAAGCGGCGCCTCCGCACTCGAGGGCGGAGAACTCGCCGCCGCCGTAGGACCGGCGATTGGACCCTGCTGCTACGAGGTGGGGGAGGAGGTAGCCGCTCCCTACCGCGAGCGTTTCGGCGCGGATGTCATGCGTGGCCGGAACCTTGACCTGCCGCTCGCCGTAGAGCGTGCCCTCGAGGAGGCGGGAATCGACTCCGTTGAGCACACAGACATCTGCACGGCTTGCCACCCGGAGCTCTTCTTCTCGCACCGCCGAGACAATGGCGTCACGGGCCGGCAGGGAGTGATCGGCTACGTCGCCTGAGGGGCTCCGCGAGCGCTACGAACGCCTCCGGGCCGAGATCGGGCCGGGCGTGCGCGTCGTCGTCGCGACGAAGTACGTCTCCGCGGACGAGATGGCGGAGCTCGCCGAGGCCGGGGTGGAAGTGGTGGGGGAGAACCGCCTCCAGGACCTGGTCGCGAAGCAGGAGCGGTGGGGCGACCGGTTCGAATGGCAGTTCATCGGTCAGCTCCAGTCGCGGAAGGCCCGGGAGGTGTCGACCCGGTGCACACTCCTTCACTCGCTCGACTCGCTCTCGGCTGCGCGCCGGCTCGAGATTCCGGCCCTGGTCGAAGTCAACCTCTCGGGAGAGGATTCGAAAGCCGGTGTCGCGAAGGGAGACCTGGCAGCCTTCCTGCACGAGGCGGGCGAGGCGGGTGCGGACATTCGCGGTCTTATGACCATGCCGCCGTTCACGGAGGATCCCGAGCGCTCTCGACCGTACTTCCGCGAGCTCCGGGAGCTGGCCCGGCAGCACGGTCTCACCGAGCTCTCGATGGGGACATCGCAGGACTACCGCATCGCCATCGAGGAGGGCGCGACGCTCTTGCGGGTGGGATCGAAGCTGCTCCGCGGGTAAGATTCTGGCCCGGCATGGGTGTCGCAGACGTCTGGAACCGCGCGCTCGTCTACTTCGGCATCGTCGAGGAGGACGAGTACTGGGACGAGGAGGCGTTCGACGCGGAGGACGAGCTCGAGCGCACGTATGGCGATCGCCCCAATGTGCGGCGCCTGAACACGCGGCGGGCTCGCGCGGAGGAGTTCGACGACTGGTCCGATCCCGAGACGCCGCCGGCCTCCCGGACGGCGGTCCTTCGGCCCTCACGTGGGCAGCGCCCCCCACTCGAGGCGGTGGCGTCCGCCTCCGTGCGCGTCCACCTGGTCGTTCCGCAGAGCTTCGCCGACGCCCAGGGGATCGCAGACAAGTACAAGGACACTGTCCCCGTGATCCTTAATCTCCAGAGCACCGACGCCGAGCTCTCGAAGCGCCTCATCGATTTCTCGAGCGGCCTCACGTACGCACTGAACGGGGGCATGCAGCGAATCGCCGACAAGGTCTTCCTCCTCACGCCGAGAAACGTCGAGGTCTCGGCGGAGGAGCGGGCGCGCTTGATCGAGCGCGGCTTCTTCAACCAATCCTAGAGTCGTAGGCCCGCCCGGCCGAGGGGCCGGGTAGGTTTCCTCCGTGCTTTTCGCGGATTCCTTCGATACGGCTGAGAGCTTCGTCTCGACGATCTTCGCCGTCTATCTCATCTGCATCATCGCCTACATCATCACGTCGTGGATCCCGCTTCCCTACAACGTTTGGTTGAGCCGGGTCCAGCGCTTTCTGTACGACGTGGTCGACCCGTATCTCAGGCTCTTCCGCCGCTTCCTGCCTCAGCTCTCGCTCGGCGGGCTCGGGCTCGACCTCTCCCCGATCGTGGCGATTTTCTCGCTCTACATCGTCCAGGCTCTCGTGCTGAAGGGAATTGACGCGCTGCGATGAAGTAGGCGGGTGCGATGTCACTCACGCCCGTTGAGATTCGCCATGTGAAGCTTGGCCGCCGCCTAGGCGGATACGACCGGCCGGCGACCGACGCTCTGCTCGTCAGGATCGCCGAGAGCTTTGAGGACGTCTGGCGCGAGCGAGCGGACCTTCGGGACGAGATCGAGCGCCTAGAGGGCGAGCTCGCCCGCTTCCGAGAGCTCGAAGTGCTCCTTCGGAACACGCTGGTCTCCGCCGAGCGCTCCGCAGACGAGCTCCGCGCGCAGGCCCATCGGGAAGCCGACGTGATTCTTGACGAGGCTCGCGTCAGGGCACGCGAGATCGGAGGCGGTGCAGAGAGCGAGCGAGAACGCGTTCGCGCCGACATCAGGAGACTAAAGAACGTAGAGGCACAGATGCGCGCCGAGTACCGTGCGTTCCTCGCCACCGCCCTCGATCGGCTCGAGGGCGACACAGAGGAGCGCGAGACGCCAGGGCAAGCGGCCTGAACGAACAGGGAGCCGCCTGCCCCTGGATATACTCGACCGGTGTCGCCTGCCCGCTCCCGGCTGCGTCTGCACGTCTCCCCGGGGGGGCGGGAGACACGCGTGCTCGGGCGTCATGGCGACGGTTGGAAGATGCGCGTAGCCGCTCACCCGGAGCGTGGGCGGGCCAACGAAGAGCTTCTACGGCATCTGGCCGAACGGCTCGATCTGCCTCGCGATCGACTCGAGATCGCCTCGGGCGCGGGATCTCGCCGGAAGACCGTTGCGCTGGCGGGCCTGGAGCAGGGTGAGGCCGAGCGGCGCCTCGCAGGGGAGGCGAGGTGACGTCCACTGATTACCGGGCGATCCTCCTCGAGGAGCGCGAGCGGGTCGAGCACTCCCTGAAGCTTCTCCATGTGGAGAGCCCCTCGTCGAACGGTGACGAGACGGACGAGGAGACGCCCGACACTCACGTGGGCGATGCAGCATCGATCACGCTGGCGCGCGAGATCGACAATTCACTCGAAAGCAGCCTGGGCCATGTTCGCGAGGCGATCGACCTCGCTCTGAAGCGAATCGAGGAGGGAACATTCGGAACGTGCACGAACTGCGGGAAGATGATCGCGGAGGCGCGCCTGGAGGCGATGCCGTACGCGACGAAGTGCATCGAGTGCAAGCGCCTCGAAGAGAGGGGTTGACCAACCCCGCTCCGCGGCTGATCGACGTTCGCGTCGGGTCGGCGACGGACGGTCGTGTCCCGATCTCGATGGCCGCTCGGTCGCTCTCGGCACAGCCGTTCCACTGGCTCGCCCTCTTCGCCGTCGCGTTCGCCGCGCTGGTCGCCGACCAGCTCACGAAGCAGCTCGTCGTCACACAGCTCGCCCTCGGGCAATCCTTTCACGTCGCGGGCCCGCTCGAGATTCACCATGTCAGGAACTCTGGCATCGCATTCGGCATCTTCTCGACCTGGGCTTCTGCGGTCACGATCCTGACTGCGGTCGCGATCGCCTGGATGGTCGGCTACTTCGCAAAGGCGGGGGCCCGCCATCCGATCCTCCCGGTTGCGCTCGGGTTCCTGATCGGCGGGAGCCTCGGCAACCTGGTCGACCGCGTCCGGCTAGGTCATGTCACCGACTTCCTGGACGTCAGCTTCTGGCCCGCGTTCAACCTTGCAGACACGTTCATCGTCCTGGGCGTGGTCATCCTGATGGCCACGATCATCTCGGCCGAGCGCTCGCCGCGGAAGCTGCACCGGCGTCTACCCAGGACGAACGGGTAGGTGCCGCGAAGAGCCCTCGTCGTGCCGCCCGAGGCGGCCGGCGAGCGGCTCGACCGCTTCCTCGGGGCTCTCGACGACGTTGGCTCGCGCGCGGCCGCCGAACGGCTGCTCGACGCGGGCAAGGTTTTGGTCGACGGTGCGAGGCGCCCAAAGAGCCACCGGCTCACGGCTGGAGAGCCGATCGAATTCGAGGCGCCCAAGCGTGAGTCAAGTGCCCTCGAGCCAGAGAATCTCGACGTGCGCGTTGTCTGGGAGGATGAGCACCTGCTCGTCGTCGACAAGCCGGCTGGAGTCGTCGTGCACCCCTCGGCCGGCCACCGCTCGGGGACGCTCGTTCACGGCCTCCTCGCACACGACATCGCCGGAGGCCGGGACGCCGGCCGGCCCGGGATCGTCCATCGTCTCGACCGGGACACCTCGGGGCTTCTCGTCGTCGCCCGCTCCGAGGAGGCTCATCGCAGGCTGCAGCGTCTTCTGAGAAGCCGGAAGCTCGCGAGGGAGTACCTGGCTCTGGTGAGAGGACGGCCGCGCTCACGGGAGGGGCGGATAGAGGCGCCGATCGGCCGCGACCGCCACGATGCGACGCGGATCTCCCTCGACTCGGCCGCTCCCCGTGACGCGATCACGCACTTCGACGCGATCGAGCTCTTACGGGCCCATACCCTGCTCCGGGTGCGGCTCGAGACGGGGAGGACGCACCAGATCCGGGTGCACCTAGCGGCGATCGACCTCCCGGTCTCCGGCGACCCGCTCTATGGCGTCAAAGGCGACCTCGGGCTCGAGCGCCAATTCCTGCATGCCGCACAGCTTGCCTTCCCGCATCCGTTCGGAGACGAGCCGGTCGAGGTGGAGTCCGCTCTGCCGGCCGACCTGGCCGACGCGCTCGACCGTGCTCGGGCCTAGGCCGCTCGGGCCGTCTTCGACTCGTAGAGGCGCCGGTCAGCTAGGCCGAAGAGCTGCTCCGGGCCGACGCAGCCGTCGGCCAGAGTGGCCGCCCCTGCGCTGACCGACAGCTCGGCCGGCATGCCCTCGTGCAAGCGGTCGAGGAAGGCTCCCGCCGAGCTCTGATCCGCCTGCAGGAGCAAGGCGCCGAACTCGTCGCCCCCGAGCCGCCCGACTGCGTCCGTCTCGCGAACCGTCTGCACGAGCGCCCGCCCGAAGGCTCGCAGCAGCCGGTCACCTTCCTGGTGCCCTTCCGTATCGTTCGTCACCTTGAAGTGGTCGAGGTCGAGAAGCACGAGGGCAAGCCGGCCCCGGTAGCGCTGCGCACGCGCGAGCTCCCGGCCGACGAGGTCGTGGAAGGCCCGATGATGCAGGAGTCCCGTCAGGGGGTCCCGCCGCGCCAGCTCGGCCAGGCCGCCCGTGACCTGCCCGAAGTAGAGAAGCAGGCAGTGGTCGAGTGTTTGGCGAGCCCCGCGCTCGCCATGCCGCTCGAGCACGCGGCCGAGGGCGAGGAGCTCTGCGACGACCTCCGCCTGGCCCAGACCGAGCCCCTCGCGCTCGCGGGCGTAGTCCGCCGCGAGCTCAGCCGGGTCGCCGCCTGCATCGAGGGCGGCGATGAACGACGGTAGCGTCCCAAGCTGCCCCAGGCGGCCCAGGCGGGCGAGCGAGGGTGCGCCGCCTTCGCGGAGCGCCTCGTCGACGGTCTCGACCGCAAGATCCCACGCAGATGCCCTCAGAACTCCGATGCCGCCAGGGTACGGACCGGGTCGGCTAGAATACAGCGGTTTTTGTCTCCTACCCGGCGGAATCCGGGCGGGTGGCGGTGCCGGGGTTGACCTCGGTTCCACTCGTCTCCACCGGCTTTTCCACTCAACCGAGGAGGATCTGAACGTGTCCGTCGTCTCGATGCGCGAGCTCCTGGAGGCCGGGGTGCACTTCGGCCACCAGACTCGGCGCTGGAACCCCAAGATGCGCCGCTTTCTCTTCACCGAGCGCGGCGGCATTTACATCATCGACTTACAGCAGACCCTGTCGCTGCTGGAGCAAGCCCATGCATTCGCCCGGAACATCGCCGAGCGCGGGGGATCCGTCCTCTTCGTGGGTACGAAGAAGCAGGCGCAAGATTCAGTTGCCGAGCAGGCGAAACGCGTGGGGATGCCGTACGTGAACCACCGCTGGCTAGGCGGACTGCTCACGAACTGGCGCACGATCTCGGAGCGCCTGGAACGACTCCACGAACTCCGGCGTCGAAAGGACGAGGGACAGCTCGACCTGCTTCCGCCCAAGGAGCGCATCGCCATGGAGGGCGAGCTCGAGAAGCTGGAGGCGAACCTCGGCGGCGTGGCGGACATGAAACGCCTGCCCGACGCGGTCTTCGTGGTCGACCTGAAGAAGGAGCAGCTGGCAATCCGCGAGGCACGCCGGCTCGGTCTGCCGGTAATCGGGCTCGTGGACACAAACTGCGACCCGGATGACGCCGACTATGTGATTCCCGGGAACGACGACGCGATCCGATCCTGCGGTCTGATCGTAAAGGTGCTCGCGGACGGGATCGCCGCCGGGAAGAGCCTCGTCACCGAAACGGAAATCTCTCAGACGAACGGCCGCGTCGAGGATCCAGTGGGCGTGCCGGATGTCGAGCCTTCGGCTCCGGAGCCGGAGGAGGCCTCGACCGAAGCGGCGGCTGAGCCTCAGCCGGAGCCCGCGGCCGAAGCCGTCCCAGATCTGCCGGAGCCGAGCGCGGGCGCCGTCGCCCAGGCGGAGTCTGAGGGCAGCCCGGCGTGACCGAGATCAGCGCCAAGCTCGTCAAGGAGCTCCGAGACATGACCGGCGCCGGGATGATGGAATGCAAGCGGGCTCTGGTCGAGACGGGCGGAAACGTCGAGGAAGCACAACGACTTCTCCGGGAGAAGGGAATGGCCTCAGCTGGAAAGCGCGCAGGCCGGGAGACGACCGAGGGCAAGGTGCTCGCCGACGTCGAGGACAGCCGCGGAGCCATGGTCGCCGTCGGATGCGAAACCGAGCCCGTATCGAAGAATGAGGACTTCCTGCGCTACGCCCGACGGGTTCTGGAGGTCGTCAGCGAGCAGGGGCCCGATGCAGTCGCCGAGCTGGAGGAGGAGCGCCTCGCACTCATCGCTCGGATCGGTGAGAACATCGCCGTTCGCGGGGCGGCGCGGATGCAATCCGTGAACGGAGAGGTGCTGGAGGCGTACGTCCACCGGCCTGCCGAGAAGATCGGGGTGCTGCTCCGGCTCGCCGGCGGGGACCGGGACCTGGCGCGCATGCTTGCCCAGCACATCTCGTTCGCGAACCCGCAGTACGCGTCGCGCGACGAGGTACCCGACGACGCGATCGCCGGCGAGCGCGCGATCTACGAAAAGCTTCCTGACGTGGTCACGAAGCCCGAGCAAGTGCGGCCGAAGATCGTTGAGGGGATGCTGGGCAAGCGCTTCTTCGCGGAGGTCGTCCTCGCCGACCAGCCGTGGATTCACGAGACGTCCATGACCGTGGGGAAGGCCCTCGAGGAGCGAGGCGCTGAGGTCCGCGAGTTCGTGCGCTTCGCCCTGGCAGCGTGAGCGCCCACGCAGAAACCGGCGTCCTCGGAGAGCCCGCCACGGGAGGCGCAGCCTTCGGGCGTATCCTCCTGAAGCTCTCCGGAGAAGCCCTGATGGGGGGCAGGGACTACGGAATCGACCCGGCGCGGATCAAATCGATCTCGCACGAGGTGAAGCAGGTTCACGACCTTGGGGTCGAAGTCGCGCTCGTCCTCGGCGCCGGCAACATCTACCGCGGGATCGAGGCAGCGGCAGAAGGCATGGATCGTGCCACCGGCGACTACGCGGGCATGCTCGCGACCCTGCTCAACTGCCTGGCCGTCCAGGACGCGCTCGAACGGCTCGGGATCCACACACGTGTTCTCTCGGCCATAAACGTGAGCGAGGTGGCAGAGCCATACATCCGGCGGCGAGCCATGCGGCACCTCGAGAAGAAGCGCGTGGTCATCTTCGCTGCTGGGACGGGCAACCCGTTCTTCACGACCGACACGGCGGCCGCGCTACGCGCGCTCGAGGTGGGCGCGGAAGCGCTTCTGATGGGGAAGAACGGTGTCGACGGGGTCTACGACGGAGATCCGCAGGTGGATTCGAGCGTGAGCTTCCTCGCCGAGCTCACGCACCGCGAGGCACTCGAGCGCGGCCTCAAGGTCATGGATACGACCGCTCTCTCGCTCTGCATGGACAATGGCCTTCCGATCTACGTCTTCGGCCTCGACGACGCGGCGAACATCGAGCGCGTCGCCAGGGGCGAGCGAGTCGGCACGATCATCTCGACCCCCCGGAGGAGCGCATGATCGACGATCTTCTGAAGGATGCCGACCGGCGTATGGACAAGTCCGTCGAGGCGGCAGCCCACGAGTTCACGACGGTGCGAACGGGCCGCGCGTCGGCCGGTCTTCTCGATCGCATCGAGATCGACTACTACGGGCAGAAGACGCCCCTGAAGCAGCTCGCAACGGTGAACGTCCCCGAACCCCGGCTTCTGACCGTCCAACCCTACGACCCCGGCTCGCTGAAGACGATCGAGCGGGCGATCCAGGAGTCGGATCTCGGCCTGACGCCCTCGAACGACGGCAAGGTGATCCGCTTGCCGATCCCGCAGCTCACAGAGGAGCGCCGCAAGGAGCTCGTCAAGGTCGTCCGACACCTCGCCGAAGAGGGGCGAGTCGCGGTCCGGAACATCCGCCGGGACGTCATGCACGACCTGAAGGAGCTCGTCAAGGAGGGGGACGTCGGAGACGACGAAGAGCGGCGAGCAGAGGAGCGGGCGCAGAAGCTGACGGACGACCATGTGAAGCGGATCGACGAGCTCCTGAAGCGCAAGGAAGACGAGATCATGGAGGTTTAGATGGTCGATCGACAACTATCACGCCCTCGGATGGCGGCCCGCCCCCGCGGGCATGCCAACTGCCGACCGACCATCTAGCCCTCGGGCTCCTTCCCGCCGGCGATGAGCCTCCTGACCAAGCTGCGGACGCTGCGGAGCCTGAAGCCGCTCCGCGAAGGCGATCTTCCCGAGGTCGCGCGCTCGATCGCGATCATCATGGACGGAAACGGTCGCTGGGCCCGCAGGCGGCACTTGCCCGTGGCCGCCGGGCATCGTGCCGGGACGCGGGCGCTGCGGAGGACCGTCGAGGCTTCAATTGACCTCGGCATCGAGTCCCTCTGCGTCTACGCGTTCTCGACCGAGAACTGGTCGCGTCCGCCGGCCGAGGTCGAGTCACTCATGGAGATCTTCATCGAGACGATCGAGCGCGAGCTCCCCGACCTCGTGGAGCAGGGCGTCCGGGTGCGGTTCATCGGCCGGCGCGACCGGGCCACGCCCGCCCTCCGTCGGAAGATGGCCGAGCTCGAGGACGACACGCTCTCGAACGACCGTCTGAGCCTCTGGATCGCCTTCGACTATGGCGGTCGGGACGAGGTCGTCGAGGCGACGCGACGGCTCGTCGAGGACGGAGTCGACTCGAGGGACGTGGACGAGAACGCCATCGCATCACGGCTCTACGCCCCCGAGATGCCCGAGCCCGACCTCCTCATCCGAACGTCCGGGGAGCTACGCGTCTCGAACTTCCTCCTCTGGCAGCTCGCCTATACGGAGCTCGTGTTCGTGGAGACGCTCTGGCCGGACTTCGGCGAGCGCCACCTGCGGCAGGCGCTCGGAGAGTACGCCGGTCGTCGCCGGCGCTTCGGCGGCAGGTAGAGCAGTCAGCATGAGCGTCCCTCGCCTCCGCCTTACTCCAGTAGGGGAAACGATGTTTCCCCAACGAGCCCCCTTCTTTGACCGGGTGGAGGAACCTCCCGGTTCCCCCACACCCCTTCCAGACGCTCATAGGCCAACGGCTGACCTATGAGCTCGTTTGTCTCGCGAGCCGTCGTTGCGCTGACGGGCTTGCCCCTCGTCCTCGGCGCGGCCTACCTGGGCGGCTGGTTTCTCTTCGCGATCGCAGCCTGCGCCGCGCTCGTCGCGCTGCACGAGCTCTACCGGCTCGCCCGGCCTCTCCGCCCGCTCGTCCTGGCCGGCTACGCCGGAGCGGTGACTGCACTCGCCGGAGCCGAGCTGGGCGGCGGCGAGTGGATGCTTGCAGGGTTCCTCGTCACCTTCCCGCTCGCGTTCGTCTTCGCGGCGATCGCGGAGACGAGGCAGTCCGCGACCGTCGCGGTTGCGACGACGGTGCTCGGTGCGGCCTGGGTGGGATTCGGGCTCGGCCACCTGGTCCTGATCAGGGAGCTCGACGAGGTCGGGGTCGAGGCGATCCTGACCGTGCTCGTGACCGTCTTCGCGATTGACACGTTCGCCTACGCAGGCGGACGGCTCGCAGGCAGGCACCGAATGACGCCCGTGATGTCGCCGAACAAGACCTGGGAGGGCTTCGTCTTCGGCGCGGTAGCAGGCATCCTGGCAGCGTTCTTCGCCCTCTACTCGAGCGAGGTCTACGGGAGCTGGCGCGGCCTCGTCCTGGGCGCCGCACTGGTCGCGGCATCCACGGTGGGCGACCTCTTCGAGTCGCTCGTCAAGCGCGACCTCGGGGCGAAGGACACGGGCCGCCTCCTGCGCGAGCACGGAGGTGTTCTCGACCGCGTCGACAGCCTCCTTTTCGCCGCACCCGCCGCGTACTACGTACTCGTCGCCCTTGGCTAGACCTCGAGCGGCTCCCCGACCCAGCGGAACCCGAGCGCGCGAATGGCGCCGGCGTCGATGAGGGTCTCCTCGAGCGCCTCACTCGCCACTCCGCCGAGCGTCCGGTGGAGGTAGGGGGTCCGCTCGAATCGAAGCTCGCGAAAACATCGACTCAGGCTCGTCCGCATCGCCTCTCCCGTGTGGAGGCCACGGTGCTCATCCTCCCAGGCTGCGAGCGCATCGTCGAGAGAGCGAGGCACGTCGTCGAGCCGCCCGGCAGCCTGGAGGGCGAGCTCCTGGCCGACGTACCAGTCGGCGGTGTCCGGATCCATCCGCTCCCAAGCAAAGTCGACGAGGATCAGGCGCCCGGCGGGTCGCACGAGGCTCTGAATGCGCCCGACCGCGGCATCGAGATCGTGGATGTGGTGAAGCGAGCGGCTTGCGACGACGGCATGGAACGCACCGGACTCGTCAAGCTGCTCCAGGGTCGTCTGCCTGAAGATCGGTCCCTCCGGAGCCTCGGGGTCGATCGCGAGCACGTCGTATCCCGCTTCGGAGATCTCGAGAGCGAGCTCGCCGGCACCACACCCGATCTCGAGCACGCGAGCCGGCGAAGGCGGAAGCTCCCCGAGCACGAAGGCGTCGTCCATGGCCCGTATCGTGGCACTGGAGGCACAACCCGCGTCTCTACACTGGCTGCATGAAGCGCGTCGCCCTACTCGGGGCCACTGGGTCGATCGGCACGCAGGCACTCGAGGTCGTCGGCGCCCACCCCGAGCTCGAGCTCTGTGCCGTGGCCGTGGGCTCGCAGGCGGACGAAGCGCGGCGGATCGCAAGCGAGCACGGCGTCCGGCACGTGTCGATCGGCGGCGACCCGCCCCTGGACGAGCTCGTCAGGGCCAGCAAGCCCGACGTCGTACTGAACGCCGTCATGGGATTCGCCGGGCTCCCGGCGACGCTGGAGGCGCTCGAGCGCGGTATCGACCTCGCCTTGGCCAACAAGGAGAGTCTCGTCGCGGCCGGGTCGCTCGCGCTCGCCGCCAAGGAGCGGGGAGGAGGACGGATCCTGCCCGTCGACAGCGAGCACTCGGCCGCATTCCAGTGCCTCGAAGGTCGGGCCGGGGAAACGATCCACTCACTCGTTCTCACCGCCTCGGGGGGCCCCTTTCGGGGGCGTAGTCGAAGCGAGCTCGCTGACGTCACGCCGGCCGAAGCGCTTGCGCACCCGACCTGGAACATGGGCCCAAAGATCACCGTCGACTCGGCGACGCTCATGAACAAGGGCCTGGAGCTGATCGAGGCGCATTTTCTTTTCGGCGTCGAGTTCGGTCGGATCGAGGTCGTCGTCCACCCGACCTCCGTCGTGCACGCCCTCGTCCGTTTCCGCGACGGGGCCTCGCTGGCCCATCTGGGCTACCCGGACATGCGCGTCCCGATCTCGTATGCGCTGACGTACCCGGAGCGAGCGGCGACCCCGGTCGAGCCATTCGACCTCGCGTCCGGCCTCATCCTCGAGTTCTCTGCGCCCGACGAGGACGCGTTTCCGTGCCTCGGGCTTGCGCGGGCGGCGGGGGAGGAGGGCGGCACCGCTCCCTGCGTTCTGAACGCCGCCAACGAAGTCGCGGTGGCTTCCTTCCTGGACGGCCAGCTTTCCTTCCTTGGCATCCCGGACGTGGTCGAGCGAACGCTCTCGACTGTTGAGACCGGACCGGCCGAGACGCTCGCCGAACTCGTGGCGATCGACGCCGAAGCCCGCCGCGTCGCGAGCGCGTTGACCCGGGAGCTCGTCCACTGAGCATCTTCGTTTCGATCGCGGGTCTCGCCTTTCTGATCGTGATCCACGAGGCCGGCCACTTCCTGGTCGCGCTTGCCGTCAGGATGCGGCCGCGTCGCTTCTACCTCTTCTTTCCGCCTGCAATCGTGAAGAAGGTCCACAACGGGATCGAATACGGGATCGGAGCGATCCCGCTCGGTGGGTACGTGAAGATTCCCGGAATGCACAAGCCTGCGGAGCGTGACCTCGAGGTCGCGCTCGCGCGTGCGCTCGAGGAGGCGCCGTGGCTCGAACGCGAACTCGAGCCCGTCAAGAGCGCGCTCACCGCCGGCCGGTTCGAGGAGGCACGCAAGCTTCTGCCCGAGCTCGAAGCTGGGGCGGACCGGGCCCAGCTCTCGGAGCCCGCCGCGCGCGCGGCGAAGCGCGGCCTCACCGATGTCGCAGACGCCCTTTCGAGCGACGCCTACTGGCGCGCGCCCGCCTGGAAGCGCATTGCCGTCATTTTCGCCGGTCCAGGCACCAACCTCGTGTTCGCCGTGCTCATGCTCGCGATCGTCTTCATGCTCGGCGTTCCCGACGAGCGCACGCGGACAGTCGACCAGATCACATCGGGGTCACCGGCCGCGAGCATCGGCCTCTCACCAGGCGACGAGATCGTGGCGGTAGAAGGCCGGCCGACCCGGAGCTTCGAAGCGGTCTCCCGAGAGATTCGAGGGAGCAGCGGCAGGCCGATCACGCTGACGGTGCTGCGCGACGGCAGGAAGATCTCGCTCGGGCCGGTTCGGGCGCAGAAGGCCGAGGACGGCCGTTATGTGATCGGGTTCGTCCCGGGCCTCGAGTACAGACGCTACGGGCCCATCGATGCAACCTGGCAGGCGACCACGAAGACCTGGGAGGTGACGGCTGCCATCGGCGGGTCGCTGGGCCGGATCGTGACGGGATCCGGGCGGGACGAGCTCTCGAGCCCGGTTGGGATCGTCCAGGGTTCGAGCCAGGCGCTCGACCTCGGCTTCCGGTACTACCTCGGAGTTCTCGCGCTGATCAGTCTCTCGCTAGCGCTCCTGAACCTGCTCCCGCTCCTGCCGCTGGACGGGGGCCACATCGCCTTCTCCATCCTCGAGAAGCTCCGGGGCAGGGCGATCCCGCGAGAAGCGTACGAGCGCTTTTCCGCGGTCGGGATCGCGCTCGTCCTCATGCTCTTCTTCATCGGCCTCTCGAACGACATCGGACGACTGGGCGGGACCTAACCCT
>DATLQD010000141.1:0-26697 GCA_035535315.1 Gaiellaceae bacterium
GCTGGGCGGCCTCGAGCTCGATCTGATCCCGGCGGAGATCACCTACGGGCTCGAGCGGCTTGCGCTCTTTCTCCAGAGCAAGCAGTCGGCATTCGAGCTGGTGTGGGCGCCCGGCGTGACCTGGGGGGACGTCTACCGCGAGAACGAGCGGCAGTGGTCGGTCTACAACTTCGAGGAGGCTCCCGTCGACATCCTCACTCGTCGCTTCGACGAGCACGAGGCCGAGTGCCGCCACCTCCTCGAACGGGAGCTTCTGATTCCGGCCTACGACCAGGTCCTCAAGTGCTCGCACGCGTTCAACCTGCTCGATGCGCGCGGGGCGATCTCTGTGACGGAGCGGGCCGGGTACATCGGGCGCGTCCGCACTCTCGCCCGGCGCGTCGCGCAGGCCTACCTCGAACAGCGACACCTGCCCCTTGAGCACGCTGCTGTTTGAGATCGGCTGCGAGGAGCTCCCCGCGGAGTTCTGCAGCTGGGCCGAGGGAGAGCTTCACGACCGGTGGCTCCCTGCCTTCGGGGGTGAAGGCAAGGTACTGGTCGGGCCCAGGCGGCTCGCCCTCCTAGTCGAGGGCTTCGAGTCGGACGCAGCGGGCGAGGAGAAGCGAGGGCCCGGGGTGGGGATCGCCTTCAAGGACGGCAAGCCGACCAAGGCAGCGGAAGGGTTCGCTCGGGGGCTCGGCCTCAGTGTCGACGAGCTGGCGGTCCGCGACGACTACGTCTGGGGTCGCCAGTCGGCCCCTCCGCTTGGCGAACGGCTCTGGCAGGTTGTGGGAGGCCTCGCGGCAGGGAAGACCATGGTTTGGGACCGGAAGCTCGACATCCGTTTTCCGCGGCCAATCAGGTGGATGTGCGCGAAGCTCGACGGGGAGACGATCGACGTCGGCCCGGAAGCGATCCCCTCGGGAGGCGTCTCCTACGGCCATCGCTTCCTCGCGGGCACCCTCGAGATTCCGGAGGCCGCGGCCTACGAGACGGTCCTGCGCGAAGCACAGGTCGAGCCCGACTCGGCTGAGCGTCGTCGACTGATCGTCGAGGGCCTCGACGCGACCGGCCAGTGGAGGGACCCGGCCAGGGTCCTGGACGAGGTGGTGTATCTCGTCGAGTCGCCGCTCGTTCTCGAAGGGAGCTTCGACGAGCGTTTCCTGGATCTGCCGGAGCGGGTGATCGTGACCGCGATGCAGTCCCACCAGCGCTACTTCCCGCTCGGAGGCGCGCACTTCGCCTTCGCCGCGAACGGCGGCGACCCCGACATCGTTCGGACCGGGAACGAGCGCGTGTTGGAGGGACGCCTCGACGATGCGCGGTTCTCGTACGAGCGGGACCTCCAGGTTGGGATCGAGGCCATGGCGACGCAGCTCGACTCGATCACGTTCCACGCGCGGGCAGGCACGTTCGCCGACAAGGCCGTCAGGCTCCGTGAGCTCTGCGATCTCCTGGGGGGTGGCGAGGCCTCCGGAGAAGCTGCACGTTTGGCCAAGGCTGACCAGGCATCGACGATGGTGCACGAGTTTCCGGAGCTCGAAGGATTCATCGGAGGGGAGTACGCCCGCCTCGCCGGAGTGCCGGAGGGCGTGGCGGCAGCCATCGCGGAGCACTATCTGCCGGATCAGGCGGGCGGGCCGCTGCCGGAAACGGCAGCCGGACGGGTGCTTTCCGCGGCCGACAAGATCGACAACCTCACAGTCGCCTTCGCGCTCGGGGAGCGCCCGACGGGTTCGCGCGACCCCCATGGACTGCGCCGGGCGGCGATCGGGCTCTCCCGGCTGGCGGTTGACGGGGAGCTCGAGATCGACTTGGCGGGACTGGTCGCCCGAGACCTCGAGCTCCTGACGGAACAAGGCGCGGAGGTAACCGACGACGCCTCCGACGTGCCCGAGTTCGTGCTCGAGCGCCTCGAGGGACTCCTCGACGTGCCGGTCGAGTTCGTGCGCGCGGCCAGGCGCTCGGCCCTGACCGAGCTTGGCGCCGTCGCGCGCCTGGCGCGGGCGCTGGCCGCGGAGGCAAGCTCGCAAGCTTTCGCCGATGCATACACGGCCTTCGACAGGGCGAACAGCCTTGCCGGCAAGGCGAGCGGGGCCGCGCCTGCGATCGATCCCGGCCTAGTCGCCGAGCCTGCGGAGCGGGCGCTCCTCGAGACGCTGGCGGAAGCCGGCCCCCGCATCGATGCCGCGGTGCAGGCGCGGGACTTCGGCGCGGCACTCGAAGCCGCGTCCGAGCTCGGCCCCCCAGTCGACCGGTTCTTCGACGAGGTGCACGTCATGGCCGAGGACGAGGCCATCCGGGCGAACCGCCTGCGTCTTCTCCTGGACGTCAGAGACGCGGTCGGCGCCCTCGGCGATCTCTCGCAGATCCCTCGCTAGAGAAACTAGGATTAGGGTCCCCGGCGTGACCGACACCGTCGAGCTCCACGTCATCTCCGACGCCACCGGCGAGACCGCCACCCGGGTCGTCCAGGCAGTCGAGCGGCAGTTCCCCGACCTGACCATCGAGGTCGTCCGCCATCCAAGGATCACGAGCGCCGACGACGTGCATCTCGCCGCGGCCCGGGCCCGTGGGCGCCGTGCGGTCGTCGTCTACACGCTGGTGGAGACCGGGTACCGGGAGCTCATGCGGATGCTCTGCCGCCGCTACAAGCTCCATTACTGTGATTTGCTCGGCCACCCGATCGAGGCCGTGGCCAAGGTCTCGGGCCTGCCCGCGAAGATGGAGCCGGGCGCACCGCAGAAGCTCGACTCGAGCTACTTCAAACGGATGGCCGCGATCGAGTTCGCCGTTCGCTACGACGACGGGGCCGGCGCCCACGGTCTGAAGGATGCGGACATCGTCCTGGTCGGGGTCTCCAGGAGCTCGAAGACGCCGCTCTCCATCTACCTCGGATACCTAGGCTACAAGGCCGCGAACGTCCCGATCGTCAAGGGAATTGACCCGCCGAAGGAGCTCTGGGACGTGGAGCGGGGTCGCGTGGTCGGCCTCACGATCGGAGCAGAGACCCTGGCCGAGATCCGGGTCGAGCGTGTCCGCCACATGCGCGGCCGGAAGGCAAAGTATGCGGCACTCGCCGATGTCTACGACGAGCTCGAGTACGCGGAGGAGATCCACAAGCGGCTCGGCTGTCCCATCATCGAAGTCTCGAACCTCGCGATCGAGGAGACGGCGCATCGAATCATCAGAATCGTGCAGGAGCGCGCCATGGCAGCCCCCGTATGAGCGTCCCTCGCCTCCGGCTCGCTCCCCTGGGGAAAACTATGTTTCCCCCACGAGCCCCCTACTTACAGCCCAACGTGAAGGAACCGCCCGGTTCCCCCACACCCCCTCCACACGCTCAGAGGCCAAAGGTTGGCCTATGAGCGGGGGAGGGATACCTCCGCCCGCTGGCCCGAAGCCGCCCGTTCCATGGTTTTACTGGCCCTTCTGGGGCGTGCTCCTCGCGCTTGGCCTCTTCGTCTTCTACGTGATCCTGACGCCGGTCTGGATGGGGATCCGCGTGGTCGCGTGGCTCTCTGAGCGCGGCAGGAACCCGGAGCCTCCCGCTTAGCACCTTCCCGAGTGTGGAAAGATCCCGAGCGCCCATGACACGCTATGTCTACGACTTCGCCGAGGGCGCGGACCTCGGTCGCGAGCTGCTTGGTGGGAAGGGAGCAGGCCTTGCCGAGATGACGACGCTCGGCATCCCCGTTCCGGCCGGCTTCACGGTCACGACGCAGGCGTGCGTCGAGTACATGCAGGCCGGCAAGGAGCTTCCCGCAGGGCTCGGGGATGAGATCGAGCAGCACCTAGCGCGCCTCGAGGAGACCACCGGCAAGCGCCTCGGCGACCGGGGCGACCCGCTGCTCGTCTCAGTTCGCTCGGGCGCCGCCGTCTCGATGCCCGGGATGATGGACACGATCCTGAATCTCGGCCTGAACGACGAGGCAGTCGAGGGCCTAGCCGCCACGACCGGGAACGCGCGCTTCGCCTACGACGCGTACCGGAGACTTCTCCAGATGTACGGTGAGGTCGTCGACGGCGTGTCGGCCCAGGACTTCGAGGGAGCGCTGACTGCGCTCAAGGATGCGGGCGGTGTGCGCCAGGACGTCGACCTTTCCGCAGACGACCTGCGAGAGCTCGTGGGGCGCTTCAAGGAGATCTACCGGGACGGCACGGGTCGCGACTTTCCGCAGGAGCCCCGAGAGCAGCTGGAGCGGGCGATCCGCGCCGTCTTCGACTCCTGGGAGACCCCGCGGGCGCAGGTGTACCGGCGCGCTAACGACATCCCCGACGACCTCGGGACGGCCGTGAACATCGTCCAGATGGTGTTCGGGAACAAGGGCGACCAATCCGGCACCGGTGTCTGCTTCACCCGCGACCCCTCGACCGGCGAGCCCGGCCTCTGGGGCGAGTTCCTGACGAACGCCCAGGGCGAGGACGTCGTGGCTGGGATCCGCACCCCCGAGCCGCTCGCCCGGATGAAGGACGCTCTCCCTGAGGCATTCTCCGAGCTCACGGAGACGACCCGGCGCCTCGAGGAGCACTACCGCGAGATGCAGGACATCGAGTTCACCGTCGAGGAGGGCTCCCTCTACATCCTCCAGACCCGGGCGGGCAAGCGAACGGCGCCCGCTGCGCTCCGCATCGCCGTCGCCATGGTCGACGAAGACCTCATCTCCCGAGAGGAGGCGGTGACACGGATCGAGGCGGCACAGCTCGACAAGCTCCTGCATCCCATGATCGACCCGGCGGCCGATTACGAGGTCGTAGCGAAGGGTTTGAACGCATCGCCCGGGGCCGCGACCGGGAAGATCGTGCTGGACGCGGACGATGCGGAGGCCCGAGGGCGGTCCGGGGAGGACGTCATCCTCGTCCGCTGGGAGACGACCCCGGACGACATCCACGGGATCATGCAGGCGCGCGGGGTCCTGACGGCACAGGGCGGCATGACCTCGCACGCCGCTGTCGTCGCACGGGGAATGGGCAAGCCGTGCGTCGCAGGCTGCGAAGGGCTCGCTATCGATCAGGCCGGGAAGCGGATCAAGGTCGGGGGCCAGGAGCTCCGTGAGGGCGACCTGCTCACGATCAACGGCGGGACCGGCGAGGTGATCATCGGCGAAGTGCCGCTCGTGCCTCCCAAGATCGACGAGAACTTCGAGACCGTCCTTGGCTGGGCCGACGAGATCCGCCGGCTGAAGGTGCGCGCGAACGCGGACACGCCGGCCGACGCTGTGAAGGCGCGTGAGTTCGGCGCCCAGGGAATCGGTCTCTGCCGGACCGAGCACATGTTCATGGCCGAGGAGCGCCTCCCGCTTGTCCGGAAGATGATCATGGCGCGGGGTGAAGAGGAGCGCCGGAGCGTCCTGGCCGAGCTCCTGCCGTTCCAGCAGGAGGACTTCGAGGGAATCTTCGAGGCCATGGCCGGGCTCCCGGTCACGATCCGCCTCCTCGACCCGCCTCTGCACGAGTTCCTGCCGCCTCTGGATGAGGCGGAATCCGACGAGATGCGCCGGCGGATCCGCGCCCTGCACGAGGAGAACCCCATGCTCGGGTCGCGTGGCTGCCGCCTCGGGCTCATGTACCCGGAGATCTACGCGATGCAGGTTCAGGCCATCGTCCGGGCTGCCCTGGCGGTCGAGGCGCGGACCGGCGAGCCCCCGCTCGTCGAGATCATGCACCCGCTCGTGGGCTTCGCCGAAGAGCTTCGGCGGCTCCGCGAGTTGACGCTCGACGCCGCCTCGGCCGAGATGGACCAGGCCGAGCGGCAGATCGACTACCTGGTCGGAACGATGATCGAGGTGCCTCGCGCGTGCGTGCGGGCGGACGAGATCGCTGTCCATGCGGATTTTTTCAGCTTCGGGACGAACGACTTGACACAGACGACGCTCGCCTTCTCCCGCGACGACGCGGAAGGCAAGTTCCTCACTCACTACCTCGAAGAGGGCGTCCTCAGGCAGAACCCCTTCGAGACCCTGGACGAGAGCGGGGTGGGGGACTTGATGACGATCGCGATCGACCGGGCGCGAGCGGTAAAGCCCGACCTGAAGCTCGGGATCTGCGGCGAACACGGGGGCGACCCGAAGTCGGTCGCCTTCTGCCATCGCCTCGGGCTGGACTACGTCTCCTGCTCGCCGTATCGCGTTCCCCTTGCCCGCCTGGCCGCAGCCCAGGCCGCGCTGGCGGAGCAAGGCGTCGAGACGGTCGCCGTCGGCGGCTAGCCCTAGGCGTAGCCGCGGACACGCGCCCAGGAAATGGCGACGCTGAGCACGCCGACACCCACGAGACCGCCGATCGTCGTTGCGTCGATGCGCCCGTAGACCGCGTGTCCGCGGCCGAAGCGCGAGAGCGCGAGCATGGCGAGCATGCCGCCGAGAAGGCCGCCGATGTGGCCCCCGATCGAGACGTTGCTCAGGACGAAGCTGAAGACGAGGTTGAAGGCGACGACGAGCAGCGCGCTGCCGCCGAAGACCTGGATCTGATTCCGCTCGAGGACGAGGCCGGCGCCCAGGACGCCGAAGACCGCTCCCGAGGCACCGATCGTGGCCACGTCGGGGCTGACAACCAGCGAGCCCGCAGAGCCTGCAAGGATCGACACCAGGAAGATGCCGATGAAGCGGCCGCGTCCGAGGAGCATCTCGAGCGGCCCGCCGAACCACCAGAGCATCAAGACGTTGAAGAGCAGGTGGAGCGGGCTCCCGTGCAGGAAAGCCGAGGTAACGAGGCGCCACCATTCGCCCTGGGCGACCGCCGGCCCGAACAGGGCGCCCTTCACGAAGAGCGAGCCGCCGAGCTCGTTGATGCCGCCAGACTGCCCGATCTGGGCCACGTAGACGATCACCATCAGGCCGATCAGCGCCTTCGTCACCACAGGTCCCTGTAGCGCTCCCGCCTTCGACCGCACGCGCCTTGCAGTCTTCTTCGCTCCGGTGGGCTGGCCGGCGCACTCGGGGCACTTGATCCCGACCGAGGCGAACACCATGCAGTCGGTGCAAATCGGCCGCCCGCAACTCGAGCAGGAGACTGCGGTCTCGTTCCGCGGGTGCCGGTAGCAGACCATCGCCTGCGTCTGTTCTTGGGCTTCCACGAGACCTGCAATCCTAGTTAAGGTCGGTAAGGTCACGGCCGTGCGAGTCCACGTCGCATTCACGCCTGCGGAGTCGGCCGAGGCTCCCACGGGGATCGTGATCGACGTTCTTCGAGCCACCTCGACGATCGTGCAGGCGCTCTCATCCGGGTACCGGCGGGTGCTCTGCTGCGCGGAGGTCGAAGCGGCCGAGCGGATCCGGGAGGCCGATCCGAGCGGCGTCGTCCTGGCGGGGGAGCGGAAGTGCGTTCGGATCCCGGGATTCGACCTGGGGAATTCGCCACGGGAGTTCCTCGAGCCGGAGGGCGAGACGCTCGTCCTGACGACTACGAACGGCACCAGGGCGCTGGTGACCGCTGTGTCCCGCTGCGACCGGGTCTTCGCAGGGTGCCTCATGAACCTCGAGGGAGTGCTCGCGGTAGCGCGGGAAGCGGACGAGGACGTGGCGATCTTCTGCGCGGGCGTCGCAGGCGAGTTCGCCATGGACGACGCGTACTGCGCCGGGCGTATCGCCGAGCGGTTGGCGGGCGACGCGAGCGACGCGGCGCAGGCCGCAATCCGCATTGCAGGCTCCTTCGGCACCCCGGAGGACGGTCTTCGGGCAAGCCAGAGCGCCCGGAACCTCCTGGCCGCCGGCCTCGAGGAGGACATCGCCTGGTGCGCGCGCGAGAGCGTCCTTCCCGGCGTTCCACGTCTTACGCAGATGCTCGGCGAGGCCGTGGAGCTCATGGACTGAGCTCCCGCCCGCGCACGGCTATTCGGACAACCGGCTACTAGACCTCGGGCTCGAGGATCAAGAACCACCAGTTGCCGTCGGCGAGGATGCCGAGACGGGGACCGGTATAGCCGAGCTCGGGGAGGAACGCGTTGTTCAGCTCGTCATCGGCCATGAACGTCAGCAGGAGGTCGCGCTCCGGCCCTGTCAGGTCCTCCATGGTCGAATTTGCGTCGAACCTCGGCCATTGGTAGAGCGTCCCCTCATTCGTCTCGCGGACGGCGTGCGGCATGCTCAGGAGAACGCCCATCGTCTTGAGCGGCTTCGGCCCCATTTCCTGCCAGCGTCCCACCGGGTCCGGCTCATTTCCGAATCCGAAGTCCGAGAGAAAGACGTCCGGTTCGATCAGGGGTTGAAGGGGCTCGTAGTCACGGTCCTCGGCGGCAGCGAGGATGGCCGAGCGCGTCTTCGAAACAGGAGCAGGCAGCCCCTCGACGGACGTCTCCGAGCTATCGGTCGCACCAGAACTGCTGGTCGCACCAGAGCTGCTGGTCGCACCGGTCGCTCCCGCAGACGGCGACTTCTCGCTTCCGCAGCCGGGCACGACGAGCGCCAGGATGGCGAGAATGGTGACGCCGCGAACCCGGATACCCGCCACAGTCATTCTGTCGTTCGACTCCAATAGAGCTTGCGGTTCTTCCAGAAGTATGCACCGCATGATGGCGCCGGGAGCGGATTTCGACGACCTCAGGGATACTTCCCTGGTTGACAGGAGAACGTGTGTTCGTGTAGAACATACGTTCCCATGATCGCCTGCCTCTCTCTCCCAGCGTTCGAGCTTCGCACAGCACTCCTCACTCGGCCCGAGCTCCACGGGAGCCGAGTCGCATTCGGCCCTGTTCCCGGCGAGCAGCCCCTCCTCGGCAGCTGTACGTACGAAGCCGAGCAAGCGGGTGTCTGGCCGGGCATGCGGCTCTCCGAAGCCCTTGCCACCTGCCCCGACCTCGTGCTCGTGGAGCAGGATCCCGCCGGCGCGGAAGAGGAGTGGGAGCGGGTGCTCCGGCGACTGGAAGACGCCGGCTTCGCGGTCGAGTCGGCCGGAGTTGGATCCGCGTACTTCGAAACTGGCGGTGTCGAGCGGCTAGCGGGTGGACTGCAACAGAGCCTGCGCCGCGCCCTCGATGCCGTCGGTCCAACCTGGCAGCCGCGGATCGGAGCAGCCACGCGCCGCTTCACCGCACTCGCAGCAGCGAGCGTCGCTCCTGCGGGCCGGGTAGTGGTCGTAGACGACGACGAGAGCCGGCTCTTCCTGGAGCCCTTGCCACTCTCGCTTCTCTCTCTCACCCCCGACCGCAAGCGGGAGCTCTCCGAGCTCGGCATCAAGCGCCTGGGCGAGCTGGCTCGTCTTCCAGCCGTGTCGGTCGCCGACCGCCTGGGCGCGGACGGGGCGGAGGCGCATCGGCTCGCACGCGACGAGGACGCCCGAGGCGTCATATCCCGCCACCCTGCATCGGAGCTCGCGGAAGAGCTCGAATTCCCCGAGCCGATCGCCAACGAGCAGACGCTCAAGCGAGCCCTTGCTGCGCTCCTCGACCGCCTGCTCGCACGACCGGAGCGGGCGGGGCGAGCTCCCCGCCAGCTCGCGCTCTCGGCGCGGCTCGTAGGCGGCGGGTCCTGGCGCCGGGCTCTGACCCTCCGCGAGGCCACGGCGGATCCGGAAAGAATCGGCCTTGCGCTCACACCAAAGCTCAACGAAGTGCCGGCTCCTGCCCTCACGCTTCGGCTCGAGCTCGGGGAGCTAAAGGACTCGGTCGGCACACAAGCCGAGCTCGTAGCGCCGCGCGGTGGCCGACTGCGGGAGCGCCTGCGCGATGGATTGCGTCAGGTCAGAGCCGCAGCCGGCCTCGACGCCGTCTGCACGATCGTGGAGGTAGCGCCGTGGTCGCGCGTCCCGGAGAGCCGGGCCATACTCGTTCCACGCGACGACTGAACGAGCCGCGGGACGCGCTCGTCGCAGCCGACCGGGGCGTGCCGGCCGAAGTGGGGAGGGTTCCCGTCGCGCTGGTCAGAGAGGAGTGGCGGATCGTCGACCGCTGGTGGACGGAGCGACCTGTACAGCGACGCTACTTCGATCTCGTCCTGGAGACGGGTCAGAACGTCATCGTTTTCAGCGACGAGCAGGGGCGGTGGTTCTCTCAGCGTGCCTGAGACTACGGGAGCGCCTCGGTTGCGACCGCGGCGAATCCGGCCCACTCATCCGCATGGGTCGCCGGAACCTGCACCCATTCGCGCATTGGCCTGCCGCCCATCGGGTCGAAGAGCTTGGCGCCCTTAAGGGCAAGAGCACGCTCACGCTGGACCTCATCCGGGAGCTTGAAGACCATCTCGCCCTTGTAGAAGCCCACGCCGGCCTTGCCGTTTCGCTTCACGCACGGCATCCCGAACATCTGCCCGAGAGCGACCGCGGGATCGCGGGCCGCGAGTTCGTCGGCGATCTCGTCGAACCGCGCCTGCGCATCCATGGACACGATGTTCGCAGAAGCGCTCAGCGACGCAAGATCTGTCCCCGAGAGATTGTGCCCCCGGGGGACCCCCGATGATTACCCCTCTGCGTCGATCGTATTGCCGGCGGGCTCACCCGTGGCGCGCCGAATGTGAAGGAACGGCGTCTGGACCGTGACGCCTTACATCGAGCTTCACTGCCACTCGGCCTACAGCTTCCTCGACGGCGCCTCGCTGCCCGAGGAGCTGGCTCTGCGGGCAGCCGAGCTCGGGTACCCGGCCCTGGCGCTGACGGACCACGACGGCGTCTACGGCTCGCTCGAATTCGCGCACGCGGCCAGCTCGCTTGGGATTCGCGCCATCACCGGTGCCGAGGTGACGCTAGAAGACGGCTCGCATGTCACGCTCCTCGTTGAGACGCAACTCGGCTACTCGACGCTCTGCCGCCTGCTCACGGCCGCACATGCGGGAAAGCGGCTCGAGCCCCGTTTGCCGCTCGCAGAGCTCGAGCAAGCGCACGAAGGGCTCGTCTGCCTCTCGGGCTGCGCTCGATCCGGCCTTGCCCTTCGCGATCCGAACGCGACTGCTCGACTGGCCCGTGCTGTGGGCGCGGAGCACTTCTTCGTCGAGCTCCAGCGCCCGTTCCTTCGCGGTGACGCTCGCCGGAACGCCGGGCTTCGCGAGCTGGCGGAAACTCTCGGCCTCCGGACGGTCGTGACGGGAAACGCGCATGCACACCATCCGCGGCGCGTGCAACTTCAGGACGTCCTCGTCGCGATCGGGGAGCGCAGCTCACTCGAGGCCTGCGAGCCCGCGCGTCGGGGGAACGAGGAGGTGGCGCTCCTCCCACCCGAGGACGTGGTCGCGCGCTGGCCGGACGATCGGGACGCGCTTCGGACCACGGTCGAGCTTGCGGAACGGCTCCGGTTCGACCTGACGCAAGAGCTCGGCTATCGCTACCCCGACTTCTCCGACCGGGAAGATCCGGCAGACGTGCAGCTCGCCCGGGTCTGCCGCCGGGCCTTCGATGAGCGCTACCGGCATACGCATGCCTTGCTCCGCGCCCGCGCGGACGCGCGGCTTGACGAGGAGCTGAACCTGATTGCCGACATCGGCCTCTCCGGGTTCTTTCTCCTCCATCACGAGGTGCTCGAGCTCGCACGCGAAGTCGCCGCGGAAGTCCGGGGCCCGGGCTCCCCGAGGCACCTACTGCCCCCGGGACGAGGTCGCGGGAGCTCGGTCGGCTCGCTCGTCTGCTACCTCACGGGGCTCTCGCATGTCGATCCGGTCGCTGCCGAGCTCTCGCTCGGGCGATTCCTGAACCGGGAGCTCGACTCGGTTCCCGACATCGACCTCGACTTCCCGCGCGACATCCGCGAGCGCTTGATCGTCGAGGTGACCGAGCGGTACGGACACGAGCGAGCGGCGCTCGTTGCGAGCTTCTCCACCTACCGCTCTCGCGGAGCGATCCGGGACGTCGGCAAGGCACTCGGCCTGCCTGCGGCGGAGCTCGAACGGCTGGCTCGGCTCTCCGAGGGCTGGAACGCGCGCAAGGTGGGGGAGGAGCTCGGGCTTCTTCCGGATGCCGAGGCGAAGCTCGAATCGCCACGCTGGCGCGCCTTTCGCGAGCTCTGCGGCGAGATCGCGGGGCTGCCGCGCCATCTCTCCCAGCATCCGGGAGGCATGGTCATCTCGACCCGGCCGCTCGTCGAGCTCGTTCCCGTCGAGCCGGCAGCCATGGAGGGGCGCCAGGTCTGCCAGTGGGACAAGGACTCCTGTGCCGATGCTGGCTTCCTCAAGATCGACCTCCTCGGCCTCGGCATGCTTTCCGCCGTCGAGGAATGCGTCGAGCAGATCGTCTCGCTTCGCGGCCAGACCATCGACCTCTCCCGGATCCCGCTGGATGACGCTGACGTCTACCGGGAGATCCAGGATGCCGACACGGTCGGGCTCTTTCAGATCGAGAGCCGTGCGCAGATGCAGAGCCTCCTCCGGACGCGCCCCGAGAACCTCGACGATCTCACCGTTCAGGTTGCGCTCGTCCGGCCCGGGCCGATCCAGGGGAAGGCTGTCCATCCCTACATCGAGCGGCGCCAACGCCGGCGCGAAGATCCCGACTACGAGCCGCCCTACGACCATCCGCTCCTGGCAGAACCGCTCAGGGAGACGCTCGGGGTGGTCGTCTTCCAAGACCAGGTGCTCGACGTCGCGATCGCGCTCGCTGGCTTCAGCGTCGGAGAGGCCGAGGGCCTTCGCCGGGCGATGAGCCGGAAGCGGAGTGAGGAGGCGCTCCTCGCCTACCGCGGCCGCTTTCTGATGGGGGCCGTCACGAAGGGAGTGGACACCGAGACCGCGGAGCTCGTCTGGTCGAAACTCGTCGGTTTCTCGGCCTTTGGGTTCCCGAAGTCCCACGCGGCCGCCTTCGGCTTGCTGGCGTACCAGTCCGCCTGGCTTCGGCACCACTATCCCGGAGAGTTCCTCTGCGCGCTCCTGAACGCCCAGCCGATGGGCTTCTACCCACCGGCCAGCCTTGTCCGCGACGCACAGCGACACGGGATCGAGGTGTGGCCTCCGGATGTCAATCTGAGCGATGCAAGGTGCCTGATCGAGGGGAAAGGCGTTCGCGTCGGGCTCGGGTACATCAAGGGCCTGGGCGAGGAGCCGGCCAGGGCTCTGGTCAGCGAGCGCGGGGACCGTGGGCCGTTCCGCGGCGTCGGCGACCTGGCCCAGCGCGCTCCCCTCGACCGTCCCGGCCTCGAGGCGCTCGTCGCGTCGGGGGCCTGCGACGTCTTCGGCTGGCCGCGCCGGCAGCTCCTCTGGCGACTCGGCCTCGCGCCGCGCTCGGTCTCGGCCGGGGATGGAGGCGACGCTCGCCAGCTCGCACTTCCACTCGAGCCCGCAAGCGAGATCCCCGACCTCGAAGAGCAGACGCCCTGGGAGCGGATGCTCGCCGACTACAGGACGACCGGGCTCTCGGTCGGCGTTCACCCACTCGAGCTCCTGCGCCCCCATCTGCCGGCTGAGGTCGCCTCGAGCCTCGATCTCGCCGAACTGGCGCACGGAAGCCGCATCGCAGTGGCTGGACTGGTCGTCGCGCGCCAGCGGCCTGCGACCGCCAACGGCGTCGTCTTCATGCTGATCGAGGACGAGCATGAGCAGGTGAATCTGATCGTCCCGCCGCCCGTCTATGAGCGCTATCGCGCCACCGTCCGGGGCGAGCCGCTTCTCCTGGCCCGCGGACGCTACGAGCACTACGAGCGAAATAGGAACATCGTCGTCGACGAATTGGCCAGCCTGGCGCCTCTCGCACGCAGGGTTGCGCACGACTCGGAGATCGGCTCCGCACTCCCGGGCGCCCACCATTTTGGCGGCCGTTGACGGGAGAGCTTTGCTAGGAACGGAGGAAGGCGAGTACGGCGAGGACGCGCCTGTGATCCTCAGCCGCCGGAGGGAGTCGCAGCTTCCCGAAGATGCTCGTCACGTGTTTCTCGACCGCGCGCTCGGTGACCACGAGCCGCTCGGCGATCCCCTGGTTGGAGCGGCCCTCCGCCATCAACTCCATGACATCGCGCTCGCGGGGCGTGAGCCTCTGGACGGGATCGTCGTTCCGGCGCCGCCCCACGAGTTGCGAGACGATCGCGGGATCGAGAGCGGAGCCGCCCTCGCCGACCCGCCGAACAGCCGCGGCGAACTCCTCGACGTCCGAGACACGATCCTTGAGAAGGTAGCCCACGCCCTCCGCGCTCTCGGCGAGGAGCTCCATCGCGTATGCCGGCTCGACGTACTGGGAGAGAACGAGCACGCCGCAGTCCGGGTGACGCGAGCGGATCTCCTGCGCGGCCTGAAGGCCCTCGTCACTCTGAGTCGGCGGCATGCGGATGTCGATGACGGCGACGTCCGGGGAGTAACTCCGCACCTTCAGGAGGAGCTCTTCGGCGGTTCCGGCTTGCCCGACCACCTCGAATCCCGACTCGACGAGGATGCGCGCGATTCCCTCGCGGAGCAGGATCGAGTCTTCGGCGAGAACTACTCGCATGGGATCTCCGCCCGGATCTGCGTACCGCGCCCGGGCACGCTTTCGACCTCGAGCCGGCCCGCGAGCGCCTCCACGCGGTCGACGAGGCCGCGGAGCCCGGAGCCCTGGGTCGGGTCGGCCCCACCGATGCCGTCGTCGGCTACCTCGACGATCGCTGCGCCGTTGCGCCGGGTGATGCTGACGCGCGCCGACGAGGCGTTCGCGTACTTGGCGATGTTGGCCAGAGACTCGGAGACCACGTAGTAGGCGGCTGCCTCGATCTGCTCGGGGAGGCGTTCCTCGAGGTTGGTCTCGAACTCGACCGGGAGCGGTGTTCGACCGACGAGCGTCTCGAGGGCGGGCCCGAGTCCGCGATCCGTGAGGACGGCCGGGTGGATGCCGCGTGCGAGCTCTCGGAGCTCTTCGAGCGCGGCTGCAAGCTCCTGGCTCGCGCCGTCGAGAATCGTGCGCGCTGCCTCGGGGTCGGCCAACTTCGCTTGCGCGAGCCGCAGGCTGAGGGAGAGCGAGACGAGCCGCTGCTGGGCGCCGTCGTGGAGGTTCCGCTCCAGCCGCCGCCGCTCGTTATCGCCGGCCTCCACCATCCGGGCCCGCGACGCCTGAAGCTCTTCCAGCCGCTCACGGAGCGCCGCCTGCAAACGCTGGCGCTCGAGCTCCGAGGTGTGGCGCTCGGTGAAATCGCGGACGAGCATGACGACTTCATCTTCGCCGCCTGGGACGATGCGTGCCTCAAAGAAGCGAGGGAAGCCCTCCAGCTCGAGCTCGTACTCGAAGTCGACCGTGCGGGCAGCGCCCTGTGCGAGAGCATCCTCGATGCAGTTGAGCATGGGACCGGCAATCTCACGCGGAAGGATGTCCCTCACGTTCCGGCCGATCATCTGGTCGGGAGGTAGGACCAGATCGCCCGTACGCTCTGCCTTGACCGCGAGGTAAGTGCCGTCCCGGGACACGCGGAACATGAGATCGGGCAAAGCGTTGATGACCGCCCGCAGGCGCGCCTCGGACTGCGTGAGCGCAGCCAGGCGCTGCTCGTTCTCAAGCGCAAGGCCCGCGGCGGCGACGACGGCATCCAGGAGCTCTGGGTCCTCGAGGAGGAAGGCGTCGTGAACGATCGCGGCGACGCGCTCGCCGTTTCGCTCGACGATCGTTGCGACGTTACGCCCGTCGGGAGAGGCGAGGGAAGGCAGGCGCCTGCCGTCAATGCGAACCCAGCTCTCCGACTCCGGTAGCCAGTAGGCAAGATTGACGGACGGGTCTCCGAGAGCCTGGGCGATCGCGTCGCGAAGCTCGCCCGGCCGGGCAGTCTGCCCCAGCGAGACGACGAGCTGGCCGACGTTCGCCAGGGCGAGCCGGCTGCGCAGGAGTCCTGCGAGAAACGCGAGCGGGACGAGGGCAAGACCCGCCATGGTGGCCCAGAAGGCGTAGCGGCCGGCGTCCTCGTCGACGGTGCTCGCGACGAGCCAGATCGTCGTCAGCGCGGTCGCCAGAAGACCCGTGGCAAGCACGGGCCCGAGAACGCGCCGCGCGGCCGGCGTCGCCGCTCGCCACCGCTTCATGTAGACCCAGGCAACCAGGACGGCGATCACGACCCCGGCCACCCGACTCCCCAAGAGGATCCCGTCTGCAACGGTGTGGTTCTCGGACACGAGGATCTCGTTCGAAGGGCAGCCCGCGCAGCCGGGCGCCCGAGGGCGCTCGAAGAGGAGGTAGACGACCTGAACGACCGTCACTTCCAGGTAGGCGGCAGTCACGAGGAACCGCGCCAGGCGAGACTCGAGCGCGCCGCGCGGATAGGCAAGCAAGAGATGGACGAGGATCCCGAAGACGAGGTACTGCAGGATCTGGCCCAGGGTGAACGCGAAGGCCTGGTCCGCGGCAACCACGGCCCGGACGAACCATGCGAGCCCGGCCGCCACCATCAGCGCACCGAAGAAGTTCGAAGGCCTGCGACTCCAGGCGATTAGGCCGCTGAAGGCGAACGACCACCCGACCAGGAGCGTGAGGATTCCGGTCATCAGGGGCGCCTCCTCGTGCTCACTCGCGAGGATGAGGGCGAAGGCGCCAAGACCCGTGAGCAGCGCGACAGGCCACAGCGCCGTCCTGAGGAGGCTCATAGCGACCTAGTTAAGCAGGGAGAGCAGCGCTGCGCCGGACAGCTCGGCCTTCGGCACGAACCCACGCGCACCGCTCTCCTCGACGAGCGTGCCGAAGTCCATGCGGTCCCGGCTCGAAGTCAGAATGACTGCCGGCGCGGCTCCGTTTAGTTCAGCGAGGCGCGCAGCGACTTCGAAGCCGTCCAGGTCGGGAAGCTGGACGTCAAGAAGGACGATCTGCGGGTGGAGCGCCGCAACTGCCTCGAGCGCGCTCGATCCGTCCTCGGCCTCACCCACCACGTCGAACCCCTCGGACTCGAGGAGGACCCGCGCCGTGGCGCGAAAGCTCGGATGGTCGTCGACGATCAGCACACTCATGGCCACGTACCGAAGTGTGGCAGTGACTCTGCAGACCAGGAATACGGTTAGCCACACTGTTTACAAGCGGGGGAGAAGTCGTTTCGCTCACGTGTTAAGACGTTTCTTGAGCCAGAGCCCGTTCCGCACCGCGTAGCCCTTCCAGTCGTTGTTGAAGTAGGCGTAAACATCAGCCTTGCCACTCCAGCGCGCGATGCGGAGCGCCCACTCCTCGAGCTCCCGCTCCGAGTAGTTGCCGTTCCGGCCCCGGTGGCCGTGGTGGAAGCGGAGGAACGTCCAATCGGCCGTCAGCTCGTGCGCCTGGAAGGGGCGGGCCGGATGGTCGCCGATCACGAGCGCGACGCCTCGCTCGCGGAGGAGTGCGTAGACGTCGCCGGCGAACCAGCTCTCGTGCCGAAACTCGAAGCAGTGCCGGCCGGCGGGCAGCTGAGCGAGAGCGCCGCCGAGCCGGTCGTCGTCCCGCCGAAAGGTGCCGGGAAGCTGCCAGAGCACCGGGCCCATCTTTGGCGAGCTTGCGAGCGGCCCGATCCGCTCGTAGAAGCGCTCGAGACCAGGCCCCAGGTCGGTGAGGCGCTTCACGTGGGTCAGGTAGCGGCTCGCCTTGACGGAGAAGACGAATCCCGGCGGACTCTCCTCGACCCAACGGGTCACAGCCGAAGGACTCGGAAGCCGGTAGAAAGTGTTGTTGATCTCGACCGTGTCGAAGAGCGTCGCGTAGTGCTCCAGCCAACGGCGCGGAGGTAGCCCTTTCGGGTACACGCGCTCGCGCCAGTCCTGGTAGTTCCAGCCGGAGCAGCCGATCCGTATCTCTCCCACACGGCGGTTGTACCGCGCCGTCGCGGACGCTAGTCGAGCTCCAAACCGAAGCGGGGCAGCCGTTTTCGGACGAGGTCGTCGAAGACGAGTCGGTATTCCTCGGCCGCCTCCTCGTCGAGCGACTCCGCGAAGGCATCTCGCATGTCGACAAGTGCCTCACGGCCCGTGTCCACGAGGTCGAGGAACTCTCCGTAGCGCTCCTCGGCTTCGTCCCGACCTGCGCCGTCGTAGGCCGAAAGCGCCTCCTCGACCTCGGCGAGCAGCTCGGCCTGGTCCTCGCGGAAGAGCGCCAGCTGGCGCTCGGCCAACTCCTGGAAGCGGCCGGATGGGCTCAGCGGGTGATCTCCTCGTAGACGGCCTCGTGCGCCGCCGCCGCTGCTTCCCACGTGAGCTCGGCGGCGGCGCGGCGTGCACCCTCTCGCGCCAAGGCGAGCGCATCGGTGTCCTCGAGCAGCCGCCCCGCTGCTACCGCAAGTGCCTCACGGTCGTTCGCGGGAACGACGGCCCCCGCGCCGAAGCGGCGGACGGGCTCGGCCATCCCACCCACGTCGTAGGTCACCGTCGGCACGCCGGACCCGAGGGCGCGCAGGAGCGCGCCGCTCTGGTCGATCTCCTGCCGGTAGGCGAAGACCGCGACCGTGGCCCGGTGCAGGGCGTCGTCGAGCTCAGAGTCATCGAGATAGCCGAGCCGCCATTCGATATCGGGCCGGTTGCGCCAGCGCGAAACGTCCATGGCGGGATCCCCGGCGACAATCGTGCGGGCGCCGAGTCGCGCGGCTGCCTCGAGGACGTGGTCGAGCTGCTTGTACGGCTGGATGACGCCGACGACGAGGATCGTCCTCCCGTCGTCTTCGTACGCCGTCGAGCCCGGAAAGACGGGGTGGGGGATGACGCGGGTCAGGTCGCGCTCGACGCCCACCTCGTCGACGAGACGGTTTCGCCCGTGCTCGCTGTGGACGATCACACGGTCGAACCGGCCGTAGAGGCGGCGCCAGTGGTCGGGCCTCGAGGCCCAACGTCTCGGGAGGACGTCGTGCGCGGTGATCACCGAAGGCCCATCGAGCGGAAGCAGGCGCAGATCTGCGGGCGGGAGCGGTGCCCACTGGATGTGCAGCACGTCCGTGCGAAGGCGTCGGAGCCGCGCCAGGCCCACAAGGTGCTCCGCGGCGCGGACGGGGAGTCGCAGCCTCGAACGGCCGAAGAGCCTGGAGCTGACGGGGTAGAAGAGCTCACGGCGCCGGTACCCCTCGGGGGCGGGCACCTGGCCGAAGCGAAACCGCGACGTCACCAGCTCGACGTCGAGCCCGCGGCGGGCAAGCGCCGACGCGAGCGCGTGGTCGTACGGGATCGTGAACGCTCCAGGGTCGACAAGCGTGACGCGCACCGCCCTACAGTAATCGCGGCCATGAGTCTCCTCGTCCGAACGTGGAACGTCTTCCACGGCCGCACTTCGCCTCCGTCGAGCGCCCTCCACCTGGAGGAAATGGTTCGAACGGTGGTCGAGGACGGCCCAGACGTGGTCGCATTCCAGGAGGTTCCGGTCTGGGCGCTCGACCGGCTCGGAGCGTGGAGCGGCATGACGGTCTTCCCCGCCGTCGCGATGTTGCCGCTCGGGGGTCCGCTCGCACGGAGGCTCACCGAGCGGAACCCACAACGCTTGCGATCCCTCCTCACCGGCCAGGCGAACGCCCTGCTCCTCTCCAGCCGGCTCGAACTCGTCGGCAGGCAGCGAATCATTCGCTTGAACCCGGGGTCCTTCAGATCGGCAGAGGGGCGCGCCCGTAGGCTCTCGCTCCGCGAGCGCCTCGACTGGGCCTGGAACCGCCGTGTCTGCCAGGCTGTCAACGTGCGGGAGCGAAAGCGTGTGATCGTCGTCGCGAATCTCCACGCGACCAAGGATCACTCCCTCGCGGCGGCCGAAGCCGACCGGCTCGCTCGGTTGTGGCCCCCCGAAGCGCCCACGATCCTGTGCGGCGACTTCAACGCCCGGGGCCACTCCCTGGTCGGCTTCTCGGAGCCTCTGGACGGCATCGACCAGATCCTCGTGCGGGGTCTCGAGTTCGAGCGCGGGCCCAGTCGCTGGCCCGTGGAGCAGCGGCGGACCGAGGACGGCGCGCTCCTCTCCGATCATGCGCCGGTCGAGGCGGTGGTCGCATAGACCTCGCGGCCGTCCGCGCCGAGCTGCCCGTGCTCGAGCGGCTCGCGTATCTGAATACGGGCACGTTCGGGCCACTCCCGCAGAGAACGGTGGACCTGGTCGTGCGCTGGCAGAAGCGCGTGCTCGTCGAGGGTCGGTCGAGCCTCGCGCTCTGGGACGAGTCCAAAGAGATCAGAAGCGACCTGCGCGCAGCGCTCGCGAGCACGATCGGGGCGGACTCGGATTCACTTGCCCTGACGACGTCGACGACGGAGGGCTGCGACGTCGTGCTCTCGGGGCTCCAGGTAGGCCCGGAGGACGAGGTCGTCACGACCGACCTCGAGCATCCCGGCCTTCTCGGCGCCCTCCACGTCTCACCCGCGCAGGTGCGGGTCGCCCGCCTCCAGGACAGGCCCGCGTCGGAAGCGCTTGCAGCAATCGAGGCGGAGCTGTCCGCCCGCACCCGCCTCGTTGCCCTCTCGCACGTTGCCTGGACGACTGGAGCGGTCCTTCCCGTCGCCGAGCTCGCAGGCCGCAGCTTTCGGCTCCTGGTGGACGGCGCCCAGTCGGTGGGGGCAGTTCCCGTCGACGTCCGCTCTCTCGGCTGCGACTTCTACACCGTGTCCGGCCAGAAGTGGCTCCTCGGCCCGGATACGACCGGAGCACTCTACGTCCGTCCTGACCGGGTGGAGGAGCTCGCCCTGACCGCCCCGTCCTACCTCTCGTGGGAGGACACCACCGCGCTCGTGCCGTGGCCCGATGCTAGGCGGTTCGAGTCAGTGTGGATCGGGCCGGGGCCCCTGGCCGGCTTGCTGGCGTCGATCCACTTCGCCGAGGAGGTAGGCGACGAACGCTTCGCGCGTGCGCGTGAGACCGCGGAAGCGTGTCGCGAGCTCTGCGAGGCCAAGGCGGAGATGATCACCGAGCCCGGCCAGGCGACGATCGTGTCCTTTCGGCCAAAAGGTGACGCTGCCGAGCTCGTCGCCGGACTTGCCGATCGCGGCGTCGTTGTCCGCGACCTGCCGGGCCTCGGCTGGGTCCGGGCTTCGTGCGGCTTCTGGACGAGCCCGGAAGACCTCGAGCGACTCGCCGCCGGTCTCTAGGCCTAGCCGCCGCCTGCTTCCGTCCGGAGGCCGAGCTCGGCGGCGATCGGACGCATCGACTCGACCACGTTCCTGATGTGGTCGTCGAGCTCGACGCCGAGGCCCTCGGCGCCCGCGTAGACCTCGTCGCGATGCACCCCCGCGGCGAACGACGGCTGCTTCAGTTTCTTCTTGACGGACTTCGGCTCGAGAGTCGCGATCCCGTCGGGGCGAACGAGCCCGCAGGCGTGCACGAAGCCCGCCAGCTCGTCACAGGCGAAGAGCGTCTTTTTGAGCGGCGTGTCTCGCGGGATCGCCAGGTGCTCGGCGTGCGAGAGCACCGCTTCGACGAGCTCCTCGGGATAGCCCTCATTGCGCAGGATCGGGGCCCCGTCCTGCGGATGCTTGTCGAGCGTCGGATGGATCTCATAGTCGAAGTCGTGGAGGAGGGCCGTCGCCCGCCAGAGCTCCTCGTCCGCACCAAAGCGCCGGGCGTATCCCCCCACGGCAGCCTCGACCGCGAGGGCGTGCCGGCGCAGTGGCTCGGCCTGCGTATACCGGGTCAGCGTCTCCCAGGCGCGGTCTCTCGTTACGTCCATACGGGCGGCTAGGATAACCCGCCTCGCCCGGCTTACCTTGTCCGGGTGAAGAGGAAGGGTCATGCTCAACGTCGCCGTGTCCACTACTGCCAGCGAGTCGTTCGTCATCGAAGGCGGACGCCCGCTCTCCGGCTCCGTCCGTGCTGCCGGGAACAAGAATGCGGCCCTTCCGATCGTGGCCGCATGTCTCCTGACGCAGGAATGGGTGACGCTCACGAACGTCCCCGCGATCACGGACGTCGAGACCATGTTGGAGCTTGTCGCCGATCTCGGAGTCGAGGTCGAGGCACCGGCTGACGGACGTGTCCGGATCCGGGCCGCAACGATCTCCAAGCATGAGCTCGACGAGGAGCTCTGCAGCAGGATTCGGGCGTCGATCTTGCTCTCCGGGCCCCTGCTTGCGCGCGAAGGAGAGGCCATCGTTCCGCCGCCGGGCGGAGACGTCATCGGCCGGCGGCGGATAGACACGCACATCGACGCACTCGAACGGCTCGGTGCCGAGATACACGCGAACAGGCGGCTCAGGATGAAAGCGCCGGCCGGGCTCAAGGGCACGCAGCTCTTCCTCGACGAAGCTTCCGTGACGGGGACCGAGAACGCGATCATGGCTTCGGCCCTCGCCGCCGGCGAGACGGTGATCGGCAACGCCGCTTGTGAGCCCCACGTGCAGGATCTCTGCAACTTCCTGAACTCCCTGGGCGCCCGGATCACCGGGATCGGTTCGAACGTCCTGCGGGTCGAGGGCGTCGAGCGGCTCCATGGCGGGGAATGGCGGATTTGCACCGACCACATCGAGGTCGCGAGCTTCATCGGGCTCGGAGCGGTCACGGAGGGCGAGATGGTGATCGAGGACGTCGATTCCACGCATCTCCTCGGAATCTGGCCCGGGTTCGAGCGACTCGGCGTGCGCTGGGAGCTCGACGGCACCAGCGTCCGCGTTCCGGGCGGCCAGGATCTCGTGATCCGGGACGATGTCGGTTCCCAGATCCCGAAGATCGAAGACGGCCCGTGGCCCTCCTTTCCGGCCGACCTGACGTCGATCGTACTCGCGGTGGCCACTCAGGCGCAGGGCACGGTGTTGATCTTCGAGAAGATGTTCGAGAACCGCCTCTTTTTCGTTGACAAGCTGATCAACCTCGGGGCCCGGATCATCCTCTGCGATCCGCATCGGGCGATCGTGAACGGCCCCGCGAAGCTCTACGGCGACCGCATGGTCAGCCCGGACATCAGGGCAGGCATGGCAATGCTCATCGCCGCGCTCTGCGCGGAGGGCACGTCGACGATCGGGAACGTTGGCGAGATCGACCGCGGCTACGAGCGGATCGACGACCGCCTCCGCATGCTCGGCGCGAGCATCGAGCGCGTCGAGTCGTAGCTGGTCGATCGGGATGGCCCTGCCCGTGGAGACGGGCCGCCATTCGTTCGATATGGTGCGGCCCGCCGTGTCCAGTAAGGAAGTCATCCGTACGGAGCGCGCCCCCGCACCGTTTCAGGGGGCGCCGTATTCGCAGGCGATTCGCTTCGACCAGCTCATCTTCGTATCAGGACAGCTTGCGATCGACCCTGAGACAAACGAGATGCTCGGCGGCGGCATCGAGGAGCAGACCGAGCAGGTCATGAAGAACCTGCGGGCCATTCTCGAGGAGGCGGGCTCGAGCCCGAAGCAGCTCCTGAAGACGACGATCTACCTCGCGGACCTCGGCGACTTCGCCGCCATGAACGAGGTCTACGCGAAGCACGTCGGCAATACGCCGCCGGCGCGTGCGACGATCGAGGTCTCAGCGCTCCCACAGGGGGCGAAGATCGAGATCGAAGCAGTCGCGCACATCTAGGACGCACAGGAGGCCGCTCCGGCCGCGACTAACCTTCTCTGTGTGGATGTCATCGCCACGCACTCGAACACCGACTTCGACGCCTTCGCGTCCATGCTTGCCGTTCGCCGGCTCTATCCGGGCGCCGTCGTCGCCCTTTCCGGGTCCCTGAACCGGAACGTTCGCGAGTTCTACCGCCTCCACGCCGACGAGCTCGACGTAATCGAGGCCGGCCGGCTCGATGTCGACCGGATCGAGCGCCTGATCCTCATTGAGGCGCTCCAGCCCGAGCGGCTCGGCGAGCTGGAAGCGGTCGCCAGGAGGCCCGATGTCGACGTCCTAGCCTTCGATCACCACGCGGGCGAGACGACGGACTGGGTCCGCTCCGAGAACCTCGTCGTCTCCGACGACGGAGCACTCACGACGACGCTCGTCGGCGTGCTCGCAGAGCGCGAGCTGCCGGTCTCGCCGCTCGAGGCAACCGTGTTCGCGCTCGGGATACACGAGGACACCGGCTCCCTCACCTATCCCGGCGTCACGCGGCGGGACGCGGACGCGCTCGCCTGGTGTCTGCGGCACGGTGCGCAGCAGGACGTCGTCGCACGCTACCTCCACACGCCTCTCGGGGAGGGTGAGCGAACGCTCCTGGATGCGCTGCTCGGCTCGCTCGAGACCATCGAGGCCGGGGGCTTCGAGATCCTCCTCGCCGCGGTCTCCTGGCCGATGTACGTCGACGGGATCTCGAACCTGGCTCACAAGCTCGTCGACCTGACCGATTGCCGAGCGCTCGTCCTCCTCGTCGAGATGGACGGGCGGGTGTTTTGTGTCGTTCGGGCCCGAGTCGCCGAGCTCGACGCCGCCGCAGTGGCCCGGGAGCTCGGGGGCGGGGGCCATCCGCAGGCGGCTTCGGCGGTCTACCGCGGCCCGCTCGATGATGCACGCGCCGCCGCCGTAGCCGCGCTACCGGGCGCGCTCCGGAAGCCCTTGGCCGCCGTTGACATCATGTCGCGGCCACCGCGGTTCGTGGAGGCCGAGGACACGGTGGCGCACGCGATGGTGCTCTGCCAGCAGCATCGTCAGAGCGGCATGCTCATTGGGGAACCTCGTGCCCTAGCCGGAATCGTCACGCGCGAAGACTTGGACAAGGCCATCGGCCATGGGCTCTCCCACGCGCCGGTGAAGTCGGTGATGAGCTCGAGCGTCGTGACCTGCAGCCCGGAGACCCCGCTTGCAGAGCTGCACCGCCTCCTCGCCTCGACCGACGTGGGGCGCGTGCCTGTGGTCAGGGAAGGCGAAGTCATCGGAGTCGTCACGCGCAGCGATCTCCTGCGGGCGTTCGAGGAGCCCGTGGGCGTCGGCGAGGAGCGCCCTGAGGCTTCGATCGCGGAGCAGCTCGCCGGGCTGGAGCGGCTTGCACCCGTCTTCGAGGCCGTACAGGCCGTCAGTGAGGGATACGAAGGCGTCTACCTCGTTGGCGGCGCGGTCCGCGACGTCCTCATGGGCGAACCTAGCTTCGACGTCGACATCGCGGTCGAGGGAGACGGAATCGCGTTCGCCGACGCTCTCGCCGGCGCACTCGGCGGCAGGATCGTCCCGCACGAGAAGTTCGGGACGGCGATCGTGATCTCCGCCGACGGCGAGCGCGTAGACGTCGCGACCACGCGGACCGAGTTCTACGACTATCCGGCAGCTCTGCCGCGCGTCGAGCGGGCGTCGATCCGCCAGGATCTCTTCCGGCGGGATTTCACGATCAACGCGATGGCCGCCTCGCTTCGTGGCGAGGACTTCGGTCGGCTCGTCGACCCCTTCGACGGGCTCAGGGACCTCGAGCGCCGGGTCATACGCGTCCTCCACAACCTCTCGTTCATCGACGACCCGACACGCATCTTTCGTGCCATTCGCTACGAGAACCGGTACGGCTTTGCGATGGACGCCCATACGGTCGCACTCGCGCGGGCATGCGTCGAGATGGATCTCGTGGGCGAGCTCTCCTCCGCGCGGCTCAGGGACGAGCTTCAGGCCCTGCTCGGTGAGGCGCGCGTGGGCGAGTCCGTCCTTCGCCTGTCCGAGCTCGGGATCGACCGGGCCATCCATCCACATCTCACGGCAGACGAGGCGGCAGTGGAGCTGATCAAGAAGCTGGACGGTCTTCGGGACCGCTACACGCCTGAGGTTCCGGCTTGGCGCCTTCGGCTGGCCGCGCTCGCTCGTACGCTTCCGCCCGACGAGCTCTACGACTGGTTTGCGCGCCTGAAGATCCGGCGGCGCGATGCCGACCTGATCGCAGACGCCGTCACGGTCGCGCCGAAGCTCAACCTGCGCCTCGAGGACGCTACCGAGCCGGCGGTCGTGTACGCGCTCGTCGCGCCACACGACCCGGACGGGGCGCTCTTCGCGCTGGCCGTGGCGAAGGGGACCGCGCGCGAGCGGCTCGAGCGGTACTTCGACGAGCTTCGCGGCGTCCGGCTCGAGATCTCCGGCGCCGATCTGGCCGAGCTCGGAGTCGGCGAGTCACCTCTGGTCGGCGCGATCCTGGAGGAGCTTCTACGCCGCAAGCTAAACGGCGAAGTCGAAGGGCGGGCGGCGGAGCTCGACGCGGCCCGGGAGCTCCTGGCCGCGGAGCCCGCGTGAACGACCTCGAGACCTTTCTGTACCTGCTGCCGGTCCTGCTCGCCAGCCTGACGCTCCACGAGCTGGCGCACGCCGTCGTCGCGACGCGACTCGGCGACCCGACGCCGCGCGAGCAGGGCCGCCTGACGCTGAACCCGCTCGTGCACATCGACCCACTCGGGACGATGATGTTCGCGCTTACGTACTTCCTCACCGGCTTCATCTTCGGCTGGGCGAAACCGGTCCTCGTCGATGCGCGCCGCTTCAGGAGGCCGAAAGAGTCGATGGCGCTCGTGGCTGCGGCCGGCCCGGCCGTGAACTTCCTGCTCGCACTGGGCTGCGCCGCAATAGGCACCCACGTCGACAACCTCGGCCCGAGGACCGTCGACGTGCTTGAGCTCGCCTTCGAGCTCAACATCATCCTGGGGCTCTTCAACCTGATCCCCATCCCACCGTTGGACGGTTCTCGAATCGTCGGGGCGGTGATGTCCAACGCCACGTATGCCAGGTGGGCGGCGCTCGACCAGTACGGGATGCTCGCGCTTTTCGCGATCATCCTGCTCTTCCAGAACGAGTTCTTCACGCTCTTCCAGAGCGCGTTCGACCGCTCGGCGGACGTGATGATCAGGATCGTCGGAGGATGAAGCTCTTCGAGTGGGAGGCGCCTGGGCCTTACCGGGTCGCGTTCTCGACCCGACTGGGCGGGGTGAGCGAGGGTCCGTACGCGTCGTTGAATCTCGGCGCGAAGACGGACGACGACTACGACCGGGTCTCCGAGAACCGGAGACGACTCTGTGCCGAGACGGGCGCTGACGCGACGACCGCCACGATGGGCTACCAGGTGCACGGCTCGAACGTGACGGAGGCGAA